>JAUNGD010000060.1 GCA_030524705.1 Lachnospiraceae bacterium | reverse complement strand
AGGGCTTTGCTGAAAAAGCCGAAGATACTGATTTTGGACGATTCCACCAGCGCTGTGGATACCAGGACAGATGCGAAGATCCGCAAGGCAATGCGGGAATATATTCCGGAGACCACTAAGATCATTATCGCCCAGCGTACCGCGTCAGTGGAGGATGCGGACCGCATCATTGTGATGGAGGGCGGCAGGATCCACGCCATCGGTACTCATAAGGAGCTGATGGCGGAAAATGATATTTACCGTGAGATCTATACTTCTCAGAATAAGGCAGGTGGTAAGGATGGAGAATAAAAGAATAGAAAAAGGAATCATAAAGCGGCTTCTGAAAACGATGCTGGAATTTTATCCTGTCATGCTGCCTGCTGCAGTGCTTTGTATTGTGGTGAGTGCCGGCATCACTGCCGTTCCGACGGTATTCATGCAGAATATCATTGCAATTATAGAGGAAAACTGGCAGAGCGGAGACTGGAATGTCATCGGTCCGAAGGTGTTTTCTCTGGTGAAGCTTCTGGCCGGTTTTTATGTTCTTTCCCTGGCGGCGACGGTTGCATTTAATCAGCTGATGGCGATCATCACTCAAGGCACTTTGAAAAGGCTGAGGGGAAGGATGTTTAATGGGATGCAGAGACTTCCCATCAAATATTTTGACGCGAATAACCACGGCGACATTATGAGTCATTACACGAATGACATTGATACTCTGCGGCAGATGATCTCCCAGAGCTTTCCGCAGCTGCTGGTTTCGGCGATCACGGTGATCGCGCTCTTTTGCATTATGCTGTACTATTGCCTGTGGCTGACTCTGGTGGTGCTGGTGGGAATCATCATCATGCTGAATGTGACCAGGAAGGTGGGAGGCGGCTCTGCCCGATACTTCTTCCGGCAGCAAACGGCTCTCGGCAAGGTGGAGGGCTTTGCGGAGGAAATGATGAACGGACAGAAGGTCATCAAGGTATTCTGCCATGAGGAAGAAAGTGAGGCGGCCTTTAACAAGCTGAATGAACAGCTGTTCCAGGAGTCGGAGCGGGCAAATAAATATGCGAATACGCTGATCCCGATCCTTAACAATATCGGCAACGTCCTGTACGTCATTGTGGCGCTTACAGGCGGTATCCTGCTGGTCTTCCGGCTGCCGAATGTAAGTATTTCCGGTCTGGCCATCAGCATCAGTATTGTAGTTCCGTTTTTGAATATGACGAAGCAGTTCGTGGGCGCCATCAATCAGGTATCGAATCAGGTCAATGCGGTGGTTATGGGAATGGCAGGCACTGCGCGGATCTTCCATCTGATGGATGAGCAGCCGGAGCAGGATAATGGGTATGTCACCCTGGTGAACGCCCGGGAAGAGAACGGACAGATCGTTGAGTGCGGGGAACGTACCGGGCTTTGGGCCTGGAAGCATCCGCATCAGGCGGACGGTACGGTCACATATACGAAGCTGACGGGCGACGTCCGGCTGTTTAATGTGGATTTTGCCTATGAGGAGGGAAAGACAGTCCTGCATGATGTCAGCCTATATGCGAAGCCGGGACAGAAGGTGGCCTTTGTCGGCGCCACCGGTGCAGGCAAGACCACCATCACGAATCTGCTGAACCGGTTTTATGATATTGCAGACGGCAAGATCCGTTATGACGGCATCAATATCAACAAAATCAGGAAAAGCGACCTGCGCCATGCCTTAGGGATCGTGCTGCAGGATACGAACCTGTTTACCGGTACGGTAATGGAAAATATCAGATATGGAAAGCTGGATGCCACCGATGAGGAATGCATAGACGCTGCAAAGCTGGCCGGGGCGGACGATTTTATCACCCGTCTTCCGGACGGATATCAGACGCTGCTCACCGGAAACGGAGCCAACCTTTCCCAGGGTCAGCGCCAGCTGCTTTCGATCGCCCGGGCTGCGGTGGCCGATCCTCCGGTCATGATCCTGGATGAGGCGACCTCTTCTATTGATACGCGGACGGAGGCCATCGTGCAGCGGGGCATGGATGCTCTGATGGAGGGCAGGACGGTCTTTGTGATCGCTCATCGTCTGTCTACGGTAAAGAATTCCAATGTGATTATTGTGCTGGAGCATGGGCGTATCATTGAGCGGGGCGATCATGATGACCTGATCGCTCAGAAGGGACAGTATTACCAGCTTTATACGGGAGCCTTTGAGCTGGAGTAACGGAAATTCGTGATGTCGAGGGCAGCGGAATACAAATAGTCAGGTGCAAAGAGACAGGTGGTAAAAATGAAGTAAAGCTGGGCCAGTGTTGTCAGCGCTTGCCGCTTGATGCAGAATCCTGATACCGGGAACAAAGAAGCTGTTCGGCCGCAAACACTGTTGTTTGAAGGAGAGATACAATGACGCAGACAGAGAGAAGGATTTACTTAATTCAGGAATTGCTGAGGGAACAGCCCCGGTTTGAAGGGATAGAGATTCCGAAAAATAAGCAGGAACAGAAAAATCTGCTCCGCTCCCTTTTTAATATTCGTATGCCGCAGACTGCGGGCCATGAATTTTTGGAGGTGCAGGACGCTTATTTACAAACAGAAACCGCAGAAAAAGGCGTTACGAAGCTGGCGGATTTACACCCGATACAAAAGGATATTTATCTTTGGCAGGGCGATATTACGACGCTTCGATGCGACGCTGTTGTGAATGCTGCCAACAGTCAGATGCTGGGCTGTTTCTGTCCCTGCCATGGCTGTATTGACAATGCAATTCATACCTATGCGGGAATCCAGCTCCGCCTTTCCTGCAATGAGCTCATGCAGGCGCAGGGACACGAGGAAGGCACAGGAAAAGCAAAAATCACATTGGCCTATAATCTTCCAAGCAGATATGTCATTCATACGGTGGGTCCCATTGTGCGCGGAGAGCTTACGAAAAAGCACAAAGAACAGCTTGCTTCCTGCTATCGCTCCTGTTTGGAGCTGGCAGAGCACAATGGCGTAAAAAGTATTGCTTTTTGCTGCATTTCTACGGGAGAATTTCATTTTCCAAACGATAAGGCGGCAGAAATCGCAGTGCTGACCGTACAGGATTATAAACGGCAAACGAACAGTAAAATTGAGGTGATATTCAATGTTTTTAAACAGATTGATTACGAAATCTATAGGAAGCTGCTCGGATAATATGAAACGACTGAAAGAAGAAATAGAAACCGCTGACGCTGTTCTTGTCGGCGCAGGAGCCGGTATGTCGGCCTCTGCGGGCCTGACCTATTCCGGTGAGCGCTTTTATCGGTATTTTTGGGATTTTCATGAGAAATACGGAATCAATGACATCTATTCCGGCGGGTTTTATCCCTATGATACACTGGAGGAATACTGGGCATGGTGGAGCCGGCATATTTATTACAACCGTTATGATTTACCGGCGGGCAAGCCATATAAGGATTTATTGGAGCTGGTAAAAAATAAGGACTATTTTGTCCTGACTACCAATGTAGACCATCAGTTTCAGCTCGCAGGTTTTGATAAAAAGCGCCTGTTCTATACACAAGGCGATTACGGTCTCTGGCAATGCTCAAAAGCCTGTCATGATACGACCTATGACAACGAGGATGCTGTCCGGGAAATGGTTGCAGAGCAAAGTGATATGAGGATACCCACACGGCTTATTCCCAGGTGCCCGGTCTGCGGCGCGCCGATGACTGTGAACCTGCGCAGCGATAACCTTTTTGTGCAGGATAAAGGCTGGTATGCGGCGGCGAAACGCTATGAGAATTTTATTGGCAGGTATGAGCGGCGGCATATTCTGCTTTTGGAGCTTGGCGTCGGCTTAAATACCCCGGCTATTATCAAGTATCCGTTCTGGCAGATGACCGCCCAAAATATCAGGGCGGTTTATGCCTGCATCAATCAGGGCGATGCATACTGCCCCCAGGAGATTGCCGACCGGGCTGTTTGTATAAATGGGGATATTAATTCAGTGCTGGATGCACTGCTGCGTGAAGCAGCTCTTCCACAGTAGCATGCAGCAGCGGGTGCCGCTTATACGGCGCGATCTGCGCCAGTGGGATCAGCACAAAATCCCGTTTGTGCATTTCAATATGGGGAATATGCAGCTCCTCCGTATCCAGCACCAGGTCATCGTAAAGCAGGATGTCCAGGTCAAGGGTACGGGGGCCCCAGTGGATCAGCCGTTCCCGGTGGGCGGCCTGCTCGATCACGTGCAGCTCATCCAGCAGCTCCTCCGGGGTCAGCAGGGTGCAAAGCTCCAGCGCGCCGTTTAAGAAATCATCCTGCTCGACGCCGCCGTAGGGGGCGGTCACAAGATACTCCGATACCTTTTTGACCTGACAGAGGCGGTGCTCCCTCAGCATGGAAACCGCCATATCGAGATAAGCTTTTTTGTCCCCGATGTTGGAGCCCAGGGCGATATAGGCCGTATGCCAGCCCCGGGATATCTGGATAGAGACCGTGTCCAGCGGCAGGCCGATGGGGGCCCAGGGCTTCTTGATCTCGAGATCCACCTTTTCAATCAGCGGAAAGGTCAGAAGAAGCTCCTGTGCCAGCTGCTCCACGACGCTTTCGATGAGCTTGTAGGTATGGCCCTCCACGAAGGTCTTGATGAAATGGCTGACCTCGCCGTAATGGGTGGAGTGCTCCAGAGCGTCGCTCATCCCGGCCTTTCTCGTGTCCGTGTAAAGCACGGCGGACAGGATAAATTTCTGTCCCAGTGTATTTTCTTCCGGAAAAACGCCGTGACGGGCGAATAGTTCCAGGTTCTGTATTGTAATCTTATCCATAAAATCTCCTGTATCATTCAGCCGGAGAGCCGGACATGTCTGGCTGCCGGCTGTATTTAGTGCTTCAGAATCGCTTCGGTCATCTGGATGACGCGGCGGTTTTCTTTGATGTCATGTACCCGGACGAAGGCACAGCCCTTCATAACGCCCATGACGGTGGTGGCCAGAGTGCCTTCCACCCGGTCTGTGGCGGGCAGGTCCAGGGTCAGTCCGATCATGGACTTGCGGGAGGTGCCCAGAAGCACCGGAAAACCGAGCTGATGAAGGATCTCTACGTGGTTCATGATCTCAAGATTCATCTCGTAGGTTTTTCCGAAGCCAACCCCCGGATCCAGCATGATCTTGTCGTCGGCCACCCCGGCTTCTCTTGCGATGCGGACACATTCCTCCAGGTCGGAGAGCACGTCCCTTTGAAAATTGTCATAGACCGCTTCGTGACGGTTGTGCATCAGGCAGCAGGCAGCTCCGTATTTTGCGGTGAGCTCCGCTACATGCCGGTCATGCTTGAATCCCCAGATATCGTTGACGAGGTCAGCGCCGGCCTGCAGCGCAGCTTCAGCCACGGCGCCCTTATACGTATCAATAGAGATGGGAGCGTCAAAACGGCTCTTTACCGCTTCGATCACCGGGGTGACCCGGGCGATCTCCTCCTCATCTGTGATAACCTGATGTCCGGGCCGGGTGGATTCGCCGCCGATGTCGATAATATCCGCGCCCTCATTCACCATTTCTTCTGCGTGGCGCAGCGCAGCGTCGAGCTGGTTGAATTTGCCGCCGTCCGAAAAGGAATCCGGCGTAACGTTTAAAATTCCCATAATGTAACATTTATTTGCGGTATCAAATTCTTTTTTTCCGATAATCATAGCAATTCTCCTTCATTAAAACAGAATCCGCAGATTCTTTTTTTCGGGACTCCAGTTGCACTCTGCGGCTGCCGGACATGCAAAGCAGCAGCGGGACTGCTTGTCCGCTCTGTATAAATACTGCGCAAGCTCTGTCCCGGCGGTGCCCGGCCGGCTTCCTCGGTGGCTTCGTATGGCTTCCTGTACCTGGGATATTTCCTCCCGGGAAAAATCGCAGTCCGCCATGATTTTTCCGGCAAAATCGGCTCCGGCCTCCTCATGGGGAATGCCCTGGGAAAGCTGTGCGTACCGTCCGATGTCGTGGAGCAGCGCCGCCGCATAAATAATCTCCCTGGAGAGAGGAGCGCCGGACTCCAGACTGGCAATATAGGCGATCCGGGCAACATCCAGAAAATGCTCCAGCGTATGGCGGCAGAATCTGCGGTCCGCCTCTGCAGCCTGCAGAAGCCGGAACTGTTCCTGATAAAGCGGGTGCTCCCAGATTTTATGTATTCGTTCCATCTACTTCACCATTGCGAGGAAGGTCTGCTGCAGGGAATAATCCTCCGCAAACACGCCCCGGACGATGGTGGTAACGGTCTTCGTCCCGGGCTTTTGCACCCCGCGCATCGTCATGCACATATGCTCCGCTTCCAGCATAACCATAACGCCCTTCGGCTTCAGATGCTCCTCCAGGGCGTCGGCGATCTGGGCCGTCATATTTTCCTGGATCTGCGGACGGCGGGCAAAGACCTCCACGGTCCGGGCAAGCTTGCTCAGGCCCGCGACACGGCCGTCCGGGATGTAAGCAACGTGGGCCTTCCCATAAAACGGCAGCAGGTGATGCTCGCAGGTGGAATAGAAGGTAATGTCCTTTTCCAAAACGATATTGTTGTTGGTGGCCTGGAATTGTTTGGCAAGATGAACGCCGGCGTCTTCGGTCAGCCCGCCGTATATCTGGCTGCACATGCGGGCAATACGGTCAGGTGTATCCAGAAGACCCTCCCGGGTGACATCTTCCCCGATGCCCTCCAGCATCAGGCGAACGCCTTCTTTGATCTTCTCGTAATCCATAATGCTCATACCTCCTTGAGAACGTTTCGGGATGTATGGCAGATAGAATGAGGAAGTAGGAAATGTCTGCATACTAAAACATCCCGATGTGAAATGGTAATCGGAATAAATAATAATTGTATCCCTTCACAATCGAGATGAATCCATCTTATTTGCAACGGGTGCGGGCTACATATCGTAAACCGGTCAGCCTTGCAAGAACCGGCTTTTCGTTTCTGCGGCAACTCCCCATCCACGGAACACTTAACGCATGAAACCCTATTTTGCATTCATTATTTATCTGTGGTGACAGTATAACACTATATCTGATAAAATACCAGTATAATTTTCAAGTTTTCCGGTGGAAATTGATGTGACAATGTCATATCTTTTTTCGGGGAAAAAGGATACTGTAAAGGCAGGTGAGAGTATGATTGTTGTTCAGGATAAAAAACTGCTGCAGAGATATTGCGAAAAATATGATATCTGTTCTCATTTTTCAAACTGGGAGGCGCTGACGAAAAAGCTGGTGCGCTACCGGAAAGGGGAATTGATCGCTTTGTACGGCGATAAAGCCGATAAGCTGTTCTTTCTAATCAGCGGGACGGTCAAATTTTCCTGTATTGCGGATAACTATGAGGAATACTTTTTCTTTGACGCCCGCAATGAGGGGTTGTTCGGAGAGGTGGAATATGTCATGGATATTCCGCTGATTTCCCAGTCGGAGGTGACGGAGGACTGCGAGTGCATCGTGATTCCCATAGAAGAGAACCGCCATATTTTGGATAACGACCTGAAATTCCAGATATTTCTGACGAATATTCTCGCCCAGAAATATAACGACATGCGGCGCAGGTATATGGATATCGAGGCGTACCCTTTGGAAATCCGTTTTGTGAAGTATCTTCTGTCCGACCGGGAGGGCGATGACATCGGGAGCCTGCGTCAGATCTCCGGGGCTATCCGGTGCAGCTACCGGCAGCTTTTGCGGGTGGTAAAAAGATTCTGCGAGAGGGGCTGGATAGAGCATCTGGAGCAGAAGGGGAAATACAGGATCACGGACCGCGAGGCGCTGGAGCGGATGTTGGGGGAAATGGAAATTTAAAATAAAAAGCAAAAACAGAAAGGGAGGTTTTACACAATGAAACGGTCAAGAGCAAATGAAATCATTCAGTACACAATCGACGCGCTGAAAAAGGCGAATTTTCCGCTTCCGCCTTTTGCGTATTACGGGACAAAGGAGTGGGAGAATCTGGACGAGTCCGAGGTGGAGCTTGTGGAAAACATGCTGGGATGGGATATCACGGATTTCGGCAGCGGTGATTTTGACAAGATCGGTCTGACGATCTTTACCTTCAGGAACGGAAATTTCTACGCAAAGGACAAATATCCGAAGCCCTATGCGGAAAAAATGCTGTACGTCATGGACGGTCAGATCCTGCCCTTCCATTATCACTGGTACAAGCGGGAAGATATCATCAACCGCGGCGGCGGGGATCTGGAGATCACGCTGTACAATTCCACGCCGGAGGATTACGCGGATGTGGAGGGCGGCCGCGCCGGAAAGAAGGGGCAGTTCGCCGATACGCCGGTGATTGCTGCGATTGACGGAAAGAGAGTGACTGTTCCGGCAGGCGGCAAGGTTGTCCTGAAGCCGGGCCAGTCTATTTCCCTGGATCCGGGCCAGTATCATCAGTGGCAGGGCGTTCCGGGTACGGGAGACGTGATCCTGTTTGAGGTATCCACGACGAATGACGATACCATCGACAACCGGTTCCATACAGCCGGAGAGCGGATTCCGGTGATGGAGGAGGACGTACCGGCGCAGTATCTGATGTTTGCCGATTATCCGAAATATACAAAATTTGATTTTATTCCGAAGAATTAAAAGGTGAGGGCCGGCCCTCCCACCAGAGCTCATTTCCGTCAGAATAAGCGATGACCGTGCCCAGCTCATCTGTCCGGTAGACAGTGACTCCGGCGTCGGCCAGCCGCTGAAGTGTCTCTCTATGGGGGTGTCCGTAGTCGTTTCCGGCTCCGCAGCTGATGACGGCGTATTTGGGTCTTGCAGAGTCCAGTAGCAGCGAGCTGGTGCCGTCAGAGGAGCCGTGATGCGACGGACAGAGTACGTCGCATTGTACCTTCAGGTTCGAACGGCACATGCTTTCTTCACTTTCGGACTCTGCATCTCCCATGAGAAGAAAACTGTTCTGTCCGTTGACCAGGCGGATGACGATGGAATTGTTGTTGGGATCCTCATAAATCCGGTCCGGTGCGAGTACAGTGAATCCGGCGTCGCCCAGGGTGAACATATCTCCGGGGGTGGGGTGCTCCACGGACAAGCCTTTTTCCGCCGCCGTATTCATAAAGGAAGCATAGGTGGCGGAGTCATGTACGTAGTCCGGCCCCAATATCCGGTCTACGTTAAAGGCATGCAGCGCTCCGATCAGCCCGCTGATGTGATCGGCGTCATAATGCGAAGCAACAATGTAATCCAGCGTCCGTATGCCCTGGCTCTGCAGATAGGATACGACGAAGGAGGAGCTTTCACGGCCGCCTCCGTCGTACAGCATCGCATGGCTGTCGGAGCGTATCAGCACAGAGAGGCCCTGCCCTACGTCAAGAAAATGCACTTCAAAATTTCCGGAGCCGATGGTGTTTTGCTCTTTTTTTGCTCCGAGCAGGGAAGAAAGCTGCTCTGCAACAGGATTATTCGAAATGTTATTTTCAAGCTTTTCAAGAATATTTCCCGTCTGTTCCGGGAAAAAATATGTCATCAGACACAAAAGAAGCAGAAGAGGAAGCGTCAGCCGCCTCATCCGCCGGGAAGAACGGGGTTTTTTATATCGTTTTCGCGGGTTTGATTTCCGGTGATTTTTTCGTTTGGTCATAAGTACCTCCATGCTGTGTCTACTGCCGGGATAATCTTCTGAATTCTTCGACCGAGCGTTTGGTCTTACAGCATTATAATTGAACTTTCAGAAGATTGCTATAGATGTTTTCGGAAAAATTTGATATACTTTGTAAAAAAGGAGGTAAAAAGACATGTACTGTTATAGAAAAGTAACGGATGACCTTTTTTGGGTCGGCAGCAATGACCGCCGTCTTGCTATGTTTGAGGGTGTTTACTCTGTACCGGACGGAGTATCCTACAATTCCTATCTGCTGATGGATGAGAAAACTGTCCTGTTTGATACGGTAGATAAGGCTGTAAAGGGCATTTTCTTTGAAAATATCGCTGAGGTTCTTGGCGGAAGAAAGCTTGATTATATGGTGGTTCATCATATGGAGCCGGATCATTCCGAAGCGATCCAGGAAATCGTAATGCGCTATCCGGAGGTAAAGATTATCTGCAATGAAAAGATCGCAGCCATGATCAAGCAGTATTTTGATTTTGATATTGATTCCCGGGCGATCCTGATGAAGGAGGGCGATACCTTCAGCACAGGAAAGCACAATCTTGTATTCGTTATGGCGCCGATGGTTCACTGGCCGGAGGTCATGGTATCCTACGATACGACGGACAAGATTCTGTTTTCCGCAGACGGCTTCGGCACCTTCGGCGCGCTGAACGGAGCGCTGTTTGCAGATGAAGTGAACTTTGAGCGGGATTATCTTGACGAGGCAAGAAGATACTATACAAATATTGTCGGCAAGTACGGCGATCAGGTGCAGGCGCTTCTGAAGAAGGCGGCTACCCTGGAGATCGAGATGATCTGTCCGCTGCACGGCTTTGTATGGAGAAGGAATATTTCTGATTATATCGGAAAATACATGCACTGGAGCTCCTATGCGCCGGAGGAATACGGCGTCATGATCGCGTATGCGTCCGTTTACGGCCATACCGAGAATACGGCAGAGATTTTGGCATGTAAGCTCCGGGAGCGCGGCGTAAAGACAGTGATGTACGATGTTTCTGTGACGCCGGCCTCCGATATCATCGCAGCTTCCTTCAAGTGGAGCCATCTCGTATTTGCGTCCACCACCTACAACGCAGGTATTTTCGTAAATATGGAGGCGTTGATTTACGATCTCGTTGCCCACAATATCCAGAACCGTACAATCGCTCTGATCGAGAATGGTTCCTGGGCGCCCACCAGCGGCAGCCTGATGCGGGCAGAGTTTGAAAAGTGCAAGAATATGAAGATTCTTGATAATACCATCACGGTGATCTCTTCCCTGAAGAAGGAGCAGCTTTCCGAAGTTGAGGCTCTGGCCGACGCTCTGGCAGAGACGATTCCGGGTTCTGCTAAGCCGCAGGTAGCTTCCGAGGAGAAGAAGAAAGAGATCCAGGCAAAGGCTGAGGTCGATCCGATCGCTATGTTCAAGCTTTCCTACGGCCTGTTTGTACTGACCGCAAAGGACGGGGACAAGGACAACGGCTGCATCATCAATACGGTAATGCAGGTAACGGATGTGAAGAAGAGAATTGCCATTGCAGTCAATAAGGCAAACTATACGCATGATATGATCAAGAAGACAGGAGAATTCAATGTTTCTGTTCTGACTAAGGAGGCACCCTTCAAGCTGTTCCAGCAGTTTGGATTCCAGAGCGGCCGCGATGCGGACAAGTTCGCAGGCAGCACAGATCTGGTACGTACGGCAAACGACGTGGTTTACGTACCGGAATACGCCAACGCAGTGATCTCCGGCAAGGTGACCGAGGAGTACGAATACGATACGCATACCCTGTTTGTTGCGGATGTGACGGAAGCGGCAGTACTGTCAAATGTACCGAGCGTGACCTACCAGTATTACTTCGACCACATCAAGCCGCAGCCGCAGCCGACTACGGACAAGAAGGGCTTCGTATGCAAGATCTGCGGATTTATCTATGAGGGAGAGACGCTCCCGGAGGATTATATTTGCCCGCTCTGCAAGCACGGCGCATCGGATTTTGAAAAGCTGTAATACTAAATGTGAAAGAATCAAAACGAAGATAGAAAATTGGGAGACAGATGGTGCATCTGTCTCCCGCCACAAATGAAATGCCAGGAATCAGGTTATTCGGCCGCCGCTGATCATGCCGTCCAAGACTGCGTTCATTAATGCCAGTTCGTCCTCCGTTGCCGGAATTGCTTGAGAATCCTCCTCCGGGGTAAACTCTTCTAATAAGAAAGTTATCTTTTCCGTTTTCAGCTCCTCGATATTGGTATCGGGATAGTTGGAATAATCCCGGGCGATACCTTTTAAATAGAGCCACGCTCTGCTTATCTCATCGGGCCATTTAAATTCTTTCGCTGTGATTCCATTTGGTTCTGCATATTCTGTATATACAGATTTTGCAACGGCATCATATAAAGATTGAAAGTCACTTTCTTCGTTAATTTATCGTATCCCTCTTGACAATTGCCATCAGGGATGATATATTAGTTAGCGAAAACTAACTAAACTTATAAAAATTTAATTTACGGCAGTCTGACTGCTATTTTTTATCACCATAGGTTAGAAAGAGCTAACTAAAGTAAGAGGAGGTAAACATGAGCGTTGTTATCATAGGCGGAAACGAAGGAATGGTTTGTCAGTACCAGGGAATTTGTAAGAATTATGGATGTAAAGCAAAGATTTTTGCGAAGGAAAACGGAGCTATCCGCAAGAAGCTGGGATGCCCGGATATGTTTATTCTCTTTGTAAATACGGTATCGCATAAGATGGTCAGAAGTACGCTGCAGGAAGCGAAGCGCAATAAGATACCGGTGCTCAGATGCCACAGCAGCAGTGCGGCGGCGCTTCAGGAGCTGCTCAGCGAGCACTGCGCATAAGCGGATACATAGCGGTCTGGCAATTGTTTGCAGTATAAATATGCGCAGACTGCAGACAATGAAAGCAGCAGGCGGTAAAGCTGCCGGGCAATAAATATCTATCTGGAGGTAAAGGTAAATGGGAACGGACGCAATCGGGATTCTCCTGGGACAGCAGTGCGCGCCGGTGCTGGCGGGGATCAAGCCCTCCAATCTGCTGATTGTGGAACGGGGCAATCAAAACGGGCTGCGGCATGTGCTTCGGGGCACGGAGATTCAGAAATATCTTCTGTATTCTTCCGGTGAAAAGGATTACTGGTTTCTTTTTGAGGCAAAAAAGCTGGATGCGTTGATACATCAGGCAGAGACCGCCGCGTATCTTGCGCTTTGCGGATACGATACGGAGGATTTAGAAATGCTTCTGCAGCGTCTGGCCCGGCGGTTCACAGAATATAAGGAAAACAGAGCCGGATTTCCCCACGAAATGGGCGTACTGTTCGGCTACCCGCTGAAAGATGTCCAGGGCTTCATTGAAAATCAGGGTAAAAATTTCAAACTGTCCGGCTATTGGAAGGTCTACGATGACGTGGCTGCGGCTGTCAAAACCTTCCGGCTTTACGAGTATATGAAAAAGCTGGTGCTGGAGCTTTGCAGCCAGGGAGTCTGTATTCCAGACATCTGCCGCGTTTGCCGGATGACGGAATATCAATGGTAACAGCTGTCACAAGAGAAAGAATAAGATCAGGAGGATAAAAAAATGGCAGAATTAAAAGTAGTATTTTGGAGCGGTACAGGAAACACAGAGGCAATGGCCGATTATGTAGTAAAGGGAGCCGAGGCGGCAGGTGTGCAGGCCCAGGCAGTCGCTATGGAGGATATCAGTGCGGCCGACCTGTCGGCAGAAGCTGTATTTGCCCTCGGCAGTCCGTCGATGGGAGACGAGGAGCTGGAGGACACCATCGTAGAGCCCTTCGTGACAGAGCTGGAGGGCAGTGTGAGCGGCAAGACCATCGGCCTGTTCGGCTCCTATGGATGGGGCGACGGCGAGTGGATGCGCAACTGGGTAGAGCGGATGAAAAAGGCCGGCGCGAACGTTGTGGGGGATGAAGGAGTGATCTGCAATGATGCACCGGACGATGCTGCCGGAGAGGCTCTCAGAGCGCTGGGAGAGAAGCTGGCCGGGCTTTTGAACAACTGAAAACAGCCGTGATTCCCGCGGCTTTCCAAGCCTGCGGGGATATTTGGTTTGATGCTTTGGCTGCAGAATTGGTGCTGCCGGGGGCTGTGCCCTTGGCGGCACACTTTTGTTTATTGGTCATTCCGTTTTTGATAACTTCGCTTGTTTTTTGCGCATAAATTTGGGGAATTTCACGGGGCCTTCGAAGCTGAGGAAAAATATGACAAATGTCATATGAAATTTATTACAAATTTCAGGTGCGTAAGTCCGTTGTTTTGTATATTATTTAGACACAAAATCAAAAACGGAATCCGGTGCTGTTCCGGCCGGTTGTGGACAGACCCTGAACAGGACAGAGGGATTCCCAAAAAACAGGAGGATTAAGCTATGAACAAGAAAATGGTAAGTGTTGTACTTGCAGGCGCCATGATGGCAACTATGGGTATCACAGCATCTGCTGAAGGCCTGAAATTCGGTTACACATGTATGGATGGAACAAACCCGTTCTTCGTAACCATCGAGGATAAGATGAGAGAGCTGGTTGAGGCAAACGGCGATGAGCTGATTTCCGCAGACCCGGCAAACGATGTAACTCTTCAGATCACTCAGGTAGAGGATATGACAGTTCAGGGACTTGACGGAATGTTCATGAACCCGGCAGAGCAGGAAGGTATTCTTCCGGCACTGGACGTCCTGAAGGAAGCTGGAGTTCCGATCGTAGGATTTGATACAGAAGTAGCAGATATGTCCTATCTTGTAACATATGCGGGTTCCGATAACTACAATGCTGGTAAGGTTTGTGGTGAAGATCTCGTAGCTAAATGCCCGGATGGAGGAAAGATCATCGTACTTGACTCCCCGACAATGAACTCTGTAGTAGACAGAACAAACGGATTCCTGGATGCAATCGAGGGACATGGATTTGAAATCGTTGCACAGCAGGATGCAAAGGGTAACCTGGAAGTATCCATGGGTATCGCAGAAGACCTTCTTCAGGCAAACGGCGACGTAGTTGCTATCTTTGGCGGAAATGACCCGACAGCTCTTGGTGCTCTGGCAGCAGCTAACGCAGCGGGCATCACAGACTGCAAGATCTACGGCGTTGACGGTTCTCCGGACATCAAGGCTGAGCTGGCTTCCGGCGAGTCTCTGATCGAAGGTACAGGCGCTCAGTCTCCTGTAACAATTGCTGAAACAGCAGTTGAACTTATGTACAAATATCTGGACGGGGAAGAGCTGGAAGACAGATATCCGGTTGAAACTTTCCTGATCACAGCAGACAACGTAGAAGAGTTCGGCGTTGACGGATGGCAGTAAGCGTTTTGAAATCAAATAATTTGATTGCATAAACTGGAGTGCCGGCTCCCTGGGGAGCCGGTACTTTTACATAGTGGAAAACAGGCAGGTGAAAGGGTAGAATGAGCGAACAGTATTTGTTGGAAATGAAACATGTGTGTAAATCCTTCCCGGGCGTTAAGGCGCTGCAGGATGTCAGCCTTCAGCTCCGGGCCGGAGAGATTCATGCATTGTTGGGAGAAAACGGTGCCGGAAAATCTACGCTGATTAAGGTCCTGGGCGGTATTTACATTGCAGAAGAGGGCGAGATTTATATTGAAGGGAAAAAGGTCACCATCGGCGGCGTTAAGGATGCTCAGGCAAACGGTATAGCGATCATCCACCAGGAGCTGGTTTTGGTGCCGCATATGACGGTGGCAGAGAATATTTTCCTCGGCAGAGAGCATGGAAAGGGCAGTTTTGCAGATCGTGAATCCATGGAGCGCGAGGCACAGTCCCTTCTGGATGCGTACCAGATGAACATTAGTGCAGATTCCTTGATTAAGGATCTGACCATTGCGCAGCAGCAGATGGTGGAAATTGTAAAGGCGATTTCCTTCAACTCCAAAATTCTTGTTATGGATGAGCCGACCTCCTCAATCTCGGATAAGGAAGTAGGCTTCCTGTTTGAGACGATGCGGACACTGACGAAAAAGGGCGTCGGGATCATCTATATTTCTCATAAGATGAGCGAGCTGGAGGAAATCTGCGACCGCGTTACTGTCATGCGTGACGGTACGTACGTAGGAACGAAGGTAGTAAAAGAGACCACTAAGGACGAGCTGGTGGCCATGATGGTTGGCCGTGAGCTGACGAATTACTATACCAGAGACTTTGCTGCCTCCAGTGAAGTGGTGCTCAAATGTGAGAATATTTCGGACGGCAAAATGGCCAGGGGCGCTTCCTTTGAGCTGCACAGGGGCGAGATCATCGGCTTTGCAGGACTGGTGGGAGCCGGCCGGAGCGAGGTTATGAAATGTATCTTCGGATTGACGAAGAACGCCACCGGAGATATTTATATGGATGGAAAAAAAGTACAGATAAAATCCCCCATCGACGCAGTGAAGCATGGGATTGCGCTGGTGCCGGAGGACCGTAAGCTGGAGGGCTTGTATAAGGTTCAGAGCGTAAGATTTAACTCAACGATCCAGGTGCTGAAGGATTTTATTAAGGGTATTATCGTAGATCAGGATAAAGAAGAGAAGATTACGCAGGATTATATTGAAATGATGTCAACCAAAACTCCTACACAGGAACAGTTGATCGGTAATCTCTCCGGTGGAAACCAGCAGAAGGTTATGATCGGACGCTGGCTGGCCACAAAGCCGAAGGTGCTGATCCTGGATGAGCCGACGCGAGGCGTAGATGTAGGTGCGAAATCTGAAATTTATGCGATTATGAATGATCTTGCAAAGCAGGGTATGTCCATTATCATGATTTCCTCTGAGCTTCCGGAAATTCTGAACATGAGCGACCGGATCTATGTTATGAGAGAGGGAAAGGTGAGAGGCTGCTTCAATCATTCAGAGGGCGTGACTCAGGAAGAGATCATGCAGCTTGCAGCGGTATAAGGTAGATTTACTTGAGTTTAGGAGGAAAATAGAATGGCAAGGTTTCAAAAAGGTGTAAAGACATATTTTAAAGAGAATATTGGTATCATCGGAGCACTCCTTGTACTGTGCATATTCCTGTGTGTATTTCCGCAGACAAGAAGTACGTTCCCAACGGCAAAGAACCTGTTTAACGTGTTGAGACAGAATTCCACGAACCTGTATCTGGCCTGCGGTATGCTGATGGTCATTATCCTGGGCGGCATTGATCTTTCGGTAGGTTCCATTATCGCACTTTCCGGCTGTGTGGCTGCAGGATGCGTATCCCGGTATAATCTTCCGATTTTTGTGGCTATCATTGTCGGTATTCTGATTGGTCTGGTAGTTGGTATGTTTAACGGTCTTGTGATTTCTCTGACCACGATCCCGCCCTTCATCGTAACACTGGCAACGATGAATATTGCAAAGGGTCTGGCATACGTATATACCGGCGGTTCACCGGTGCGAGTTGTGACAAAGGAATGGCAGTTCCTCGGTGCAGGATACATCGGACCGTTCCCGACTCCGGTTATAATCCTTCTCTTTGTGCTTCTCATTACAGGAATCATCATGAATAAAACAAAATTCGGACGTCACATTTATGCAGTCGGCGGCAATCCGATGGCAGCGTCCTTCTCCGGTATCAACACGGCAAAGGTTAAGTTTATTGTTCATACATATTCAGGCGTCATGGCAGGTCTTGCAGGCGTTGTCCTGGCGTCACGTATGTATTCCGGTCAGCCGAAGGCAGGCGACGGAGCCGAGATGGATGCCATCGCAGCCGTAGTAGTAGGCGGAACCTCCATGGCCGGCGGTTCTGGTAAGGTCGGCGGTATGATCATCGGCGGTCTGATCATCGGTGTACTGAACAATGGCCTGAACCTGCTGAATGTCAACTCATTCTGGCAGTACGTTGTAAAGGGTATCGTTATCCTGCTGGCAGTAATGCTTGATTTCCTGCGTAACAGAAAGAAATAAAAATTATCACCTTTTTTATAATGCAGAAGAGATACGGTTTATGACCGTATCCTTTTGTGTTATAATATAAAATATGGGAAGATTCGAAGCAGTTTTCTCTGTTATATATAATGCAAAGGTGAAAATCGAATGAGGGATAGGGCATGGGACGTAAAAAGCATTTTGGTTCGGATAATATGAAAAAGAGAAGGCGGGGCATTTGTGCGCTGTCTCTTTTCATTATAGGGTTAACGGCGCCGGCAGCTCTGTCCGGCTGTGCAAAGGTGCCGGACGGCCGGGATGAACATACACCGAGAATTTTCGGAGCCACCTATATGACCCGGAATAATCCGTACTTTGATATAGTTCACGAGTCAATCAGCGAGGTGGTGGAAGGAAACGGAGATATCCTGATATCGAGGGACCCGCAGCAGGATCAGAAAAAGCAGAATGATCAGATCCTGGAGATGATTGATGAAGGCATCGAGATCCTGTTTCTGAATCCGGTGGACTGGGAGGCGGTAAAGCCGGCTCTGATCGCATGTCATGAGGCGGGAGTGCCGGTATTTAATATAGACACCAGCGTAAAGGATACGGAGTATGTGGTGACTACTATAGAGACAGACAATTATCAGGCCGGAGTGATCTGTGCGGAGGATATGATGCAGAGAGTCCCTTCCGCGAAAATACTTATCCTGGATAATCCGATTCAGATGTCGATCACGTACCGCGTACAGGGATTCTTGGATACGATTGCCGGGCATGAAGAGTATGAGGTGGTACATCAGGAGGCCGGTGCGGGGGAACTGGAGGTAAGCGCCAAGGTCACCAGCGCCTTCCTTGAGCAGGAGATTCCCTTCGACGTTGTGCTGGGTGGGAACGACCCCACTGCATTGGGGGCGCTGGCGGCGCTTCAGCAGCACCACAGTGAGGAGGGCGTCCTGATTTACGGGATAGACGGGTCTCCCGATTTTAAATCCATGCTGGATATTGAATATGTGACCGGCACCAGCATGCAGAGCCCGAAGGGGATCGGGCAGAAGGCGGCGGAGGAAGCATACCGCTATCTGAATGGAGAAACGGTGGAGCCGTATATCAGCATTGAACCGGTGCTGATCACGAGTGAAAATCTATCGGAATTTGAGATTAATGGCTGGCAGTAGGGGAGCGATATGAAGGAAAAAAGACAGAAACGGATGCTGACTTTTCAGGTCGGCCTTCTGGCAATCAACGTCATTGTAATTATGTTTATCAGTATTTTTATCTACGTGACGACGAAAACAATCTTACTTAATTACGATGCCCGGGAATTTCTGGACGGAGTGGTGGCGATTCCCTGGCGGCCCTTCGACAAGATCTGGCAGTGCGCGCTGCTTTTGCTTGTACTGATTGTCTCCTTTGTAATACGGGAGTTTATATTGCCGGATAACGACAGGGTCATTATCGTGAGCCTGATCTGTGATATGGCTGCAATCTTCGGGATCCTGTTTTTGCAGAATTTTAATTATAACGGAATCCTGCTTTTGGTGTTTGCGAATGTTATCTTCAATATGAAAAGCGGAAAAGGGCGTTTTTTGTTTATACTTCTGGCAATTATCAGTTTTCTGTTGGCAGATAATGAAATGCTGAATGTGAATTATCAGTTCTATTCTATTGATGCGTATATTCATTATTATAATTCCGGGACCCAGCAGTATCTGTTCGGATTTTACCGGGTACTGGAGTCGCTGAACATCATTCTTTTTGTGAGCTGCTGTATGCATGTGATCACGGATCAGAAAAACACGATTGACGAGGTAAATACACTGTATGGCGAGTTGGAGCAGGCGAATGAACAGCTTCACGAGTACGCATCTATGACAGAAAAGGTGACGGAGACGAGAGAGCGCAACCGTCTGGCCCGGGAGATCCATGATTCGATTGGTCATGTGCTGACGGGAATTTCTGCCGGTCTTGACGCCTGCATTGCACTGATCGACATTTCACCGGAAAAGACGAAGGATCAGCTTGCGGTCATATCCAATGTTACCCGGGAGGGGATTAAGGAGGTGCGCCGTTCTGTGAATGAACTTCGCCCGGACGCGCTGGAAAGGTTCAGTCTGGAATTTGCGATTCAGAAGATGATTTCCGATATGACTTCTGCGTCGGAGCAGAAGATATATTTTGCCAGCGAGGTATCGAATCTGAAATTCGACGAAGATGAAGAAATGGCGATCTACCGCGTGATCCAGGAGAGCATCACGAATGCCATCCGCCATGGAAAAGCGGATAAGATATGGATTGTAATTAAAAGAGAACAATCTGATATATTGCTGCAGATCCGTGATAACGGGAAGGGCTGTGAGGATATTAAAAGCGGTTTTGGAACGAAGCATATTAAAGAGCGCATAGGTATGCTGGGTGGCAAGGTTACCTTTGACGGAAGCAAGGGATTTCTGGTAGAGGCCAGAATACCGATCAGATGGGGTGAGACGTATGATTAAAGTATTAATTGCGGATGATCAGGAGCTGATCCGCCAGAGCCTCCAGATCGTGCTGGAGAGCAAGGCGGGAATTGAAGTGACGGATATTGCGGCGAACGGCCAGGAGGTAATTCGCTGTGTAAGAAAGAACAGACCGGACGTGGTTTTGATGGATATTCGTATGCCGAAGATGGACGGCGTGCAGTGTACGAAAATTATAAAAGAAAATTATCCGGATGTTAAGATCATTATTCTTACGACCTTTGATGATGATGAATATGTATATAATGCACTGAAATTCGGAGCCAGCGGCTATCTCCTGAAGGGAGTTTCCATGGACGAGCTGGAAAATGCTATTGTGACGGTTTATAACGGCAGAGCCATGATCAACCCGGATATTGCCACGAAGGTGCTGCGGCTTTTCTCTCAGATGGCAAAGGCGGATTATTCTATTTCTGTGGGAAATAAGGGTGTGGAAGAGCTGACCAAAACGGAGTGGAAGATCATCCGTCAGGTAGAGCAGGGCGCTGCCAATAAGGAGATTGCGGAGAAGCTGGGGCTGTCAGAGGGCACAGTCCGAAATTATCTGAGCGCTATTCTGAACAAGCTGGATCTGCGTGACCGTACACAGCTGGCAATCTGGGCTGTGCAGACCAGCCTGGGCCGGAAGGATCCGGAGGAATAGTGCTTATGAAAAAGAAGCGGGTGATTATTGTATCTTCGGTGCTGGCTGCTGTTGTGGTGCTTGCGGCTGCCTTGATGCTGGTACATCGACGGATGGATAAGGAGATCGTGCTGGAATTCGGTATGTTTACCGGGAGTAACTGGGATGTGGAAAGCTCTACAAGCTTTGTGATTATCGACAAGGCCGTGGAGCGTTTCGAGGCGGAGCATCCCGGCGTCAAAATTCATTATTACAGCGGCGTCCTGAAGGAGGATTATTCAGAGTGGTTTTCAAGAAAACTGCTGGTGGGAGAGGCGCCGGATGTATTTATGGTGCTGTCCAGTGATTTCAACCAGCTGTGCTCCATAGGCGCTATGAAAAATCTGGATGGATTGATGAAGGAGGATAAGGATTTTCAGGAGGAAAAATTCTATTCCACAGCATTGGAGTCTGGAATCTACAAAAACGGCCAGTATGCGCTTCCCTATGAGGCGGTGCCTACTTTGATTTTTGTGAATAAGACGCTGCTGAACAAAGAGGGACTGACAATCCCGGATCAGGACTGGACTTGGGAAAAGCTCTATAAAATCTGTGAGGCGGTAACAAAGGACACGGACGGGGACGGTAAGCTGGACCAGTTCGGCACGTATAATTATGGGTGGCTGGACGCCGCATATTCCAACGGCGTTACGCCCTTTGCGGCGGACGGAAAGAGCTGTGATTTCACGAATCCCGGCATGAAAGAGGCGTTCCGCTTTATCAGCAGGATCAATGACCTCTATGAGGGACGCCAGGTGACAATGGAGGATTTCAACGCGGGCAACGTTGCCTTTATGCCTTTGACCTTTGCCGAGTATAGGACGTATAAGACATATCCGTATAAAATCAAGAAGTACCGGAATTTCCGCTGGGACTGTGTGACGTTCCCTGCCGGCCCTCAGGGCGGCAACCTGTCCGAGATGGATACGCTTCTGATGGGAATAAACAAAATGACGGAGCATGAACAGCTCGCCTGGGAATTCCTGAAGCTTCTGACGTACGATGAAGAGATTCAGATGGATATTTTCCGTTACTCCCAGGGCGCATCGGTACTGAAAGAGGTCACCTCTTCCGACGAGGCGGAGGCAATTCTCCAGGCTGATATGGAGGATGGAGAGAAGGTCATCGACTCAAAGCTTCTAAGCCGTATTCTGGAGGACGGGAAGATCGTGCCGAAGTTTAAAAAGTATGAGCAGGCGCTGAGCCTTTCAGAAAATATGATCAGCAAAATGATGGAGGAAGACAACGATATAGAAAGCTCTTTGAAGGTACTCCAAAAGACGATAGAAGCGTATCTGAAGCAGTAGCGGGGGAAACAGCGTTGATCTGCGGGAATGTCTCAGGGCGCGGGGAAAGCAGCGTTGATTTGCGGGAGTGTCCCAGGAGCGTAGAAAAATCAGTGTTGGGTATAAAAAGAAAGGGAGTATCTGTTTAGATACTCCCTTTCAGACATTCATATTCTTAAAGTTTCACTACATTGGCTGCCTGCATTCCGCGAGCACCTTCTGTCAAATCATAAGAAACTGCCTGTCCTTCTTCGAGGGTCTTGAAGCCTTCCCCCTGGATTGCAGAAAAATGAACGAATACGTCTGAACCGTTCTCTCCAGTAATGAAACCATAGCCTTTTTCTGCATTAAACCACTTTACTGTACCCTTATTCATTGTTGGTACCTCCTAACTGAATTCCACAAATACCTGTTAAGTAAATTTCACTAACTATCATAGACCACGAAGGCGTTTATTTCATAATCTATAATAGTTAGTGAAATATTTTTACCAGGCAATCTGTTGCAGTTTCATTATAGCACAATCTAAAGTGCTGTCAAGTAAAATGAAAGAAAATTCAGTTAATTTACGAAGTTATTTCGGCGTTTTATTCATCTAAAGAAAATTCTTCGATTACCTCCACAGTTTTGCAGTAACATATGTTCGCTTATAGCTTGAAAGCCTTTTGTTTGGCGGCTAACAAGCTTTTTTTATATAATAGGAAATTCCTCCTGATGGAGGAATCTTGAATTAAAATAGCCCGCCAAA
>JAUNGD010000059.1 GCA_030524705.1 Lachnospiraceae bacterium | reverse complement strand
TTGGGACTTGCACCCTTAAGAAACGTGCGCCGCCAGGCGCACAAAGAAAACCGCTATCCCGGCGGATGTCTCTTACAAATCCTTCCTCCGGGATAACGGTTTTCTTTTTTGTTTATTGATGCTCCCGGCTCAAAACAGTACTGCCTTCACTGTTTTTTCTGCCGTATACCTCAGCCATTTTGCCGATCCTGCCGATCAGCTCATCGGTCAATTCACCCGCCTTCATTCTCCATCGCCAATTTTTTCCCAACGTAGAGGGCTGATTCATCCTGGCCTCTTCTCCCAGACAGAGATAATCCTGCATCGGTATCACTGCCGTGTCCGCCACGCTTCCAAGCGTCAGCCGGATAAAGCTCCACACAATCTCATCCCGGCTGCGGCCCTTCAGATCCAGATATTCCTCCGCCAGAGAGCGATCCTCCTGCGTCAGCTCATCATACCAGGAGGCCAGCGTCTGATTGTCGTGGGTTCCCGTATAGACCACACAGTTATGCGTGTAATTATACGGCATATAATCCCCGGCCTCTCTGGAGTCAAATGCAAACTCCATAACCTTCATGCCCGGATATCCCGTGTCTGCCACCAGCTTCATCACGCTGTCCGTCAGATACCCAAGATCCTCCGCAATGATCGGCACAACCCCGAAATGCTCCTTCAATGCATTGAAAAGCTTCATGCCCGGGCCCTTTTGCCAGCTTCCGTTTGCCGCAGTCTTATCCCCATAGGGGATCGAATAAAACTCGTCAAACCCGCGGAAATGATCTACCCGCACTACGTCGTACAGCCGGAAGCAGTGCTCCAGGCGCTGAATCCACCACGCATAACCGGTCTGCTCATGGTAATCCCAGTCATACAGAGGATTGCCCCAGAGCTGTCCGTCCGCAGAAAATGCGTCCGGCGGACAGCCGGCTACCTTTACCGGGCGGCAATTTTCATTAAACTGAAACAGCTCCGGGCTGGCCCAGCTATCTGATCCGTCAAAGGCAACGTAAATCGGGATATCCCCGATGATCCGAATGCCCCGGCTGTTCGCATAGGCCTTCAGCTTCATCCACTGCTCCATAAATTTGTACTGCAAAAAACTGTAAAATGCAATCTCCTCACGGCACAATTCTCTATACCGTGCAACAGCCTCCGGCTTTCTCAGTCGAATGTCCTCATCCCATTCTCCCCAGCTTTTTCCGTCAAAATGATTCTTTACCGCCATATAAAGGCTGTAATCGGAAAGCCATGCTTCCTGTTCGGAACAAAATTTCTGGAAGGACGCGTCATGCTCCAAATCCGCCCGCAAAAAGGCTTTTTTCAAGACCGGGAAACGGTTCTCGTAAAGCTTCGCATAATCTACGCAGCCTTCCTCCTCACCAAAATCCAGTGTCTCGTACTCTTCTGGTTTCAAAAGCCCCTCCTGTGCAAGCGTATCCAGGTCAATAAAATACGGATTGCCTGCGAAAGCCGAAAACGACTGATACGGAGAATCCCCGTATCCCGTGGGCCCCAGCGGAAGTATCTGCCAATAGGTCTGTCCCGCCTCTGCCAGTTGGTCCACAAACTCATATGCTGCCTTCGAAAAACAGCCAATTCCATGCAGAGACGGCAGACTGGATATCGGAAGTAAAATCCCACATGCTCTCATACTTCTCCTCCTTGTCTCTGTAAAATAATATTCCAGCCGCAGCCTTAGCCCTTGACAGCGCCGGCTACAACTCCTTCAATAATGTATTTCTGGCATGCAATATAGAAAATAATAATCGGAATAATCGCAATTACAAGGCATCCCATCATTGCGCCCATATCAACAGAGCCGTATCCGCCCTTCAGATACTGAATCGCCATCGGAATCGTCTTCCATTTTTTCTGGTCAAGCACCAGAGACGGCAGAAGATAATCATTCCAGATCCACATAGCCTGCAGGATCGTCACGGTAATGCAGGTGGGCTTCATAATCGGCAGCACTACCTGGAAAAATGTCTGAAGCGGGTTACAGCCGTCGATCATGGCCGCTTCCTCGATCTCCAGCGGAATGGATTTACAGAATCCGGTAAACATGAACACCGACAGCCCGGCTCCAAATCCCAGATATACGATGATGATACCCACCGGATTGCCGAGATGCAGCATATTGGCAATCTTGGACAGAGTATACATAACCATCTGGAACGGCACGATCATGGAAAACAGACAGAGATAGTAGATCGTTGTGGTCGTCTTGCTCTTTACCCGCGTAATGTACCATGCCGTCATGGAACAGAAAAGGATAATCGCTGCCACGGAAAATACCGTGATAAACAGGGAGCATCCAAACGCATTAATCATCTGCGTCTTTTTGATACCGTTGATATAGTTCTCCCAGCCCACAAACATCTTATCCGTAGGTATTGCAAAGGGCCTTTTGCTGATATACACCTTTTTCTTAAAGGAATTCACGATAACCAATACGATGGGGAACACCCACAGCAGGGAAATCACAGAAAAAACAGTCGTCCACAGCCAACCGTGCTTTGCTTTTCTCGCATTCATTACTGCTGCACCTCCTTCGACCTTGTCAGATAATTCTGAATCAGTGCAATTGCAGCTACCATGATAAAGAAGATAACTGCCTTAGCCTGACCGACGCCTTCCCAGCCGTTCCGTCCATAGAACGTGTTGTAAATATTCAGCGCCAGCATCTCCGACATCTTTGACGGGTCTCCGTCTGTGAGGGCCAGGTTCTGGTCAAATAGCTTGAAGGAATTCGTCAGTGTCAGGAACGTACATATGGTAATCGACGGCATAACCATCGGAATTGTCACATTTTTCAGAATCTGTCTCGGAGATGCTCCGTCAATCTTTGCAGCCTCGATCAGTTCTCCCGGAATATTCTGAATACCGGAAATATAAATAATCATCATATATCCGATCTGCTGCCAGCACATCAAAATAAGCAGACCGACAAAGCCATAGATCTCATCATATTTCAGATTGCGCTGGAACTGGTACAGGATACCATTGAGCAGAAGCTGCCAGATATAACCCAACACAAGACCGCCGATCAGGTTCGGCATAAAAAATACTGTACGGAATACGTTTGTACCCTTAATTTTCTTTGTAAGTGCCAGCGCTACGGCAAAGCCGATCACATTGATCACTATAACTGACACGATCGTAAATAATGTAGTGAACCACAGAGAATGTACAAATACATCGCTGGGATCATTCCAAAACCGGATATAATTTTTCAGTCCGACAAATTTTGCATCTGTTACTGTGGTAAACTCACAAAATGAAAGATATATACCCAACAAAAACGGTGCAATAAATCCGATGGTAAATGCAACCATGGTCGGAAGCAAAAAAACTGGTCCGTATTTTTTCATGGATTTGCTGTTCATTTTTCTCCATCCTTCCTGACTCTTCTTTAAAAAAGGGAGGGCAAAGCTATGCCCACCCTTTATTCAAACTCTTTTGCTTATTCAGCAGTAGCTGCAACCTCTGCTGCCCATCCGTCAACGAATGCTGTAACTACGCCATCCCATTCGCCTGTACCCTGAGCATACTCAAGAAGTGCGCTGCCTACGCCGTTCTTCCACTCTTCAGACGGCATTGTCGTAAAGCACCATGCTACAGAAGTCTTGCCTGCGTCGATGTACTCGTTCGCTGCGTCAAGAAGCGGATTTGCTGCCTGATATTCCTCTGTAAATGTGCTGAACGGAGTTGTGAAGCCCATGTCGTTTGCCAGAGAAGCACGTCCTGTATCGCTGGAAACTACCCATGCCATAAAGTCAAGTGTTGCCTGAATGTCTGCCTCAGATGCCTTGGCATTTACACACCAGTAGTTCTCTGAACCTGTGCAAAGACCCTGATTCTCTTCTCCCTCAGCGCCGATATAGATCGGAAGCATACCGAGGTCTTCATCTGCCACGTCGTTGCCGGCGATGTCGCCGTATGCCCATGTACCATTCTGATAGAATACAGCCTCGCCCAGTGCGAACTCTGCGGAAGCATCCTCGCCTGTCATACCAGCGATCATGGTCGGCTCGCAGGTAGCGTCTGTAATGTACAGATCCCAGATAGCCTTGTAGTTGTCAAGATAGGTTCCCTTGATTGCATCTGTAGAGCCGATGCCGTCTGCCTGATACTCATAGTAAATCGGCAGGTTTGCCAGATGTGTCTTAAATCTCCAGTCTGAAGAGGAGTCCATACCTGCGGATGTGAACGCACCCTCTACGCCCAGTTCATCCTTGCGTGCCTGAATATCGTCTGCTACTGCCTTCAGAGTATCAAAGCTTGTGATCTCAGATGCGTCTGCAATCACAGCGTCGTCCAGTGCACAGTAGTCAGCCAGCAGTGCCTTGTTGTAAATGATACCGTAGGTCTCGATAACGTAAGCGATACCATAAACCTCATCATTGTCTCCCTTCAGAGCAAAATCATCACTCTTCAGATAGGAATAAAGCTCGCTGTCCTTCAGGTCATAGCAGTAATCCTTCCATGTAGCGAGACCGATCGGGCCGTTTACCTGGAACATGGTGGGAGCCTCTGACTTAGCCATCTCTGACTTCAGAGTAGACTCATATGTACCGGAAGCTGCCGTAACAACCTGTACGTCAACACCTGTCTCCTCCGTGTAAGCTGCTGCCAGCTCTTCCCACTGCTCAGCCTGCTCCGGCTTGAAGTTCAGGTAATACACCTTGCCAGTTGCCTCTTCCGCCTGTGCCGGAACAACTGCAAGACCTGCTACCATAGCTGCTGACATAGCAGCCGCAAGATATTTTTTGTAATTTCTCATCTTTCTACCTCTCCCTTTCATAAAAAGTTTTTATGCTGCGGAAACGTTCTGGTATCGTTGTCGGTAACGTTTCCAATTTGTATTTTTATACTATCACAAAAACGGAAGGTGCGCAAGTAGTTTTGCACACCTTCCTATCATTTCGTATACTATTCACAATTTATACTCGTCTTTTTTGTATATTATCCCCAGCAAATGTTTTGAAATTCCAAAAATATCTTTCCATGAAAATATAACAAAAAATATTTCACCATGTCTAAGATATCATCAAATCATTTGAAAATATTCTAATGCCATCTTTATAGCCTTTTCTTTTTCTAGCGGACATTCCGGCTGCCTGGAGTTTTCCGATTTTGGCAGATTATAGTTTACCCTCTCAATAATACCTCATTTCTGTTTTATCTGTGCGATATGCAAACTGCTGACCTTCAACCCAGTATGCTCTAGTACATACTCCTTAATTTTCTCATAAGACGCTTTACTCTCCGCAGCCCTTAAATCAAGTTCTGCCTCTATATGATTTTGGACAATAAAACGCATGTCTCCACATGCACCGAATTCCCAAACATATCCACCGGGCAGATTTTCTCTGCCTCATACCCGTTTTCACACAGATACTTCAAATCCCTGGCCAGTGTCGCCGAGTCACAGCTCACATACACGATACGCCGGGGCTCCATCTGAATCATGGTTTCCAATACACTCTGTTCACACCCTTTGCGCGGCGGATCCACCACGATCACGTCCGCATAGATTCCTTCTGCAGCGTATTTTTCCGGCAGCACCTCCTCGGCCTTTCCCACATAAAATTCTGCGTTCTGAATACCATTGAGCTCCGCATTCCGTCTCGCGTCCGCAATGGCCTCCGGCACGATCTCCACGCCATATACTTGCTTTGCCTTCTGAGCCAGAAACAGAGAGATCGTACCGATTCCGCAGTATAGATCCCATACGGTTTCCTCCCCGGTCAGACCTGCATATTCCAGTGCCTTTCCGTAAAGCTTTTCTGTCTGCACCGGATTGACCTGATAAAAGGATAAAGGTGAGATGCGGAAACGGACGTCTCCGATGGTATCCTCAATATATTCCTGCCCCCAGAGCAGCTTCAGCTTCCGGCCCATGATAACATTCGTTTTCTCTTTATTTACATTTAATGTGATGCTGGTCATTCCCGGAATCTGCGCTAAGCGCTCTGCCAATGCCGCTCCCGCCGGAATGCCTTCACCGTTTATAACGATGCTGACCATGATCTGTCCTGTCCTAAATCCGACCCTGGTCATGATATGGCGCACCAGGCCCTTTCCAGACGCTTCATCATAAGGCTGAACATGATACTGTTCCATATGATAAAGTACAATATCAAGAATTTTTTCATTAATCTCGCTTCCCAGCAGGCAATCTCTACACTCAATAATCGAATGCGTTCTTCCAGCATAAAAGCCTGCGATAAGCTTTCCGTTTTTGTCCCGCCCTACCGGAAACTGTGCCTTGTTCCGGTAACGGAAGGGATGCTCCATCCTGATGACCGGCTCCATGGGCGGATCAGCAAGCTTACCGATACGCTGCAGATTGCCCCGGACCTTTCCCTCTTTGAAATGGAGCTGAGCATCATAGCTCATGGCCTGAATCTGACAGCCTCCGCATTGCCTGGCTACAGGACAGGGAGCGTCTATGCGGTCCTTGCTCGGACGGATCAGCTTTACCAGCCTTGCAAAGCCGTACGTCTTTTTCATCTTCATGACCTTGACCTCAGCTATATCGCCGATAACAGTATCCTTTACGAACAATGCAAATCCGTCATAGTGTCCGATCCCCAGCCCCTCGCTGCTTAGATCCTCTATCGTCACCGTCAATACATCATCTTTTTTCATATTTCTCCTTATAAGTCAGCGCCAGTATACAAAGAGCGGCCTCTCTTTGTACGCTGACGCCAAAATCCAACTATTTTTGTAATAAAAGCTCTGTGCTCTTCTTTAAAATTCAACCACATTTTACTGGCTGAACCTTCGTCCTCTTTCTTAAAGTCCAACCGCATTTTACTGGCTGGACCTTCGTCCTCTTTCTTAAAGTCCAACCGTATTTTGTCATTAAAACTCTGTACTCTTCCTTAAATTTGACTCAAACAGCCGGTTGAATCCAAGCCACTCCCGGTTATCTCCGGCGCTCTTTAAAATTTCTCTCATGGTCTCCAGCTTCGCATCCGTATTATCGGCATAGTTCAGCGCCATTGCCTCCGCCAGCGCCGGCTTTTTCGGAGAACCGAATTCCAGCTCGCCGTGATGTGCGAGAATGCAATGCTGCAACTCGCTTATCAGCTTCTTCGGGAAATTTTTGATATGGCGGCAGCCGAAGCCCACCAGCTCGCATCCCATCACGATATGACCGAGAAGCTGACCGTCATCCGTATAGTCATTTTCCGGGAAATTGGAAATCTCCTTCAACTTTCCCACATCATGGAACAAAGCCGCAGTCAAAAGCAGATCCCTGTTGAGAAACGGATACTGCTCTACGTAAAAAACACAGAGCTTTACGACTCCCAGTGTATGCTCCAAAAGTCCTCCCACAAAGCTGTGGTGCACCGTCTTGGCCGCCGAATGCTTTTTGAAGGCGTCGATGAAGGACTCATTGTCCACAAAATACATTTGAATGAGTTTTTGCAGATAAGGATTTTCCACCTGCTTCATGTAGTTCATCAGTTCCTCATACATCTGATCAATGTTTTTCTCGCTGACCGGAAGGTAATCGGCAGCAATATATTCCGTCTCATCCGCTCTACGAGCACGCTTGATGCTCATCTGCAGCGTCCCCTGAAAGTTTGTGACATCCCCCGTGATAAACACGTAATCCATCACATCGAAATTCTCGATTCCGGATGAATTCGGGTCCCATATCTTCGCATCAATCGTCCCTGTTTTATCCTGCAGGATCACATTTTCATACATCTTTCCGTTCTTAGCAGTCGCAGACTGCTTGTATTTACACAGGTAGATCTCATTTATTTTGTCTCCTTCGCGGAATGTTTCAATATACCTCATAACTTCCTCCAATTCTACAACCATGATGTTCGCGCAGCAGACGGACCGCACGGCTCTTTAGCCAGATTAAAAGAACTGCTTACGTCTTGGGTTTTCTTTCTGTAAAACCACTTCCCCACTCTCAGCATTCACAGCTATTGTACTCTTATCTATGATCTTATTATTCTGATGATCGTAAACCAGAATATTAATTCCTTTATTCGCATAATTTACATTCTCAAAATCTACACTTATACTGGGTGAATACTCTGAGGAATATGAGCTGGTCAATGTAAATTTCTTGCCATCTGACAGCCAGCCGCTGTAAGTCAGCTTTTTCCCGGACACTTCCTCATAAACACAGACACCGCCGCGGATCTGTGCCACGTAAGTGCCGCCGTTCAGCTCATTCAGCTTTGCCTGAAGCTGCAGATCCGCCAAAGCCTCCTGTAACTGCGGTGTGGTACCCGCCGTATCTGCAGTTGCCTGAATCAGCACCTCATATCTCTCATTCTTCAGGGCGGCAAGATACTCCACCGGATCCGTCGCAAACTGAAGCACACTGTCCTCCTTCCGCTCCAGGTACCTGTCATAATTCAGCTCGTCAAAATCTTCTGCCTGACGGAAATCCGTCAGTTCATACTGCGCCTTCAGGTAAGCTCCAAGATATCCCGACAACTTTTCCGCTCCGGAAAAATTCAGATGCTTTGTATCCATGAAATCATTTGATGCATCAATCCCCATTGCATTCAATACTTCCATAGACGAGAAATCCAGAAACGGAACTCCCTTTTCCTGCGCATATTCCTCCACCTGCTGATGCTGTGTAATCGACCAGTCCGTTCGGGGAGTTTTTATCAAAAGAACCTGTATTCCGTTGCTCTCACAGAAGGAAAGAAACTTCTCAGTATAAAACAGCTCCTGACTGTTCATTTCCACTCCATCCTGAGGCTCATCGCTTTCATAGGCCAGCCTATTTATATCCAGCGTCACCTTATCGCAGTACAAAGCATTTCCCCGGAACACTGGCTGCTCCTCCAGATAAAAGGTATAATCCTCTTCTGTCAGGTCTTTCCAGCGAGAATGATATTTCCCCACCTTAAAAATATAACTGAAAAAGGGATCTGCACTACCCGGATTCAGAACCTTACAGTGCTGATACAGCGCCTGGATCTTGTTCCAAGAAAGCTTCATATTATCAAACGCCTGCCGGTACCTGGATTCTGGTATCGACTTATAATAAAGCTCCGCAACATCCAGCACCGCAAGCTTGATCTTCTGTGTCTTATAGCACTCTTTCAGCCATGTGTACACCGCAAGCATCGGCTGTCTGGCCGTTCCCAGCGTATAGGCTGAAATCCCATAATCCTCATACAGCTTCATACCGGAAATTCCCTGCGCTACCTGGCTGCTGCCGAAAAATGCGACCTCAATACTGTTCTCATCCAGCTTATAAAACTCTGTCGGTACCGAGCTTTCATAACAGACAGTTGTCCATTTATTTATGAAAATATAACTGAGGCAGGTCACACATACCGCCAGAATCAGCAGAAATCCTGCCACCTTGCAAATCTGTTTTTTTGTCATATAAATCCCCTGTATTATTCACACACCATAAATAAACTATCTGCAGATGGCAATATATCATTCGCCATCATAAATCATTAATACGCCATATATACAAACGACGAAGCACTATACCCCGGTCCGTAAATACCGAAAATAATCACCGCCAGCACTGCTCCGAGATAGACCAGCCACCGGAACACGATACCCTGGGCCGCAATGCATTCCCGAATGGACGCTTTTTTCTGATACCGGCCCACTACGCCCATCAGTGCAATACCTGTAATTGACAGTACTACAGCATACGCATCCAGACCGTAACTGTACAGAGAACCATCCGTAAGCACCCATGGATTGAAAGTCGTCAAAATATTTTTCACGATATACTTTGTTTTCCACAGACCTCCCGGGCTGGTCAGCATACGCCCCCCGGCAAAGATAAGAGTCGTTCTCACCATCTGAAATAGCTGCCAGGACATCGTCTCCGTATTAATCCTGCATTTCACCGCCAGCTGATGAAGATCCTCTCCGAAAGTCGAGGAGATCAGCAGCATGAACGCATAATAGATTCCCCAAGCCAGATACGTCTTGCCGGTTCCGTGCCACAATCCGGTCAAAATCCAGGTGACTGTGATGGGCACGATATTCATTGCCAGCCGGTAAAACCGCGGAGACCATTTGTTTCTCGTCTTTCTTCCGATATTTTTTACCAGCTTTGAGGTGGATACCGGATAATAAACGTAATCCCTGAACCATTCGCCCAGGGTAACATGCCATCTCCTCCAGAATTCCGCGATATTCTTTGAAGAAAACGGATGGTCAAAGTTCAGATCCAGCTCCACACCGAAAATCTGTGAAATTCCCCTTGCCATATCCATGCATCCGGAAAAATCCGCATAAATATAGGCGACATCGAAAAGCGCTGCTATGACGAACAGCAGACCGTTTGCCCTTTCATAATCATTGTAAACCTTTGTGATAAAAATCGTCAGCCGGTCTGCAATGATCAGCTTCTTGATAAAGCCCCATACAATGAGCTGTACTCCGAAGGTCACCCGTTTGTAATCAAAACGCAGTTCCTGCTTCAGCCGCTCTCCCAGTCTTCCGTAACGCTCGATCGGCCCCTGAAGGATATGCGGGAAATAGATCAAATACAGAAGAAATCTCGGATAGCTGTGCTCCCAGGTCACTCTTCTCCAGTATACGTCCAAAAGATAGCTGAGGGCTGAAAAGGTATAATAAGAAATTCCCAAGGGCACAATAATAGACTGGGCGGTAAGCTGTCTGGCGCTGCCGCTGCTCTGGAGCAGCCCGTTAATCGGGCCGATGAAAAACTTCATATACTTGCAGATAATCAGAATTCCAAGATTGATGATAAGCGCCAGCAAAAGCGTTCCCTTGCATTTTGCCTTGGCCTGCTCCTTCAGCTCTTTTTTTTCTTTTCTTGAAAGTCCTTCCTTTTTTGCGGCTTCCTCCTGCTCATCATATATACGGCCCATTTTCCGGCCCGCCAGATAGACAGAAAAGGAAGTCACAAAAATAAATGGAAGGTACTTAATGCCTGCGATCGCATAGAATACGATGCTTGAGCAAAGCAGTACAATCCATCTATATTTGATCGGACATATATAGAACGCAAAGAAAATCATGATCAGAAAGATCAGAAACTTTACCTGTATAAATGTCATTTTATTCTCCCATCAGCTCCTGCACCATGTCCCACATCGCTTCCACACTGTCAAAGTTTTCCGGAACAATATATTCCATATCTATTTCGATATCAAAAGTATCCTCCAGCTCTGCCAGAACAGATGACATATCAATAGAGTCGATCAGCTTGTCTGTCACCAGATTCTTTTCATTTTCATAATCAATGTTCGGGTTTACTCTTTTCAATGCTTCGATTAATTCTTCCATAGCTACCTCCATTATTATTAATAAATTATTACATTTATCTTACATTCTGTTTTACAGATGCTCTGATTATATTACATTTTTATGAGATATGCAACTAAAATCCGCGTTTTCCGAAAACACATTTCCCTCACATTTTTTACATATTTTTTCCGAACAAAAGTGTTCTTTTCAAATGGACTATTATCATGTAAAATACCCTTATAGCTTTATTTTCCAAAGCATACAAAACGCAATTGAGGTATTATGATATGAATGAAAAAGCATTAAAGGTACTGGAATACCATAAAATCATAGATAAGCTGACAACCTACGCCGGTTCACAGCCGGGCAAGGCTCTGTGCCGCGGTCTCGTCCCGTCGGACGACCTTTCCGAGATCCGGCGGATGCAGCGGGAGACCTCCGATGCCGTAAGCCGCCTCTGCCGCAAGGGAAGCGTTTCTTTCTCTGGGCTGAGCGATATCCGCGGCTCTCTGAAACGGCTCGAGATCGGAAGCTCTCTGAATATTGAAGAGCTGCTGCGGGTCTGCCGCCTCCTGGAGACGACCTCCCGGGTGAAATCCTGGTCCCGCAGTGAGAACCGCGAGGAGATGCCGGAGGACTCCCTGGAGCAGATGTTTGCCGACCTGCAGCCCCTGACGCCGCTGGCCTCCGAGATCCGCCGCTGTATCATTTCGGAAGAAGAGATCAGCGACGACGCCAGTCCGGGCCTGCGCCAGGTACGCCGATCTATGAAGCTGACAAATGAGAAAATCAGGACCCAGCTGGCTTCCCTGGTAAACGGACAGGCCCGCACATATCTGCAGGACGCCGTTATCACCCAGAGAAACGGCCGTTTCTGCATCCCGGTAAAGGCAGAATACCGCGGACAAATTCCCGGTATGATCCATGACCAGTCCTCCACCGGCTCCACGCTTTTTGTAGAGCCTATGGCCGTTGTCAAGCTGAACAACGACCTGCGGGAGCTGGAAATCAAAGAAGAAAAAGAAATCGAAATCGTCCTTGCCAACCTGAGCGCTCTCGTTGCAGAGCAGACAGAGCCGTTAAATTACAACGTGCTGCTGCTGACCGAGCTTGACTTTATCTTTGCCCGGGCGCAGCTCTCCCGTTCCTACAACGGGACGGAGCCGGAATTCAACACGGAAGGCCGTATCCGCATCAAAAAAGGCCGTCATCCGCTGCTTGACCCGAAGATCGTCGTCCCGGTGGATATCCGCCTCGGCGAGGATTTTAACCTTCTGGTCATTTCCGGTCCCAATACCGGAGGCAAAACGGTCTCTTTGAAGACGGTGGGCCTGTTTACCCTTCTTGGACAGGCAGGGCTTCATATTCCCGCCTTTGACCACTCGGAGCTTTCCGTTTTCCATGAAGTGTACGCAGACATTGGGGATGAGCAGAGTATTGAGCAGAGCCTCAGTACCTTCTCTTCCCATATGACCAATATCGTCTCCTTCTGGGAGCAGGCAGACGAACACTCTCTGGTGCTGTTTGACGAACTGGGCGCCGGCACTGATCCGACGGAGGGCGCAGCCCTGGCCATCGCGATTCTCTCCAACCTGCACCGCCGCGGTGTCCGCACCATCGCCACCACGCATTACAGCGAGTTAAAGGTATACGCCCTCTCCACTCCCGGAGTTGAAAACGGCTGCTGTGAATTCAATGTGGAAACCCTGCGTCCGACGTACCGCCTGCTGATCGGAGTTCCCGGCAAGAGCAACGCCTTTGCCATCTCTGAAAAGCTTGGCCTCCCGGACTACGTGATCGAGGAGGCAAAGGAGCATCTCACCCAGGAGGACGAAGATTTTGAGGACGTGATCGCGGATCTTGAGACAAGCCGCGCCACCATCGAACAGGAGCAGCAGGAAGTTCTCCGCTACAAGCAGGAAATCGAAGAGCTGAAAAAACGTCTTGAGAAAAAAGAAGACCGCCTGGAAGCCAGCCGGGAAGCGATTCTGCAGAAGGCCCGGGAGGAAGCACAGTCCATCCTGCGGGAGGCAAAGGAATACGCCGACGACGCCATCCGCAAATACAACAAGCTTGGCAAGGAATCCGATGCTTCCAAAAAGATGGAGCAGGAGCGTACGAAGCTCCGGGAAAAAATGTCCGGTCTCGAAAAGGATACGGGCGTAAAAGCCTCCAAAAAGCCGTCTAAAGAATTAAAGGCCAGGGATCTGCGGATCGGGGACAGCGTAAAGGTCCTCAGCATGAATCTGAAGGGCACCGTCAGTACCCTCCCGGATGCAAAGGGCAACCTGTTCGTACAGATGGGAATTCTCCGTTCCCAGGTCAACATAAAGGATCTTGAAAAGCTTGAGGAAGAAACAACATCCTACAAGGCGCCGAAGCCCGGACATACCGGCGGAGGCAAGGTGAAAATGGCCAAATCCTATTCCATCAGCGCCGAGATCAACCTGATCGGAATGACCTCGGACGAAGCCATCGTGGAGCTGGATAAATACCTGGATGACGCGTATCTTGCACATCTCTCCCCGGTCCGTGTCGTTCACGGGAAGGGCAGCGGTATCCTCCGCAAGGCCGTTCACCAGTATCTGCGCCGCCAGAAGCATGTAGCCTCCTACCGCCTTGGAGAATACGGCGAGGGAGACGCCGGAGTAACGATTGTAGAATTTAAATAACCGTTTTGAACTTCAGTTCAGACATATAAACATAATAATCAGAAAAGCACAGGAGGATTTTCAATGATAGCCAGACAAAAAATTCTGATCGTCGATGATGACGAGAATATTTCAGAGCTTATTTCTCTCTATCTGACGAAGGAATTTTACGATACCAAAATAGTTTACGACGGCGAATCCGCGCTGCGGGAATTTGACGCTTTCCAGCCGAACCTGGTTCTTCTGGATCTGATGCTGCCAGGCATTGACGGCTATCAGGTCTGCCGGGAGATCCGCCAGCGCTCCAACACCCCTATCATCATGCTTTCTGCTAAGGGGGAGGTTTTTGACAAGGTTCTCGGCCTGGAGCTGGGAGCGGATGATTACATCATCAAGCCCTTTGACTCCAAGGAGCTGGTAGCCAGGGTCAAAGCGGTGCTGCGCCGCTATCAGCCCTATCCGGCTTCGAAGCCAAAGCCCTCCGGCAAGTATGTAGAATATCCTGACCTGACGATCAACCTCACAAACTATTCCGTTATTTACAAGGGTGATACTGTGGAGATGCCGCCAAAGGAGCTGGAGCTGCTCTATTTTCTGGCTGCATCACCGAATCAGGTCTTTACCCGGGAGCAGCTTCTGGATCACATCTGGGGCTATGAATACATCGGCGACACAAGAACTGTCGACGTCCATATCAAACGTATCCGTGAGAAAATCAAGGATCACGAAAACTGGTCTATTGCGACCGTGTGGGGAATAGGCTACAAATTTGAGGTGAAATAAATGAAGAATAAAAATTCACAGCTCCTGAATCACAAGCTGCTTGGCTCCTGTCTGGGAGCCTATCTTGTTTTTCTGACCGGCAGCTTCTTTGCCGCACTCTACCTGACGCCGGCACTTATCAGTAATTATTTCCAGGCGGTTGCCGGAACGGCAGAATCCAGACAGTACCTGGCAAGTCATTCCATAGCGATTCAAAATGTATGCTATCTGCTGCTTGCCATTGTATTCGTCCTGTCGCTTTTTCCGCTGGCCGTATTCTGGCTGAAATTTTACCGGCCCTTCAGAAGAATCGTGCAGTCCGCCGCACAGCACACGGACGGATATCATCATAAACCGTTTCAGTATGACAAAGACAATGAGCTGGGGCTTCTGAATGCCTCCGTCAATTACCTGTCCGAGTCCGTTCACAGCTCCGGAGAATACCAGAGAAAATTCATTTCAAACATTTCTCATGATTTTCGCTCGCCTCTGACCTCGATCAAGGGCTATGTGGAGGCTATTCTGGATGGAACAATTCCACCGGAAATGCAGGAAAAATATCTGAAGATCGTTGTAGATGAAACAGAACGTCTGAACCGCCTGACAGAAGGGCTGCTGACACTGAACACCTTTGATGACCGCGGCGTTTACCTGAAACAGACGGATTTTGACCTCGTTCCTGTCATCAAAAGCACCATTGATCTCTTTGAAGGCACATGCCAGAAAAAAAATCTGCATATCCAGTCCTCCTTTACCGCCCCCGTCATCATGGTGCACGCGGATATGACTAAGATTCAGCAGGTTCTCTATAACCTGATCGACAACGCCATCAAGTTCAGCTACAACGACTCAGAAATCGTAATCCGGGCAAACAGCCAGAAAAAACGTGTCCTGATCTCCGTAAAAGACAGCGGCGAGGGAATCGCCAAGGAGCATCTGCCCAAGATCTGGGACCGCTTTTACAAGACTGACGCCTCCCGGGGCCGCGACAAAAAAGGCACCGGCCTGGGCCTGTCCATCGTAAAAGAGATCATCCACGCCCATGATCAGAATATCGACGTGATCAGTACCGAGGGAGTCGGAAGTGAGTTTATTTTCACCTTAAATAAGGCGTAAATCCGGCCCGGGCAACAACACTTCCGGCCAATAACGATTCTCGGCCAATCCGCTTTTCCAAAGCAACAGCACCTTTTAAACAATAATTTTCTCCAGGCAATACAAAACCCCCGCCGTTCTCGCATTCTTCCAAAATGCAGTGAAAACAGCGGGGATTCTTACTTTATTAGGGTACTATTTTATCTCTTTATGGCTAATACGCCCATCTTAACAGCCGGGCTTTATTTTACAGCCATGCCTTGATCTGCTCGTAAACGCCTGCGCCATCCAGCTTATACTTCGCAAGAAGTGCCGCTGCCGGGCCTGACTCACCGTAAACATCATTTACACCAATTCTCAGAACCGGTGTCGGAGCCTTTGCGGAAAGTGTCTCGCAGACTGCTCCGCCGAGACCACCGATAATGGAATGTTCTTCTACGGTAACTACCTTTCCGGTAGCCTTTGCAGCTTCTACCACAAGCTCTTCATCCAGCGGCTTGATTGTATGGATATTGACAACCTTTGCAGATACGCCGTCCTTAGCCAGCATCTCAGCAGCCTCCAGAGAGCTGTTTACGCAAAGTCCAGTGGCGATGATCGTTACGTCCGTACCTTCTCTTAAGGTAACGCCCTTGCCGATCTCAAATTTGTAATCCGGATTTGTGTTGATAACCGGCACTGCCAGACGTCCGAAACGAAGATAAACCGGCCCTTCATATTCATAAGCCGCCTTTACAGCCGCCTTTGCTTCAACATCATCGGAGGGGTTGATGATAACCATACCCGGAATCGTACGCATCAGAGCCAGGTCCTCGTTACACTGATGGGTAGCACCATCTTCGCCAACGGAGATACCTGCATGGGTAGCGCCGATCTTTACATTGAGGTGCGGATAACCAATAGAGTTTCTGATCTGCTCAAATGCTCTTCCTGCTGCAAACATTGCAAAGGTACTTGCAAACGGCACTTTTCCTGTAGTAGCAAGCCCCGCTGCAATACCCATCATATTGCTCTCTGCGATACCGCAGTCAATATGTCTCTCCGGGAATGCCTTCTTGAATACGCCCGTCTTTGTAGCTCCTGCAAGGTCAGCGTCAAGAACTACAAGATCGTCATGCTGTGCGCCAAGTTCTGCAAGAGCATTACCGTAGCTCTCTCTTGTGGCAATTTTCTTTACTTCTGACATAATGCTTCCCCCACTTTCTCTAAGTCTGCCATAGCAATTGCGTACTGCTCATCATTCGGAGCTGTTCCGTGCCAGGATGCCTGATTCTCCATAAAGGATACACCTTTTCCTTTGACAGTCTTCATGATGATAGCCACCGGCTTGCCTTCTACCTTCTTTGCCTCGGCAAATGCTGCTGCAAGCTGCTCCATGTCATTTCCGTCTGCTACGTTGATCACATGGAAATTGAAGGCTTCAAACTTTTTATCGATCGGATACGGCGAACATACGTCTGCTATATTTCCGTCAATCTGAAGTCCGTTATTGTCCACGATAACGGTAAGGTTGTCCAGCTTTCTGTGACCTGCAAACATAGCCGCTTCCCATACCTGGCCTTCCTGAATCTCACCATCGCCGAGAAGTGTGTATACATGATAGGACTTTCCATCCAGCTTTCCTGCCATGGCCATGCCTACCGCTGCGGAGATTCCCTGTCCCAGAGAGCCTGAAGACATATCTACACCCGGAAGATGCTGCATACAGGGATGCCCCTGCAGATGAGAACCAATGTGACGCAGGGTCACCATATCTTCAACCGGAAAATATCCTCTGTGCGCCATCACCGCATAATATCCCGGCGCCGTATGCCCTTTGGAGAGAACAAAACGATCCCGATCCGGATTCTTCGGATCCTTCGGATCAATATTCATCTCTTCAAAATAGAGATACGTAAACAGGTCTGCCGCTGAAAGAGAGCCACCCGGATGTCCGGCTTTTGCACTGTGTACACCTGTCACGATACTTTTACGAACTTCGTTCGCCATTTTTTGTAATTCCAGTGTCGTCATAATGGTTAGTACCTTTCCTTTCTTTTTAATCATACTGTCTTTATCATACACTTTTTTCCCTTATTCGTCCAGCTATTTCTATGCTGTCTGAATAATTGTTTTATGCAGATTCTAAGATTTTTTTATTTGCCCGACGCTTTTTTTAGAAACTCTGCATTACTCAATGCTCTTTAAAGATTCTACCATATCAATTTTCCTGAGTTTAAAGTACATGACGAAATTGACAATAACGGAGAAACCGATTGTGAGCACTGTTCCATAGACAAAACTGTCAAGATTGATATTTCGCCCGAACATGCATGTATCCACCTCCACAGTCGTAATAACATACGCATGCAGCAGTTTTCCGATCAGCACGCCGAGCCCGGCCCCGATCAAGGTCAGAATCACATTTTCCCGATATACATATGCGCCGACTTCACCGTCATAAAATCCCAGAACCTTCAGCGTCGCAAGCTCCCGGCGGCGCTCATTGATGTTAATGTTGTTCAGATTGTACAGCACTACAAACGCCAGCATTCCCGCGGAGACGATCAGAACAATCATAACAATGTCCATTGCTCCCAGCATACTGTCAATCTGATCCGCCATCGTTCTCGTATAGGTGATGTTCAGCACGGCATCCCTGCTCAAAAGCTGTTCTCCGATCTTCTCCACCACACTCTGATCCTCCGGGCTTCGGAAGAAAATGCTGTTGTATTCCGCAGCCTTCCCGTATACCTTCTCATAAAGTGCTGGAGTCATATAAAGATAATGGTGCAGATAATTCTCACAGACCGCCGTGATCGGAACCTCGATGTCCTCGCCTTCCTCCTGCTTCAGCAAAAGCGTGTCCCCGGGATGGATGCCCAGCTCGTCGGCCACCTTCTCCGTGATGATCGCTCCCTCGTCCGTCAGCTCATACGTTTCCTTCGTGGCCCGATCCCGGAAACAGAGAAAATCCTCAAGCTTCTCCATATCCTCCGGCACATAAACGTACACAGACCATTCTTTGTCGGTTATGCCGTCCGTCCGTATCTCCTCCTGATGCATATAAAACTGCTTCGCTTCCGATACCCGGGCATCCTCCTGAATCATCTGCTTCGGTTCATTCTTCTCTTCCTCCGAAGCGTTCGCATCCAGAATCACCATGGCATCGTAGGTCTGCAGCTCCTCAAACTGAAGCACTCCGACATCCATAATCGAATCCTGCAGTCCGTATCCCACCATCAGAAGCCCCATACATCCGCCGATACCCACAACGGTCATCAAAAAACGCTTCTTGTAACGCATCAGGTTACGGACCGTTGATTTCCAGGAAAAACTCATTCTGCGCCACAAAAACGGCAGATGCTCCAGGAAAACACGCTTGCCCTCCTTCGGCGCCGGAGGACGCATGAGCTGTGCCGGCACTGCCAGAAGCTCACGCCAGCATGCCATAAACGTGGCGCCTATCGTACAGAAAAGCGCCGCCCCGGCCGCCACCAGGATATACGTCCAGTTGTACGGGATCAAAATTCTCGGAAGGTACTGGTACACTATGCCGTATGCATTGATGATGACCCAGGGCAAAAGCTTTTCGCCCACAAGGATCCCCAAGAGACTGCCCCCCATCGTAGCCCAGAAGGCATATTTTAAATATTTGGAGGCAATTGCAGCCTTGCTGTAGCCCAGGGCTTTCAGCGTGCCGATCTGGGTGCGCTGTTCCTCCACCATCCGCGTCATGGTCGTAAGGCTGATCAGGGCCGCCACCAGGAAAAAGAGCACCGGGATCACCTTGGCAAGATTACCGATACGTTCCGCATTCTCTCCGAATCCGGTGTACTCCGGAAGCGCGTTCCGGTCATTCACGTACCATTCCGGAAATTTAAGATCTGCCAGCTCCTGCTCTGCATTTGCAATTTCCTGCTCCGCATCAAGCAGCTCCTGCTCCGCATCCTTTATCTTCTGCTCACCGTCAGCAATCTTTTCCTCCGCCTCAAGCCTTCCTTCCTCATATTCGTCCCAGCCGTCTTTTATCTTCTGTTTGTTTTCCGCCAGCTCTTTTTTTGCGTCCGCAATCTGCTGCCGGGCATCTTCCAGATCCCCTCTGGCACCGGAAAGCCGATTTCGTCCATCCTCCAGCTGACGCTCCCCTTCGGCAAGCTCACTCTGAGAAGCGCTGAGCTTTGCCCATCCCATATCCAGCTCCTGCCGGGCAGCGGTTAATTTGGCTTTTGCCTTTTTCAGTTCATTGTATCCACTGTCAATCTCCTTCTGTCCATCGGCAAGCTGCTGCTCACTGGCTTCCAGAGTAGCCTTCGCCTGCTCCAACGCCGTCCTGCCGGATACCAGCTCTTCCTTCTTTGCATTCAGCTCCTGCCATCCAGCGCTAAGCTGCTCACCCGCCGCTGCAAACTCCGCCTCCTGCTGCTCCAGCATCTGTCTCGTGCTCTCCAGAATCGCCGCATTCTCATTCAGTGCCTGCTCCGTTGCTGCAAGCATCGCCGCATTTTCATCAAGATTCTGTTTTGCTGCTGCAAGTTCCGAAGCTGAAGCATCAAGCTGTGCCTGCTGCTGCGCAAACTCTACAAAAGCTGTATTCAAATATTCCTCTGCCTGTGCCTGCCCGGAAGCTGCCTGGCTCTGGGCGGGAAGCAGTTCATTATCATAGATGCTCTGCAGATCATTGACTGCAGCCTGCAGCCCGTTCACCGTCTCCTGCTGCTGTGCCGTCTTCGCCTCTGCCTCCGCAATCGCAGACTCATCCACCTGCTCTGCCGTTCTGAGTGCCTCCAGCTCTGCCTGAAATGCTTCCAATACCCCCTGCGCTCCGGACAGCTCCTGCCCTTTCGCCGCATATGCATCTCGATTCGCCTGAAGACTGTTGTTGCATTCATTCACCGCCGCACAAGCCGCATCATACGCTGCCTGAAGCGGGGGCACCGTGCTGTCGTACGCTTGCTGATACGCCTGCAGACCTGCCTCATACTGTGCCTGCCCGGTATTATACTGTGCCAGTCCGGCTTCATACTGCGCCTGCCCGGCGCTGTACTGCTCCCATCCTGCTGCAAGCTGCTGCATTCCGGCCTCATACTGCGCTCTTCCGTCGGCAAGCTGCGCCGCTCCGGAATCATATGCCGCCTGATTCTGGGCCAGCGTCTGCTCCGCTTCCGCAAGCTGCTGCTCACCCACTTCTATATTGGCCAGATTGGTATGATATTCCTCCCAGCCCTGGGTCAGAGATGCCCGTCCGTTTTCGAGTTCCTGCTGCGCTGCCGCCAGTTTTTCCTGTGCTTCTGCAGCCTCACTGTTATATTGTGCAAGCCCCGACTGATATTCCTGCTCCCCGGCTGCAAGCGTGTTCTGCCCCTCAGCATACTGTGCTCTTCCGTCGGCAAGTTTCTGCTCATTATCCGCCAGCTCCTGTTCGCCGTCAATCAGCTCCTGTTCACCAACCGCCACTTCCTTCTGGGCATCATTCAGCTCCCTCTTTCCATCTCTGATCTGCTCCTGTCCATCCAGCAGCTCCGATTCTGCCTCTGCAAGTTCCTCATCGGCCTCTGCCCTGCCGTCCGCCAGCTCCTGCTTTGCATCCGCCAACTCTTTCTTGCCGTCCTCGACCTCCTGCTTTGCGTCCGCCAGCTTCTCCTGAGCCTCATCCATGACCTCGTCATAGCGGATCTCGCAGCGGGCATCTTCAATATCCTCCACCCGGGCGCGCACTGCGTCCACCAGATCCTCATACCCATCAGTAAAAGCAGTCTCATCTATGGCTCCTGCTGCCGTCAGATATGCGACACTGTATACCTCCGAGTCAAAATCCTGCGGAGTCACATACATAATCCCGGCAACGGCCCCCGTCCCCAGCGTCGTATTTCCTTTCCCGAAAGAAATATAGCATGGACTGTGGCCATATCCGCTGACGGTAAATTTTCTGCGCTTCAATTGGCTGTTTTCCTCATCAGAAACTGCGATCTCAATCTCATCGCCGGGGGCATACCCCATCTTAACCGCATAGGCAGAATCCAGGAAGCACTCTCCCGCCTGTTTCGGAAGCTCCCCCTCCTCTGCCGCCAGCTTATTCATATCCGCCGGGAGCGACTCTACGTGAAGCACCTCCCGGGCGTCGCCTGTGCCGCAGTAAACGTCCTCCATATAACAGCCGTTGACAAGTTCTACGCCCTCCACAGCGCTCAGGGCCTCCAGATCATCCTGCGTCAGCCCCAGGGTGCTGATGACACGAATATCCATCAGATTGCTGTCATCAAAATACCAGTCCCCGGTAGACCGCATATCCGGTGCAGCAGACTGGATACCGGAAAAAAAGGCAACCCCCAGGGCCACAATAAAAAAGATGGAGAGAAAGCGGTTCAGGCTCTTTTTAATTTCAATGTGAAAATCTTTCCTCAGTGCTCTCTTCTTCATAATTACCACTCAATCGTCTCTACCGGCACCGGATGCTCATTCATCTGCATGCTGGACACCCTGCCGTTTTTTATTTTTATCACGCGGTCCGCCATCGGTGTGATCGCCGTGTTGTGCGTGATGACGATCACCGTCATGCCTCTCTCCCTGCACATATCCTGTAAAAGCCCCAGAATCGCTTTTCCTGTCTGATAATCCAGCGCTCCGGTGGGCTCATCGCAGAGAAGAAGCTTTGGATTCTTCGCCAGCGCCCGGGCAATGGAGACCCGCTGCTGCTCTCCGCCGGAAAGCTGGGAGGGGAAATTTTTCATACGGCGCTCCAGTCCCACTTCCCGAAGTACGGTCTGGGCATTCAGCGGATTTTTGCAGATCTGCATTGCCAGCTCCACGTTTTCCAGCGCCGTCAGATTCGGCACCAGATTGTAAAACTGAAAGACGAAGCCAATATCGTCCCTCCTGTATCCCGTCAGCCTTTTCTGGCTGTATTTTGCAATATCATGACCATCCACCAAAACTCTGCCGCTGCTGGCGGTGTCCATCCCGCCCAAAATATTCAGCACCGTCGTCTTGCCGGCTCCGCTGGGGCCGACGATCACCACAAACTCGCCCTTCTGTATTTCAAAATCAATTCCGTCCACCGCGTGGATCTCCACCTCGCCCATGCGGTAAACCTTCGTCACATGTTCCAGCCTAACGAATGCATCTGACATCTGCTGCGCCTCTTTCTCTTCTATCATTTATAATCTCTGCGCCTTTCACCGCCGGGGCCGGAGCTCATCTAAAAGCCGGCTCCCGCGTATGAAAACCAATCATTCATATTTTACCGTCGCGGGCACAAACCTGCAATCATTTTATAAAAATTTAATGGACGCAGAAGCCTCCCCTTCGAGTCGCCGCCACCCGTAAAACGGGTGGCTCGAGGCGCGGGCTATAAGCCCCTGC
>JAUNGD010000058.1 GCA_030524705.1 Lachnospiraceae bacterium | reverse complement strand
CCTGGTCCCAAACCAGGCGCTCTAGCCAAGCTGAGCCACACCCCGTTCCAGGTATATCCGGCGTCCTTCGCTTGACGCATGTTGTATTATAATATAAGCCATTCCAAAAGTCAACAACTTTTTCAAAAAAACTTTCAGGACGCCTTTCCTCTTTTCAGACCTCTTTTATATAAGAGGGAAAGCCCGCTGCCTTCAGCTGCTCCACCAGCCTTCTTGCATTTTCTTCCCTCTCAAATGCTCCGGCCTGAACGATGTATTTTACCGCTCCGCTCTCTCCGCCGTTTTCTCCGTCTTCCTCCGTCTCTATGGCCTTCGCCACGTCCTTCCGAAACTGCGCCATTGACAGTCCTTCCCGATCCCAGATATGCTCCACGTCCGCATGATTGGAAGCAATTCCCATCCGGTGTCCCTCCGCATGGGAGATCAGCACGCCTTCCTCCTGCGGATCGAGGCCGTACAGCCGGCAAAGATACGCCGCCAGCTCCACCGCCCTAGCGTAGGTCTGCAGCACAAAGCTTCTGGTGGCCTCCGGATCCAGATCCGTCCACTCCGCTCCGCTTGTGTACCGGATCGTGGAGGGCTCCGTCATCTCAAAGCTGATGTACGTACCGTTGCCGCTTCCATTCGGGCCGCTTCCACAGTGCCAGGCCCGGTAGTCCCAAGGCAAGAGCTGATAGACCTCCTCTCCTGTCCCGATGACGGCGTGTACGCAGCTATCCGCGCTGCCCTGATTAAAATTATCCGCGATCACCTTCGGGTCCGGCTGCGGGACACCGATGCTGTGAATCATGATACCCTTGGGCGTGATCCTCTGCCCTGCCTGATAGTTAGGATTTTTGACCGCTGTCTGCTGAATGATATTCACAAAGCATGATCCTTTCTTATTCCAAAGCCGCGGCGCACTTTTCCGCGCCGCCGGCGTATTATTTGCTTTATATCATATGCGGCAAGGGACTTCGCCGCCACCGAAGCCGCAGAGCCTACAGGCCTCCCAAATGACCTTTCAGCGCATCATGGAATAAGAACCGATCTCCCGAAATCCGATCCTGTGGTATATCCGTCCCGCCGACGGATTGTCGTAGAACAGGCAGAGGAACCTCTTTCCGTCCAAAAAGGCCTCCCGGCACAGCTCCTGTACCACCCTGGACGCATACCCCCTGCCGCGGAATTCAGGCAGAGTGGCTACACCCACCACCATTGCACTGAGACTGTTTGACGCACTCGTCGAAGCGGCCGACACCAAACGCCCCTCTTCCAGAACGCCAACCAGAATCTCGCCGTTCGCCATATCCGCCAGCAGCCTTTCTCTGGCTTTCTCCACATTCTTATAGGCCTGCGCGAATTCTTCAATCTGCCCGTACAGCTCCAAAAGTCCTGGTACATCCTCCAAAGTCAGGCGGCAGAGCCGACCTCCCTCTTTTTCCACCGCGTTCCCTGCGTCTAACGTATTTTTTCCCAAATTTTCCACCCCGCAGCGGCACATATACGTTTCCTGAAGGGAAAACTGCGGATAAAACGGCTGCATCTGACGGAGCAGCCCGGTCTTTCCGCTGATACATTCCACCATCCTGCCTCTCAAAAATTCTGCCACTGCCTGCGCCTGAAACTGCTCTCTTTGGCTGTATATCAGATAAAAATCAAAATAGCGCAGCAATACGACATCCCACTCGTCACCATCCGGGAGTACATAAACACTCACCGTATCTGATTCCAGCCCATAGTTCTCCAAATCGCCGATGAAAAACAGATTCATTTCCGGCTCCTTCGACACATATGCCAAAAGACGCTCTCTGTCTGCCTCCTTCAGCTGCCTCATCCTTCCATCCCCCTTTTCCAGTCATTTTTCCTGAAGCTGTCCCGGGCGCAGCTCCTCCCGTCAATAAATTCTGAAGGTCTTCACCGCCCATTTGATCAGGCGGTATCTGGGCGTTTCCAGCTCACGCACCGCCTCCTGCAGCTTTTCCCGAATCGGAATTCCCTGGGGACAATGCTTTTCACACTTTCCGCACCGGATACACTGAGATGCGCTGGAGGTCTCCCGGCGCATAGCCGTAGACTGCAGGTATTCCCACATGCCGGACTTACGCCCTTCCGTGTATTTTACATTGTAGCAGTGAAATGCCATGGGAATATCCACCTTGTTCGGACAAGGCATACAGTATCCGCAGCCGGTACAGCCCACCTTCATATTCCGGTTGATCTCCTTTTTCACCTGCTCCACCAGCTCCTTCTGCTCCGGCGTAAACGCCCCGGCGCCGGCGGTATCCGCAATCCGAAGATTTTCCTCCAGCATCTCCAGGGAGTTCATGCCGGAAAGCACGCAGGTGATTTGGGGCTGATCCCAGAGCCAGCGAAATGCCAGCTCCGCAGGCGTGTACCCGGACTGTGCAATCAGGCCTTTGGCCTCCTGGGAAAGGTTGTTCACCAGACGTCCGCCCCGCAGCGGCTCCATGATGATCACCGGAATCCCCTTCGCAGCCGCATACAGCAGCCCTTCCCGTCCGGCCTGGGTGTGCTCGTCCAGATAATTGTACTGGATCTGGCAGAAATCCCAGTCGTAGGCATCCAGCAGCGCTTTGAAATTCCCGGTATTTCCGTGATACGAAAAACCGATATGCCGGATCTGGCCCTGGGCCTTCTTCTCGGCGATCCACTCCCTGATCCCCATATCCGTCAGCTTTTCCCAGGTCCTGACGTCATTCAGCATATGCATCAAATAATAATCAATGTAATCTGTCTGCAGCCTGTGCAGCTCCTCCTGAAACTTCTTTTCCGCCCCCGCGGCCGAACGGATCAGATAGTGCGGCAGCTTCGTAGCCAGATTAATCTTCTCCCGGCAGTGGTTTTTCGCCAGAATCTTTCCCACCGCTTCCTCACTGCCCGAATATACGTACGCCGTGTCCAGATAATTGACGCCCTGGCGGATAGCGTGCATCAGCTCCTGCTCCGCCTTGTCCAGGTCAATTTCCGAACCCTTTTTCGAAAAACGCATACATCCATATCCCAGAATGGAAATCCTGTTGCCGTCCCGGTCTGTGCGATACTGCATACCGCTTCCTCCTCTCCTGTCACAGGTGTCTGCCGCATTCTCTTCGGCCTGCTCCCTGACGCTTCACATATCTGTATCCCGGTTGTTCTGTCTGCATCATCTTTTTTATGGCATCTGTTTTATCGTACAAACACCATGTCCCTTGTAATGGAAGCCAGATCCTTCGCTCCGCACATTGCCATAGTGTCGGCAAGCTCTGCGCCGATCTTTTCTATGTAAAGCTTCACGCCCTCTTCTGCGCCGCCGTAAACCGCCGGAACAAAGGGCCTGCAGATCAGTACCGCGTCTGCCCCCAGCGCCAACGCCTTGAATACGTCCACGCCGCTTCGGATGCCTCCGTCAACAAAAATCTTCACGCCGCTGCCCTTCAGAGCATCCGCAATATCCGCCAACACCTCAGCCGTAGCCGGACACTGGTCCAGCACCCGGCCGCCGTGATTGCTGACCACGATGCCTGCCGCTCCTGCTTCCTTCGCCTTCAGAGCTCCCTTTACGCTCATAATACCCTTCACAATAAACGGAACCTCTGCCAGACTTGCCACCTCTGCCAGCTCCTCCACCGTCTTGCTGCCCGCCGGCGGAGTCATATTTTTCAAAAACGGAAGCCCCGCCGCATCGACATCCATCGCTATGGCAAAGCTTCCGGCGTCCTTGCAGAGCGCCATTTTTTCCTTGATCGTATCGACATTCCACGGTTTGACGGTGGGTACGCCGACTCCTCCTGCCGCTTTGATGGCCTCAGCCGCCCCCTGCATCACCGCCGGGTTCGTGCCGTCTCCCGTAAAGGCTGCGATCCCGTTCTCGCTGCAGCTCTTTACCAGAATATTGTTGTAGGCCAGATCGTCATACTTGTCACCGTAGTGCAGATTCACCGCTCCCACCGGACCTGCAAAAAACGGGTATTTGAAGGTACGTCCGAACAGCTCCAGGGCCGTGTCCGGCGTACCGTTCTCGCAGATCGTATCCATAGTCACCCGGATTTCCTGCCATTTGTCATAATTGCGGATAGCCGTATCGCCGACTCCCTTTGCTCCCGGTCCCGGAATCTGGTTTTTGCAAACCTTTCCGTTACAGACATTACATGCTTTACAATAGCTTCCGATGCAGCCTCTCGCCTGCTCCAAAACTTCCTGATAGTTCATTTTCCATTCTCCCTTCATCCTGATAGTTCATATTTTAATATCCTGCAAAATAAGTTTTGTGTTTTTCATATTCTGCCAAATAAGCCTTCTATTCTATGGTATACCATATTTTCTTTTATTTGACCAGACATACCGGAGTCAAAAATGGCGCGGCGTCACTCCGCCGCCGTACAGCGCCTGCGCACCTTTCCCATGACGTAAAAATAGCTCGGAACCAGTATCAGATCCGCCCCGGTCCAGGCCAGCACCTCCGCAAACAGGATTCCGCCCTCGCCGAACCAAAGCGGCAGCAACAGCGCGGCCCCTGTACGCATCACGAACTCCGCAATGCCTGACACCATAGGAAGCACCGTATTTCCCAGCCCCTGAATGCAGCTTCTCGTCACATGCAGCAGATACAGGATCGGCAGAAAAATTGCCATAATGCGAAGATAACGGAAAGCGATGTCGAGGGCCTGGGCTCCCTGTCCTCCTTCTTCAGAAATAAAGCCGCCCAGTATCCACCGGCCGAATACCAGCATCAGCGCAGTGATCACCGCAGACGTAATCATGGATATTATAATCCCGGCCCGCAGTCCCTGAGAAATCCGCTTTACCTTCCCGGCTCCCAGGTTCTGCCCGGCGTATGTGACCATCGCATAGCCGTAGGAGGTCGCCGCAGTCTCCAGCAGCCCGTACAGCTTGTTTGTCGCAGTAAAGCCTGCAATAAAAATTACGCCGAAGCCGTTTACCACAGTCTGAACAATCATACCGCCCACCGCGATCACCGTATTCTGAAAGGCCATGGGCGCCCCCAGCGTCATAAGCCTGATGCACAGTCCTGATTCAATGCGCCAATCCTTCTGCGCCATTTTTAAAATCTCAATTTTCCTGATATGCCGGATGCAGTAGGCCGCGGAGCATATCTGCGCCAGAACCGTTGCCGCCGCCGCACCCTGCACTCCCCAGCCAAAGCCAAGAACAAATAGAAAATCCAATCCTATGTTGGTCAGGGAGGCCACCACCATGGCGATGAGGGGCGTCCTGCCGTTTCCCAGGGCCCGCAGCACCGAAGCCGCCAGGTTGTACGCCATCACCACCGGAATCCCGCCGAAAATAATCCTGATATAGGCCATACATATCGGGCGGATCTCCCGGGGCGTCTGCAAAAATGATACCACAGGAGCCGCCAGCCCTTCGCTGGCCGCAGTCAGCACCGCCGCACAGATGACGGCCAGGAAAACAGAGTTCGCGATTACCTGCCTCAGTCTGCCATATTCCCCGGCCCCGAATTTCTGCGCTATCAAAATGGCAAAGCCCTGTGTAAAGCCCTGCACGATTCCCAGCGTCATCCAGCTCAGCCAGTCCACCGCCCCCAGGGCGGCCAGCGCCTCCACCCCCAGCACCTTTCCCACCACGGCGGTATCCACGATCGTATACATCTGTTGAAAAATATTGCCCGCCATAAGCGGCAGAGAAAAAAGGAGGAGCAGACGCCAGGGTCTGCCCTCCGTGAGGTTGTTCGTCTTCATTTGCCTTCAGGTTTTTCTCCTTATCTTCATAGCCTTATTTTTGTTTCTTATCGTCAGCCTCCGCCTAGCCCAGGGCCACATCCAGCACCATCATCAGCGCAAAGCCCAGGGCAAACCCTATCGTGCCAAGATTGCTGTGCTCGCCCTCCGCCGTTTCCGGTATCAGCTCCTCCACCACGACGTACAGCATCGCCCCCGCTGCAAAGGCCAGAAGATACGGAAGCAGCGGCATGATAAACCGCGACATCAGGATCGTCACCACGGCTGCGATCGGCTCCACCACGCCGGAAAGAACCCCCATCCGAAACGCCTTCGGACGGCTGACTCCCTCTTCACTGCGCAGCGGCAGGCTGATCACGGCTCCCTCCGGGAAATTCTGAATGGCAATTCCAATCGACAGCGCAAAAGCTCCCGCCATCGTGATCTCTGCCTGGTCTGCCAGCATTCCCGCAAAAATAACGCCTACCGCCATGCCCTCAGGAATATTGTGCAGCGTTACGGCCAGCAGAAGCATCGTCGTCTTTTTCAGACTTACGTGGGGTCCTTCGGCCTCGGTCTCTCCCAGATGCAGGTGGGGAACGAGTTTATCCATTGCAAGTAAAAAAGCAAAGCCCAGCCCCAAACCGAAAACTGCCGGAAGAAAAGCAAAACGCCCCATCGCCTCGGACATATCCATCGCGGGGATCAGAAGCGACCACACCGACGCGGCCACCATTACCCCGGATGCAAACCCGAGCAGCATTTTCTGTACTTTTTGATTTAATTCCCCTCTCAGGAAAAACACACAGGCTGCGCCCGCCGAAGTACCGATAAACGGCAAAAGCAGCCCCGCAATAATCTCCTTCATCTAAAGCTCCTCATCTCGTTTTTCTGTCTATCATAGCATATTATATCCGCCCTGAACAGGTGCCAGTCCCGGCCCGTCAGTTCAGCAGAATGTCCTCCAGCTTCCTTTTCGGAACGTAATGCACATCATTTTCGTCCCGGTAATATGCGATGGAATCTCCCTCAGAGACCTCCGTTATCACAACCTTCTCCGCAGGCTTGCCTATGGCAACAATCAGCATCGGCGCCAGATATTCTGCCAGCCCCAGCTTCTCCTTCACCTCTCCAGCGTTGAAGTTTCCTATCATACAGCCGCCGAGCCCCATCTCCGCAGCCCGGAGAAGGATCGTCTGAGCCGCAATTCCCACGTCCTTCTGAAATCTTGCCAGCGACTCCCATACTCGGGTGTCCTGACAGATCACAATAAACCCTGTGGGGCACATTCCTTTATGGGGCAGCTCCAGCTCCGGCAGGCCCCTGGCCCACTTTGTCATCGCCTGTATTTTGTCTACCTCTTCCTTTTCCCACGCCAGATAGTACCGCAGGGGCTGCTGATTCACGCTGGAGGCCGCCAGCCTCGCGCAGTCCACCATATCCGTCAGCTCCTCCCGCGCAATACGGCGGCTTTCATCGTAGCCGCGGTAGCTTCTGTTTGCTTTTACCAGATCCTTTAACATATTTTATTCTCCTTTGCATTTTCTACACGTCCGAATGCATTCTGCAGCGCAGCATCATACCTTCTGCATCCCTGCACATTGCTGCAAAGCAAAAGCTTTTTTATGATTACAAAACAGCAGCGCCAGTGTACGGCAACCCCTTCCTTTGTACACTGACGCTATCATCATAAAACATTTTCCTGTAATTGTAAATCTTCAGTTTGCCATGCAGAGTCTTCTCCGCCATTTTTTACTGCCGGAAATTTTATGACCGACCTTCCCTCATCGTAGCTGTCCACCGCCCTCCGCATCAGAACGGAATCCGTCGGATATGCGAGAGACGCCCTGCCAATTCTCTGATATTTCTCACTGCCTCTGCCCAACAGCAGTATCATCGTCCTTTCTCTGTACTGCTCTGCAATCCTGACCGCCTCTTTGACGGCCTCCTCCCGCTCCTCAATACACTCGCAGGCGCAGCCTGTCATCTCGACGTATCCGCGGATCTGTCCGGCGATTTCACCCGGACACTCCATTCCCGGATCATCCGAGGTGATCAGCACCTGATCTGAAAACAGCCCCGCGATAAGCCCCAGCTCCCGTCTGCGGTTCAGCGCTTTTCCCCCGGGACACCCAAATACAGTAATAATTTTTTTATAAGAACCGTACTCCTGAAAAACAGCGTCAAACAGCCGTTCAAAGCTCAGGCGGTTGTGGGCGAAATCAACGATGCCGCAGATTCTCTCATCACTGCTCCAAAAGGTCTCCATCCTCCCCGGAACCTTCGTCCGGGCGAGCGCTTTTTGCATACAATGCACCGGAATGCCGTAAACATACCCCGCTGCGATCGCTGCCATCGCATTTTCTATATTAAATCTCCCCCGCATCGCCAAATGAAACTGTGCCGAGAACCGGTCGCATTTTACCCGAAAGCTGATGCCCTCCTCCTGCATTCGGACATCGCTGTAGCGCAGGTCTGCCTTTGGATGGCGGCCGAAGGTCACAACGCTGCCGGCCTTTCTCGCCGCCTTCAAAATCCGCTGCCGGTGCTCGCTGTCCATATTGACGCAGGCAGTCTCGCTCTGCCGGAACATCGACAGCTTTGAGCTGAAATAATCCTCAAAATCTTCATGCTCCACCGGGCTGATATGATCCTCCGAAATGTTCAGGAAAATTCCCACCTGGAAGCGCAGCTCCCTTACACGCTTGTATTTCAATGCCTGGCTGGATACCTCCATCGTCACATGGGAAAGGCCGTTTTTCTCTGCTCTCGCCAGAAATCCGTGTAAAACCGGAGCCTCCGGCGTCGTCATGACTGCGTCCTCCCATTTTTCTCCGTCATAATTCTGAATCGTAGAAAGCAGCCCCGTCGCCGCCCGGCCCTGCTCCGCCATCCATTCGTCCAGCATTGCCTTTAAATACCAGGCCGTCGTCGTCTTCCCCTTTGTGCCGGTAATGCCGGTCAGGCAGGGCCGCCCCGGCACATAGCCGAAAAATACCGCGGAAGCCACCGCCATCGCCTTGCGGATATCCGTTACGATGAGTCCGGTCAGTGCCTGTCCCGCTTCGTAGGAAACCTCGCTGATATAGGACGATGCACCTCTTCCGGCCGCCTCTGCCAGATATTCCTCCCGAAATGCTGCGCCTTTGCAGATAAACAGGGTGCCTTCTGTGACTCTCCTGGAATCACAGGTCAGCCATGTTATCTCTCCCCCTTTTGCTTCGCCTTCTATTTCTTTCAGCAGTCCGCGCTCTCTGAGGACCGCCGCCATACTCTCTACCGTTATCATCACATTTTTCCTCCCGGCTGTCCCGCTTTCACCAGAGATCCGCTTCCTGTCCTCCGGCTCACATCAGAGATCCGTTCTCCGCCGCTTCCTGGACAGCCCTATATTTATTAGATGCATTTCCAGGCCAAAAGGTTTCACGCTTCCCCTAAATATTCTTCCAGCGTAATTCCCCGGCTTGTAATCTCCTTCGCAGCCGCCTTGCCGACATACCGGAAATGCCACGACTCATAGTCGATCCCGGTGATATCCTCCTTGCCCTTCGGATACCGGAGAATAAAGCCATATTTGCTGCAATTTTCCTGCAGCCATTGATTTTCCGGCGTATCCTCCTGCAGCTCATCCAAAATCTGGTAATTCAGGGAAACGATGTCCACCGCCAGCCCCGTTTCGTGCTCACTGTATCCCGGCGGCATTGTCTCCCGGGTCTCCTTTTCATAGGCCTGCTGCCAGGTCAGTCCCTCCTGCGCCATGGATGCTTCAATATCCTCATCCAGAAGCTGCTGCTGATAGGCCGCGTCCCGGTAACCGGAGGCCACCACAAACTCCCGTCCATCCGCAGAGCCCTCCGTCAGCATATCCCGAAGTGCATCATACATATCCACGGACACCGCACAGGATTTGTTCTGCAGCCAATAAAGCTGTATTTCGTAATCCTCTGGAAGCGCATGCTCCTTATTGACAAGGGTCAAAAGCCTGTCCTCCCCGGCTGTCGCTCCGACTGCTGCGCCGCCTGTACTCTGCCGCGCCTGATCTTCATACGCCGTTTTTTCACTCTGCTGCGCCCGGATGTGTCCGTATACCTCTTCGCCGCTTTTCCGGGCCTGTATTCCCCAAACCGTGAGCACGCCTGCCAGCACGACCGCTCCTCCTGTCAGGATGCGCCGTCGCTTTCGGCTCCGCAGCATCTGCTGCTTTCTCTGTTCCCTTCTCCTTTCCCTCTGCATATCGTTCCAGACCTCTTCTGCCCCTGCCCTTTCTGAGGTATATTCCTTTACCTCCCTTCGGCTTCGCTTTTTCTTTTCCGAAGTATCCATCGGAAGCTTTCTATTCTGGTTTTCCAGCAATATATATTCATATGTAGACATTAAAAAATCCCCTCCGTAGTTATGATCTACAGAGAGGATACTTCCACGATGTATCAGATTTCCTTCAAAATTGTATCAAATTTGTATCTTTTTATTTTTTTTCATATTTTTCTTCCTGCATGCTGCCGGAATAATTCTCCACCCCCAGATTGCCCTCTGCAAACGTATGCCAGCTATCCGGCGTCTCCCACATCTCTGCATATCCATACATCATCAGCAGCTCCGGCACAATCTCTGCCCAGCGCTCTGTGCCATACATGGCCGCAAGCCCGAACCCCTCTTCACTGCTCACGATCCGCCTGTACGCATGACTGTCGAACCCTTCAAACTGCAGCGCCGCATCCAGCTCCAGCGGCCCCTGACCTCCGGAAATTTCCGCCTTTTCTGCACCGCAGACCGAAGCAAAGTCAAAGGTGGAATAAAAATCATCTGAAATAGCTTCCGTTTCTGCTTCCAAGGCCTGACGCTTCTGCTGCATATCATACAGTGAATCATATCCTTCTTCCTTCGCCATCGTATCCATCGCGTATTCTCCGCTGAAGGACACGTAATAAAGCATATCCTTTTCCGCATCCATAATAACCGTCATAAGGATGCGTTGATCATAAGATATAAAAAACCGCAAAGTGCAGACGGGAAGAACTCCCTGGTCCAGATAGATGCCGTTAATCGCCCAAAGCATCATATTTTCTTCAAAATACTTTTTCGGTTCCATATACTGGCCGATCTCCTCCGGCAAAATTCCGGCGCTGCACCATTCAGCCAAAAGCCCTTTCAGCTTTTTCCACATGTCCGATTCGGTGGTATATATATAAGAATCAAGCTCTCCCACTTCCATATTTTTCGCTTCCTGCAGCATTTTCAGGCGTCCTTCAATATCCAGAGAATCCACATCCAGAAATGCGATATTATCCCGGTTCGAAAGCGTCACACTGTCCAGGATCCGTTCATCCTGCCATTCGGCATACCAGCCCGGAACGATCATGGCCGCTGCAATGCTGCATACCAGAAGCAGGATTCCCACCGTGTACTGTATAATATTTTTCCATCTGTGATGCTCTGCCATAGCTCTTTCCCGCCCCGCTTCCCGTGTTGCTTCTTTTATCACTATTGTCCTGTTCCCTGGGCCGGCATTTCGGCAGCTTTATCTTTCTGTATTTCGCTGCCGTCTGCGGCCCTTTTTTCTCTCCTTCTCGGCTCTTCGCTGCTCACGCCTGCGTCTCGTCCGCTCCCGTCCGGTCACCTCCGGGAGACCGAAAAGCACTGTGATCTTCAGCCCCTTCCCCGGCTCACTCTGAAACTGCCAGCTTCCCTGGTGCAGCTCAATGATCTTCCGGCACAGTGCCAGGCCAAGCCCGGCCCCGCCCTCCTTCCGGGCGCGGGATTTGTCCACCATATAAAACGGCTCCGTGATCCGTGACAACTCCTCCGGCGAAATGCCGCGGCCTTCATCCTCCACCGTGACAGAATACCCTCCCGGCATCGCCACCCCGGTCATCCAGATATTTTTTCCTTCCTCCGACGCCTTCCGGGCATTGTCAATCAGGTTGATAAAAACAGAAGCCAAAAGCTCTCTGTCCCCATAGATCACACCCTCCTGCGCCGATACGGACAGTCTCAGATTTTTTTCCTGAAGTGAAACGGCAACGACCCTCTGGATTTCCTGCAAAAATTCCGGCACGTAGATTTCCTGGTAGGAAATCTCCTGCTTTTCCGCCAGCGTCATTTCCATCAGCTTATAGGAAAGGGACTGCAGACGCTTTCCCTGCCGGTAAATATAATCTGCACACATGTCCGTTTCCTCCGGCGACAGATCCATCTGCCGTATCGTATCTGCATAGCCGATGATCGAGGTAAGCGGAGTCTTCAATTCATGGGCAAAGGCCGCCGTAAATTCCTCCTGACGCTGCACTTCATTCTGAAGCTGCTCCATCTGCGTATTCATGGCATTCGCCATCCAGTTAAAATCCGCCGCCAGCGTACCGATCTCATCATTGCTGCGGATGGCCACTCTCGTGTCATATTTTCCCCGGGCAAACTGCCGCGTCGCCCTGGAAAGCTTCTGCATATTACGCATGACAAAAAACAGCACCAGAAGAATCACGCCGCCCACCAGCACCGCCATCAGCAGTACGCCCATCCGGTAGCGTGAGTACATCTCCGTCCTGTTCTCAAATACCTCTGTAATATTCTTTGTTGTCTCAATATACTCGCCGAAAACATTTCTGCACAGCACCACCACATAGACCTCGTCCCCGCTGCGCTTGATCTCGTAGCCTACGTTGTGGGAATCGTCGAGCTGCTCCATAATGCTGTGTTCTATATTCAGGTCATTGTCCTGATACAGTACTTCCCAGTGCGTGCCGAGAACCCGGGCATTTCCGTCGGCCTTCCCCCGCCTGCGGTAAAAGCTTTCCACGATTTTCTTCGTGGAGGCCTGTTCGCGCTGCGTCTCCGACAGAGCGTGCTTCGTCAGCTCGTAAGAGTTCTGAAACATCTGGTTCTCCACCATGCAGGCTTCCACCTCCCGGTCAAAGCTGCTCCAGAAATTGTCCTGAACCATCCAGGTTCCGAATACAGTCAGAAAAATAATAAAAATCGGCGTCGTAATAAAAAACAGCTTCCAGGATAGCTTCATATCTCCTCCTGCTTCAATACCGACACTATTCTGACACCATCATTATATCACCAGCCGGTATCCTACCTTGTATATCGCTGTGATGTGCTCCTCCAGTCCCAGCTTTTTCTTGAGGCGCTGCACATGCAGATCCACCGTCCTGCTGTTTCCGCTGTACTCTCCGCCCCAGACATTTTCATAGATGGTCTCCCGGTACAACGCCCTGTTCTTGTTTCGCAAAAACAGCAGCAAAAGCTCATATTCCTTCGTCGTGAGATCCACCGGGCATCCGTTCTGGGTAACGGTCCGTGAATCCGTATCAATCTCAATATCCAGCAGCTTCAGCTTCCGCTCCGTCTTTTTGTATCTCCGCAGCACGGTCTCCACCCGGGCCAGGAGCTCGGCAATCTCGAAGGGCTTTGCGATATAATCCTCCGCCCCCATTTTCAGTCCCTTGACCTTCTGCTGGGTCTCTCCCATCGCCGTCAGGAAAATCACCGGAATATCCACAACCTTCGCATATTCCAGCACCTCGTATCCATTCAGCTTCGGCAGCATGATGTCCAGCAGCATCAGATCAAACGTCCGCTCCTGAATCACATTGGCCGCCTCTTCCCCGTCCGACGCAATCTCGCACTGATAGCCCGCCTTTACAAGATTCATCCGAATCAGATTTGCGATCGGTTCTTCGTCCTCTACGATCAGTATTTTAATCATTTTTGCTCTCCCTGTTGTCATGTCTATCTGATTTTCAGGGTATCATAATTTTCTGTTTCTGCCAAGCAGAGGGGCCAGTCTTAAGTTTTTCTTAAGATGTGGCAGGCTTTTCCCCAAATCACATTAAACACTCATCTCCATGATACAATACAGCAGCTCGTCAAAGGAGGCCGCCTCGCTTGTGTTCATCAGCTCCTCCATTTTGTTGAGATTGAGGTCCGAATGCTCCAGCTCCCGGGAATACCGCCACGCGATCTGCGCCCGCTCCTCCCGCGTAATTACGGCGCTGCCCTTTCGGATCTGCTGCGTCAGCTCCATTTCCCGCAGAATCAGCGTGCTTACCACCGCCATCTTCGTTTTTGACAGTACGTCCCCGTCATAAACAGCTCCACAAAAATAAGTAAACAGAAAATAGACCATGAGCTGTTCCAGCTCAATATCCGCCCAGGAGCAGTCCTGCGTCCTGTCCTCTGCGCGACTTTCCCATGTACTCTCCTGCCGCCAGATCTTTGCACAATCCTTCTCTGCACTCTCCTGCCGCCAGATCTTTGCACAATTCATCCGCTGCCTGAGATATTCTGCCCCGCCTTTGCCGTACAATGTCTCTCGGCAAAGCCGCAGCCACCTCGGCCACGTTTCGTCCAGCACCTCCAGCTCATTTAAAAGCCTCAGCAGCCTCCGGCTCCGGTTCATCTGTACTGCTGCCGATCCCTGATCCTTTTGCATTCCAGCCCGGCTCCCCCGTACTTCCTCTTGGTTCCCTTTTTCAGGACCGCATGCTTCCGTTTTTCTGTACCGCTCCAACTTTCTCCTGAGCCCTTCAGACGCCCCAACTCTGCCGTACCGTTCCAGCAGCGCTTCAATATCAAAAATTCGTCTGCTGTCAATGCGGTTCTGTACGTCATGTGCAAGAGCCAGCACAGCCGCCATTCTGATTTCAATTTGTTTTCCACGGTCCTGCAGGATCTGCAACATCAGCTTCCTGCAATCCTGCAGCGCCGAATAGAGAAAGAAGTCAAATTCCTCATCCTCTTTTTCTTCCAGATCATTTTGTCTCTCGATAAAGAAAACCTTCTGCCTGCGGCCCATCAGCATTTCGGCAACCACCGGACAGGACAGGGAGAGAGAAATTTCCCGTTCATTCTCAAACTCCTCCACGTGTCTTGGATATCTTCTGCAGGTACGGCAAAGCATCTCCGGCCCGGCCTCCGCATAAATATCACAAAGATTTTCCTCATTCAAAAAGGCGCACCGTTTTCCGTACTGCTGAAAGGTCTTTTCCCTCCAGTCGATGGAATTAGCCAGACGGCTGCCAAAGGGGCCCCGGAAGGCCTCATACCTTTTCAAAGATTTTTCATCAATTACAATCTGCCATCCGGCGCAGCACGTCGCCGGACAATCAGATGCAATACACTTAAATTCTCGGTAATAATCCGGTACAGTATATTTCATTTTATTTTCCAAGCTTTCCCAGAAGATAGACAATAGCCATAATCACGAGCACCGCGACAAAAATTCCGGCCATGCCCTTCCACATAATTTCCAATGCTATCATAATGTTTTCCATTTATCTTCACCAACCCTTTCCAACGTGCATTTTTTCATATCCGCCGTTTCCATCTGTACTGCGCCGCGCGGCACAGGCCCCGTTTTCTCCGGGAGCTATCCCAGGAATCCCGTCACAAGATGGATCACGAGACCGCCCGCCACCACGGAAGCAATCTGCCCGGATACATTTGCCCCGGCCGCATGCATCAAAAGGACATTGCCCGGATCTTCCTGCATCGCCATTTTCTGAACCACCCGGGATGACATCGGAAAGGCCGAAATGCCCGCGGCTCCCACCATCGGATTGATCTTTTCCTTCGTAAACAGATTCATAAACTTTGCCAGCAGCACTCCGCCGATGGTATCCACCACAAACGCAAACATACCAATGAGCATGATGATCAGCGTATCCACCGTGACGAAACGCTCCGCCTGCATACTGAAGGAAATCGTAATTCCCAGCAGAAGAGTAATCAGATTTGAGAGATTATTCTGAGCGGTTTCAGACATCGTATTCAGCACGCCGCATTCCCGAACGAGATTTCCGAACATCAAAAATCCCACCAGGGCCACGGAGGACGGCGCCACAAGCCCCACCACCATCGTAACTGCAATCGGGAAAATGATCCGTGTTCTTTTGCTCACACTTGCCGGCTCATATTTCATGCGGATCATCCGTTCCTTTTTCGTCGTTACCAGCCGGATGGCAAAGGGCTGAATCACCGGAACAAGGGCCATATAGGAATACGCTGCCACGGCGATCGGCCCGATATAGTTGGATTTCAAAATCTGTGAAACAAGTATCGAGGTCGGCCCGTCCGCGGCCCCGATAATTCCGATGGAGGCCGCATCCTTCAAATCAAAGCCCAAAAGCACCGCCAGCAAAATCGCTGCAAAAATTCCAAACTGTGCGCCCGCTCCAAAAAGGAACATCCTCGGGTTGGCCAGGAGCGGACCGAAGTCAATCATAGCTCCGATTCCAATAAAAAGCAAGACCGGCATGGCCTCCGACGCCTCAATTCCAACCTCAAACAGCCATTGAATGATTCCCTTTGTCTCCCCGACTCCTGTCAGTACCTGATCCAGCACCCCGGTCGCCGGAAGATTGACGAGAATTGCACCGAAGCCCAGAGGCAGAAGCAGCGCCGGCTCGTACTCCTTTTTGATTGCCAGCCAGATCAGTAAAATACCGATCCCATACATTACCACCTGTTGCCAGGTCAGCATTCTCAAGCCCTCTGTTAAAAATTCCATCTGATTTCCTCCTTTTCTTTTCCGTATCCTGCCGAGGGAGTCCGCAGCGCAGCATTTTTATGATACAGGGCAGCAAACGCTTGCCCGTGCCACCACAAAAAAAGAGACCTCTACCGCAATAAACATATTGCAGTAAAAGTCTCACTATTTCAATCTTCCGCGGATAACCCTCGCGTTATCGTACTGACGACAGAAGATGCATAAAGCTATGCCAGTTACTCCCTTTTACGTGATACAGAAGTATTCATTTACTAAAGTATATACAGATTGCGCTGCAAAATCAACCCATTTTGGAAATTTTTACCGGACATTTTCTGAAAGCCTTACATTTTCGCACCTGCAAATACGGAAGGCAGCTCCTGTTACTGCCCATACTGCTCATAATAAGCGATGTAATCCTCCTCTGATACAGGCAGTACAGCGCCCTGCAGACTCATTCCGGCCAAAACACTGTCAAGCTCCCATACGGACCACCTCCAGCTCCGAGGTCCTTTCCGCATCCACGGAAGCCGCCTCCATCATCCCTGCAATGTCCGTCTCCTTTCCCAAACGAAACTGCCGCTGTTTTCATTATCTTAACATATTTTTTTATTTTTTGCACATACTATCTCTGAGGTGATAAGCTATGGCATCTTACGTATCCCCGGATATTCGGGAAAAATTTGAAACGCTGTCTGTTGACCTGAAAAATGTCATTCTGGAACGAAATGTTCAGCTTAACAATATGTATGACCTGATCGCCGTTCTGGAACAGATCGTGAAGGAAGCAGGGGAATAAAAACCGTTCCCCTGCCTCTTCCTTTTCATTCTTTTCATTAGAAGGAGCTTATATCCATGCCCGCACATATATCCAATTCCTCCTACGACGCATCCTCCATGACGCTGGTTCCGGTAATTGTTTCCTTTGACACGTCCGGGAACATGCGGCCGTTGTACCTCGGCGTATACGGCGAGTCCCATAAGATACTTTCCTCCTACTGCACCCAAAACTATGATTTTCGAATTTTCAAATGCCAGATTGAGGATCACGGGACAGCCCGCAATATCATCCTGACCTTCCATCCCCGGGAATGCTTTTGGACGATTCCAAAGCTTCCCGAGAGACGGGATTAATTCTCTATTTCATCGCATTCTGTACTTCTGCCTCTGTGGGCATACCGCCCTGAGCGCCTGCTTTTTCTGTGGACAGACTTGCCGCGGTATTGGCGTACAGCAGGGCCTCTTTCATGGAGCATCCCCGTGTAATTGCCACTGCAAATGCACCATTCATAGTATCCCCCGCGCCGGTGGTATCTACCACCTTCGCCTTTCTTGCAGGCACAGTCAGCAGCCCGCCGTTTTTCAGACAGGTGCTTACCCCTCTTGAGCCCTGGGTGATTACCAGTTTTTCCGGGTATTTCTTCATCAGATCCTCAAAGGTATATTCTGTTCCAAACAGAATTACTGCTTCGTGTTCATTCGGAGTGATGTACGTCACCTTCTCCAGCAGCTCTTCCCTGACCGGACGGGCCGGGCCCGGGTTGAGGATCACTTTGACTCCGTTATCTGCACACAGCCCAATGACATATTCCACCGTTTCCTGGGGGATTTCGTGCTGCAGCAGAACCAGATCACATTCCAGAATTTGTTTTCTGACCGACTCCGCATAGGCTGTGTCCACACAATCGTTCGCCCCCGCAACTACGATAATCATATTGTCATTTTCCCCCGTAGTGATAATCGCCAGCCCGGTGGGAGTCTGGGAAACCTTTCTGATATACTTCGTCTCCACCGCATTGTCGCTCAGATTTCTGATCAGTGTCTTCCCGGCTTCGTCGTCCCCGACACAGCCGAAAAATACCACCTCCGCGCCCAGCCTGGCCATCGCCACCGCCTGGTTTGCGCCTTTACCGCCCGGAATATATCTCAGGTTTTCTCCTTTCAAGGTCTCACCCTTTTTTGGTATTCTTTCAGCAGTTACTGTCATATCCATATTAATGCTGCCTACTACTCCGATTTTTTTCATTCTGCAGCCCTCCCTACAGGAACAGAACCATAGAAAGTACAAACATGAACACTGTGCCCACGATCATCGGGACAGCTGTTCTCTTTACGATTGACAACGGCTCACGCTTCACACTTCCTGCCACGATCATCACCACCGCTGATACCGGTGATACGGCGCGCAGCAGATTTCCTGCCAGCCCCATCGGTACGGACACGGCAAATACCGGAATGCCTGCCGCCGCTGCCAGCGGCACCATCAGAGGAACCATTGCAAAAAACAGAGCCGTACCGCTTCCGCTTAAGAGCACGATCAAAGCAGTCAGGCCTACCAGCATCAGTGGCAGAATAAATCCCATTCCGCTGCCCTGCATTCCTGTCATTGCATCCTGCAGCGCTGAGATAAGCCCGATGGATTTCAGGCCTGTTACAAAAATAGTACCTGCCACAAGCAGCGCTACGATTGGCATGGAGCCGCCCATCCCCCTGAAAAATGCTTCTGTCGCATTCAGCGTTTCTTTTCCGCTTCTGTTTCGGATCAATTCGCAGATAATCGCGATCACAAAGGAGAACAGTGTCGCTACCTCTACACTGATATCAATCTGCAGGCCGGTCATCTTCTGGAGTGCAAAAACGCCGATCAGAAGCAGAATCGGAAGCAGCGGAAGAATGGCATATACGACGCGGAACAGCGTTCCTCCCGGAATTTCCTCAATGCTTTCGGTCTTTTCCATATCTGTAACAGAATCCTTTTCTTTTTTGTCACAATATTTCTGCCAGAAATAATGAACGACAGCCATCAGAACCAGCGTCGGGATGGAAACCAGCGCATGATAGCGGAACACATAATCTGTTGCACTCATACCTGCATACTCCGCTGTTTTTGCCAGCTCTGCCGCAATCGCAACGTTATCGCTTCCCAGCGGCGTCGGTACGATCGTAGCCGTAGTTGCGATAATACCAGCTGCTGTCATCGTGCTCATCCCCGCCTGAATCAGAATCGGATACAGAGTTGCCAGCAGGATGATTGCAAGATTGGATGCACTGGGAATTACCAGTGAAAGCAGGTTGCCGAGAAGGAATACGATCGGTACCAGAATATACACGGACTTGATCCTGGCAATCGGTTTTGTCAGTACACTAACCGTCACATTGTTGGCCTTGATCGTATTCATGTATGAAGAATATCCCCCAAGAATAAGAATAATAAATCCTGCCGATGATATTGTACTCTTAAACTGGTCAGCAATCACTTTCAACGGATCCAGCCATACTGCTCCGGTGGAGACAAATTCCTCACCGCCGATCGGGTTCCCCAGTCCGACACCCACAAACATCAAAACGATACCCATCAAAAACAGGGTAATCTTAATATCCATTTTTTTAATCAGCATCACCACAACGATTGCTACAGCAATAATCGCGGACGCATACATTACCATTGTTGACATCAAAAAATCCTCCCTCATTTAAATACACTTCGATACTGCATTTTTAAACCATCTTCTGAATTTTTCCCCATCCACATCAATGCAGACCCGGGCATTCGGCTCGCGATGCAGATATCCTCTCAGATCCACTACCGTACAGCCTGCCGTCATTGCCCCGCGCAGCTCCACTCCCACGTAGGTTTCCACTACTTCGAACAGTTCCGGGCAGAGCAGGTATGCAATGGCACAGCTGTCATACATTTTAAGCCCTGTATTAAAGCTTCCTCCTCGATACCGTTTGAACATATGATACGCCATATCTCCCACTTTTCCCATGGTGCGGATTTCTTCACTGTCCTCCGGATATACCAGCGCCTTCAGACCTACATCAAGTCCTGCCATTACAATGGGGACACCGCTCTGGAATACCATCTGTGCCGCCTCCGGGTCCGTGGCAATATTAAACTCCGACATAACACCCTTGTTTCCCCGGCTGGCCGAACCTCCCATCATAACGATCTCCCGAATGTTTCCTTTAACCTCCGGATACATAGCGAAAAGCAGCGCAATATTAGTCAGCGTCGCAATCGGAACCAGGGTGATCGGCTCCGGGCTCTCCATAATGGTGCGGCGCATTGCATTTACCGCATGCTCTGGAAGCAGCAGCTCCTCCTGCGGCTCCGGGAAATCGTATCCCTCCATTCCGGTTTTCCCGTGAATGTTGGATGCATCCACAAATTCCGCCAGAAGCGGTTCTGCAGCGCCCTTTGCCACCGGCACGTCCTTGCCGTAAAAATTCAGCAGCCGCAGCGTATTTAATGTTACATTTTCCAGTGAAACATTGCCTGCCACTGTAGTTATCAGCCGGACATCCAGCTCTTCGGAAAACAATGCAATGGCCAGCGCCAGTGCATCGTCGATTCCCGGATCTGTGTCAATAATAATTGGTCTCTTGCTCATAATTACCTCCCTTTTCTTTTAGCGTTGAAATGCTTTTTCCTTTATTTACACTAATCAAACCGAAGTTTGTCAGTTTCAGTTCCGGCCACACCGGAAGCCCCAGACAGGCAAAGCGGCCGTTTTAAAGATGCATGTCCACCAGCTTTTTTCTCCATCTTACTTACCTTATCGTGTAAAAATAGAGCAGGCAGACAATGACAAGAATGTACATGACTGGCGAAATTTCTTTTCTCTTTCCGGCAGCCAGCTTCAGAATCAGATATGCCGGAAGCGCTACGCAAATACCGTTAGCGATATTATTCGCAAAAATCGTAAAAGTTACACAGAGAAATGCAGGAAAACATTCTGTAAAGTCATCATAATTAATCTTACGCATGCCGCTCAGCATATTCACCCCAATAAAAATCAATACGGGGGCAGTTGCCGCTGACGGAATGATCAGAGCCAGTGGAGCCGCAAACACCGCAAGACCGAAGCACAGGCTGGTAAATACTGCAGTCAGCCCGGTTTTTCCGCCTGCCTCAACTCCTGCGGAGGATTCAAGATAAGTCGTCATACACGGAATACCGAAAAGCGCGCCAAAGCTTGTCGCCACCGCGTCCACCTTAAAACATTTGTCGATTCCCGGCAGGTTGCCGTCATCATCCAGATACCCTGCTTTGGCACCGACTCCGAGGACGGTTCCGAAGGTTGAAAAGAAATCAGGAACAAACAATGCGATCAAAAACGGAAGATATGAAAATTTCAATGCGCCTATAAAATCAATACTCATAAACTGCTTTCCCAGGCCCGCCGGCATGGAGAGAAACTGCTCCGGCAGCTTTGTCACTCCAAAGGGAATACCAATCAATGTTGTCAATCCAATCGTCAGAATCATATCTCCCGGCACTTTGCGAACCTTCATGATCAGAAGGATCACAAAGCCGATCAGACATACCAGCACCTGCGGCGAAGTCAGATTTCCAAAGGCCAGGTTATTTTTTGATTCCACGGCAACAATCAGTCCGCAGCTCTTGGCCCCCAACAATGCGATAAACAATCCGATTCCTGCACTGACTGCATGCTTCAGGCTGACCGGTATCACCCGAACTACTGCTTCCCTCAGTCCCAGAAACGAAATCAGCATGAACAGAACTCCACTCCAGAAAATCACTCCTGCAGCCACCTGGGGACTAATGCCTTCATTCGTGATCATAGACGCCACAATTCCCACGCTGCCAAGCCCCGGTGCCAAAACAAAAGGCCGATTTGTATACAGAGCCATTACACAGCTTGTCAGAATAATCAAAAAAACCATCGCCGTCATTGCTGCGTGCTTATCCATCCCTGCATTTCCCAGCATATTGGGGACGGTTGCCAATACATAGGCCATTGTTACAAAAGTCGTGATACCTGCCAACAGCTCTTTTTTTACGGCAGTTCCGTACGCAGATAATTGGAATTGCTTTTCAATCCATTTTTTCACTTTTTTCTCCCCCAATCTTCCTTGTTTTTTTAATAATTTTATTGTAGTATGAAAGAAACTATATGTCCAATTCATGTTTTCCATAAAATTTATTACTAAAATGCATACTAGGAGGCCAAGATGAATTTTCAAAAATTTGAGTATTTCATGGCGATCGTGAAACACCGGAATCTGACAAAAGCATCACAGGAACTGTATATTTCTCAGCCCACCCTCACAAAATTCCTGCAGAAGCTCGAGAAGGAGCTGGGTGGAAAACTATTCCGCCGCAACGGGAACACCTATGACCTCACATTTCTCGGACAGCGCTACTTTGAGTATGCGCAAAAAGCGCTGACTTTAAATCAGGACTGGGAAAAAGAGCTGAAAGACATGCGTTCCTCATTTGAGGGCGAATTAAATATTGCGTTTCCAACCATGCGCAGTGTCTGCATTATTCCGCAGATCCTTCCTGAGTTTCATAAAGCACATCCCGGAGTACGTATTAATATTTACGAAGAAGGACATTCTATTCAAGATTCCCTGCTGGCAGATGGCAAACTTGATTTCGCCATTTTCAGTAACTGGCATCCAGTTCCTGGCCTGACCTATGAGACACTCACTCCGGAAGAAATCCTGCTCGTCCTGCATTCAGATCATCCGCTTGCCGCACATGCGGTACAACGCGAAAGCTTCCGTTATCCCTGGCTGGATCTAAGCTTACTTGCAGACGCTCCATTTATCCTGCATTTCCCGGATCAGAATACAGGCCGCGCTGCCGAGCAGCTATTTGAGCAGTACAGGATTCAACCTCCGGTTCATTTCCGAAGCCGCAACAGTCAGCTATGCATCCAGCTTGCCTCCCAGGGTCTTGGTGCCTGCTTCGCACCGGAAACATACGTAAGACACACTGCTTCTGTCTGGCCTTTACAGGCATTTTCCGTTGGAAATCCTCCGATTACAGACAAATTGGTGCTGGCATACAGACAAAACTCTTACCTGACCACTTACGCACAGGATTTTATCGAAATTGCCCGAAACTGCCTGCATTAATATGTGTGCAAGCTATCTTTTCTGATAATGAAAAAAAGCGAAGGCTGTCCCCAGACAATCTTCGCTTCTCTTTATCCCATTATCTTGAAAATTATTTTACTGCCAAAGCATAGCTGTCATCAATTCTTCGGCATATTTCTTCAACTGACACCGATCCATCCAGAATGATCGTGTACCAGCTTTTTTTATTCATATGCCATCCTGGAAAATACCGCTTACCGTCCACTGTTTCCGCCATCTGCTCCGGCTCTAATCTCAGGTCAATAATCTCTGCTGTTTCCTCAGAAAAAAGTCCCAGCTTCTTTCTGGATACCTTCAAAACTGCTCCGTACCATTTCTTACTGTCTTTCCTTCGCCACACTGCATTATCCGAATATTTGCTCCACAGAAATTCCAGTTCATCACCATACTTCTCCCGAACAAATTCAATAATCGCCAGCGTCTGTTCACAGTGAAAGATATCCGGCTCAAAACACTTTTCAGAAATATCCATCAATACATTCCCACACGCAGCCCTGGCCTCGCCAACAAAGGCTCCGACAGAGGAAGAAACTTTATAAAGCATATATTCTTCATTTGACATACAGTCGATCATTTCTGTCGAAACAGCACCGTCATCCGTGATACAAACCCTCAGCAAAAATTGACCATCCATTATCGTTGTACCATACGTATAACTATCTGTCTCTTTTATAAAGCCGTACTGAAGAAGTTTCAAAACATTCATTTTTCTTCGCTTAAAATACTGTTCTTCAAACATAGCGCTCTCCATAAAATTAAAAAAATAAAACCCCTGAAAAATCAAGAGTTTTAAGCTGCCGGCGACCGGACTCGAACCGGTACGAAGTTGCCCCCGAGGGATTTTAAGTCCCTTGCGTCTGCCAATTCCGCCACGCCGGCATATTTATTATATTGTCATATAAAAAGTGGGGCCTATAGGGCTCGAACCTATGACCCTCTGCTTGTAAGGCAGATGCTCTCCCAGCTGAGCTAAGACCCCATATCAACGACCCAGAAGAGACTCGAACTCTCGACCTCCGCCGTGACAGGGCGGCGC
>JAUNGD010000137.1 GCA_030524705.1 Lachnospiraceae bacterium | reverse complement strand
TACGCCCCCGGAAAAACCTGACGGCGAGGTCCCTGACATGGCAGACGGTACGCCCCCGGAAAAACCTAACGGAGAAGCCCCGGATATGGCAGGTGCCCCAGGCGGTATGGCCCAGGCACCCGACAACTACACTGCCGTGCAATCCTATACCGAGGACACTTCCTCAAGCGGTGAATCCATTTCCTCCACCGGAACAGATGAAAATGCAGTCCTGGTTTCGGAGGGCGCCGATGTTTCCCTGAAGGACATGGAGATCGACCGTACCTCTTCAGACAGCACCGGTGGGGATAACTCCAGCTTTTACGGCGTTGGCGCAGCGCTTCTGGCCACTGACGGCACGCTTTCTGTCAAAGACAGTACCATAACCACGGATGCTGCCGGGGGCGCCGGACTGTTTGCCTATGGGGACGGCACTGTATACGCCGCCGACTGCACCATCACGACACAGCAGGATACTTCCGGAGGAGTTCATGCTGCCGGAGGCGGGACACTATATGCCTGGAACGTTACGGCAGAGACGAACGGAACCTCCTCCGCCGCTGTACGCAGCGACCGGGGCGGCGGCACTATGGTCATCAACGGAGGATCCTACACCTCCAACGGCCAGGATTCCCCGGCTGTCTACTGTACCGCTGATATTGCCATCAAAGATGCGGATCTGACCGCCACCGGCTCAGAAGCCGTATGCATTGAAGGGCTTAACACACTTCGGCTTTACGATTGTGACCTGAGCGGAAACATGCCGGATGACCAGCGCAACGATAATACCTGGACGGTTATTGTCTATCAGAGCATGTCCGGGGATTCCGAAGTCGGCAACGGAACCTTCCAGATGGAGGGCGGTACGCTGACCTCAGGCAACGGCGGCCTGTTTTATACGACAAACACAGAATGTACCATCACCTTAAAGGATGGGGAAATCACCGCCGCAGACGACAGTGAATTTCTTCTGCAATGTACCGGAAACAATAATTCCCGGGGCTGGGGACAGTCCGGCAGCAACGGCTCCGACTGCCATTTCACTGCGATCAGCCAAGAGCTGAAGGGAGATGTCATCTGGGACAGCATCAGCCAGCTCGACTTTTATCTGGCAGAGGACAGCTATTTCAGCGGCGCGGTTTATGCAGATGACACATACGCTGCGGACGGAGACGGGTACTGCAACGTCACTGTGGACGCAGATTCCACCTGGGTCGTAACAGGAGACTGTCGTATCAGCACGCTTTCCAGCAGCGGAACGGTCATCGACGAATCCGGCAGGACTGTAACCGTACAAAACAGTGACGGTACCGTATTAGTGGAAGGCGACAGTGATTATATCATCACTGCCGACAGTTATAACGATACGGCAGATATGTCCGGCAGCACCTCCGTGGACACCTGGGATAACCACGAAATAGAAAAACCGGAAAGCCTTGCCTGAATTCAAAAAATATACAGCATTTTGTTTCTTCCTGTGTTATACTCTCACTGGACATAAGTGTGCTTAACAGAAGCACGCTCTGATATGTTCCACACGATAAAGCCAAAAAGGAGAAAACAGGCTGCCTGTTTGATTTAAGATATGAAAGGTTTCAGCGAAAAAATCCATTTAATCATCGAACCGCCCACAGAGGAACATCCCGTCGGAGACCGGGAGCGCATTCTTCACGCATTGGAGGAACGCGGTTTTTCTCCCGCAAATATGTCGCTTTCTGCGCTCCGCGGCCTGTACCCCCTCTGCCGGGACAGCGAATGGGATATCACAGCCACTCTCATTCATATGGAAAACGGCTGTCTGGTAACCTCTGTGGAGGCCGGCGACACGACAAAAGCGCATTATGGTCTTGCCGTAGACCTGGGCTCGACTACCGTTGTCATGCAAATGATTCACTTAGACACGGGAAAGATTCTTTCCGAAACGAGGGTAATGAACGGACAGATTGCCTTTGGCGACGATATACTGACCCGCATTATTTACGGAAAGGATGACCGTCAGAAGCTCCTGGAGATCACCCAGGCGACCCGGAATACCTTTTCTGAGCTGTTCAGAGAGACAGAAAATCTCACAGGAATTCCCATCAGTCAATGCTCCATGATGATCGTTTCCGGCAATACTACTATGATACATTTTTTGCTGGGCTTAGATCCCTGGACCGTATTTTCCTCCCCCTACGCCCCCGTTGCCTGCGATCCGGGCTTCTTTTCCGGTGATGAGCTGGGGCTCACGTTCTCTGGAATGATCTACATTGTCCCGGCTATCGCCAACTATCTCGGCGGCGACATCACCAGCGGGCTTCTGACCACTGATTTCTATAAAAAAGACGGTCTTTCCGTTTTCTTTGATATTGGCACCAATGGAGAGCTGGTACTTGGCAACAGCAGCTTTCTCCTGGCGGGCGCAGGAGCCGCAGGTCCTGCCCTGGAAGGGGATATCAGCAAATACGGTATGCGCGCCACAGCCGGAGCCATCGACACCGTATCCATTGACGGGGTTTCCATCTCCTGTACAACCATAGAGAATAAAAAGCCTGTCGGCATCTGCGGCTCCGGTATCATAGACCTGATCGCCCAGATGCGCTTAAACGGGTGGATTGATGTTTCCGGGAAGCTGAACCCGGAGGCCTCCGACCGCGTCGTCTATATCCCGGAATTGGAGGAATACGCAGCGGTCTATGCTTCCCCGGAAGAATCCGGCAATGGAAAAATGCTTTATTTTTCACAAACAGATATTATGCAGTACCTGGATACAAAAGCGGCAGCCCATACCATGGTGGACTGCCTTCTGGAAGAATCCGGCTTCACCCCGGAGGATCTGACAGCTTTTTATACCTCCGGCGCCTTCGGTACGTACACAGATCTGGAATCTGCCATTACCGTCGGTATATTTCCCGACCTGCCCCGGGAGAAATTTCACTGCCTGCAAAACAGCTCCCTTGCCGGAGCAAGAGAGCTGCTGCTGAACCGCGACCGTATGCGGGATATCCGGTATTTCCAGCAGACGATCTATTGTATTCAGTTCGCTTCCATACCTGATTTTCTCATCAAAATGCAGGCCTCCAAATTTATTCCTCACACGGATATGAGGCAGTATCCCACAGTGGCGGAAAAGCTTGCTGCCCGCCCGGAAACGGCTGCGCCTGTCAAACAGAACTAAATAAGTCAAAGCAAAGGAGGAGCGGCAGAATATGTGAAACCGAAGCATTCTGCGCTCCTCTTTTAATATGGGCTTTAGCCTGTTGAGGGCATTGAAGTTTTTCGCTGATCCGAAAAATGGA
>JAUNGD010000057.1 GCA_030524705.1 Lachnospiraceae bacterium | reverse complement strand
AATGAATATATTACCTTAACATTCGAGGAGGTGTAATTATGTTGAAGATGAACCTTCAGTTCTTCGCTCACAAGAAGGGAGTTGGTTCTACCAAGAACGGTAGAGATTCCGAATCCAAGAGACTTGGAGCTAAGAGAGCAGACGGACAGTTTGTAAAGGCTGGCAATATTCTTTACAGACAGCGCGGAACAAAGATCCATCCGGGTCTGAATGTTGGACGCGGCGGCGATGATACATTGTTTGCTACTGCAGACGGCATTGTAAGATTTGAAAGAAAAGGAAGAGACAAGAAACAGGTTTCTGTACTTCCGGTAGCAGCAGAATAGTTAACGCAGGCTTCAAATCAAAATGTGGTTTGAAGCCTATTTTTTTCACGAAAGCATTGAGCCGTGCCAGACGGAAGCAAGACATAGACAGTGGAAATTTATTTCCGACTGGATGTGTCTTGGTGACGGATGATAGGGCGAAAGCCCGTGACCGAAACGGAGCGAATGCGGAGTTGAGGTTGCACGGCTCATGCGTAGAGAGATGACAGCGAAAGCCCGTGACCGAAACGGAGCGGATGCGGAGTTGAGGTTGCACGGCTCATGCGTAGAGAGATGACAGCGAAAGTCTGTGACCGAGACGGAGCGGATGCGGAGTTGAGGTTGCACGGCGATTTTTTATAATATAGTAAGAAAGAGGTGACACTATGTTTGCAGACAGAGCGCGTATCATCATACGTTCAGGCAAAGGCGGAGATGGACATGTCAGCTTCCGCAGAGAGCTTTATGTGCCGGACGGCGGCCCGGACGGCGGAGACGGCGGCAAGGGCGGAGACGTTATTTTTGAAGTAGATGAGGGATTGAATACTCTGATTGATTTCCGCCACCGCAGAAAGTTTTCGGCGCAGGATGGACAGGAGGGCGGCAAACGCAGATGCCACGGTTCAAACGGGGCAGACATTGTCCTGAAGGTTCCAGAGGGAACCGTCATTAAAGAGGCCGAGAGCGGACAGGTCATTGCCGATATGTCCGGTGAAAACAGAAGACAGGTTATTTTAAAGGGCGGAAGAGGCGGAAACGGAAATATGCATTATGCCACCTCCACCATGCAGGCGCCTAAATATGCGCAGCCTGGGCAGGATGCCAAGGAACTGGAGGTATTTCTGGAGCTCAAGGTCATTGCTGACGTAGGGCTTGTCGGTTTTCCGAATGTCGGCAAATCAACACTTTTATCCCGGGTTACGAATGCAAATCCGAAGATTGCCAACTATCATTTTACCACCCTCTCTCCGAACCTGGGCGTCGTGGATATGGAGGGCGGCGGTTTTGTCATTGCGGATATTCCGGGACTGATTGAGGGCGCGTCGGAGGGCGTAGGCCTGGGGCATGAATTTCTCCGGCATATCGAGCGGACAAAGGTTATGATCCATATCGTAGACGCTGCTTCTGTGGAGGGCAGAGATCCGGTGGAGGATATTCAGAAGATCAACGCGGAGCTGGAAGCGTACAACGCAGATCTGGCAAAGCGTCCCCAGGTGATCGCGGCCAACAAGATTGATGCGATTTATACGGAGGACGAGGATCCGGTGCAGCGGCTGCGGGATGTCTTTGAGCCCCAGGGAATTCCGGTTTTTGCGATTTCTGCTGTCAGCGGCCAGGGGCTGAAGGAGCTTTTGTATCATGTCCAGAAAATGCTTCGTGAACTGCCCCAGGAGAAGATCGTTTTTGAGCAGGAATATGACCCGGAGGTGCGCCTGGTAGGAGTGAATCTGCCATTTACCGTAGAAAAATCCGAGGAAGAAGAGAACACTTACATTGTAGAAGGCCCGCGGATCGAAAAAATGCTGGGCTATACAAATCTGGAATCAGAAAAGGGCTTCCAGTTCTTCCAGAATTTTATGAAAGAGCTGGGGATTTTGGATCAGTTAGAGGAGCTGGGCATTCAGGAGGGCGATACTGTCCGGATGTACGGGCTTCAGTTTGATTATTATAAGTAGAGCTTTCGGGATAAAACCGAAAACAGAGATGATTTGGAGGAAGTTATGACGAGTAAACAGCGTGCTTACCTTAAGGGGCTGGCAATGACAATGGATCCAATCTTTCAGATTGGAAAATCCAGCCTGACTCCCGAAAATACGGCGGCGATCGGGGAGGCTCTGGAGGCCCGGGAACTGATTAAGATCAGTGTGCTTCAGAACTGTATGGACGATCCCCAGGAGCTGGCTCAGATTGTTGCAGAGCGTACCCGTTCCCAGGTGGTTCAGGTGATAGGAAAAAAGATCGTTCTTTATAAAGAAGGCAAGGATGGCAAGAAAAAGATCGAGCTGCCGAAGGCGGCAAAAAAATAAGAGGAATTGAAATGAATTCTGAGAGCAGACAGCGTATTGGAATCATGGGCGGGACCTTTGACCCGATCCACATTGGTCATTTGATTTTGGCGGAATGTGCATATGAACAATTTCAGCTTGATACCATACTGTTTCTCCCCTCTGGCAACCCTCCCCACAAGAAAAACCGCAGGGACGGCGCGTCGGACAGGGAGCGGCTTGACATGGTTGCACTGGCGATCCAAAATAATCCGCATTTTATTCTGGATTCTGAAGAAATGCGGCGCAGCGGTTTTACGTATACCTGTGAAACACTTCGTCTGATGAAAGAAAAGCATCCGCAGGCGGAATATTATTTTATCATCGGCGCAGACTCCCTTATGTCATTTGAGACATGGAAGGATCCTGAAATGATCAGCCGGGATTGTATTTTGCTGGCGGCAGTCCGGGATCAGATGGAAACAGAGCAGATGGAGCAGAAGATGAAGGAGCTGCAGCAGAAATTTGGCGCCAGGATACATCTTTTACGCTCACCGAATGTCGGGATTTCCTCTACTCAGCTTCGGGACTGGTATCGGGAGGGGAGGTCTGTCCGGTATTATATTCCGGACTGTGTGATTGATTATATTCGGAATAACTCGGTTTATTGACAGTAGTAGCCATCTGGATACTGGCAGGATACATTATATGATATAAATGCAAAGGATGATGATCATGGGGGATTATAATATCATTAAAATGCAGAAAAAACTGAAAAAATATATTGATGAAATGCGATTTCATCATACTATGGGAGTGATGTATACGGCGGCATCTCTGGCTATGCGTTATGGAGCCGATATGGAGAAAGCACAGGTAGCCGGATTGCTCCACGACTGTGCAAAGTGTATTCCAAATGCAAAAAAGCTGAAGCTCTGCCATCAGAATAATATCTCTGTCTCGGATGTGGAACGAAAATCACCTTATTTATTGCACGCCCGTCTTGGAGCGTATATTGCGAAAGAGAAATATCATATCCATGATCCTGAAATTCTCAGTGCTATCGAATACCACACGACGGGAAAAGCCGGGATGACGCTGCTTGAGGAAATTATTTTCATTGCAGATTATATTGAGCCGATGCGTTCAAAAGCTTCCAATCTTCCGGAAATCCGGGCGATGGCTTTTCAGGATATTGACCGCGCTGTGTATATGACGATGCGTGATACGATTGAATATTTGAAAGAAGAAAAAAGCTGTCTTGATAATCAGACAGTTGTGGCATATAATTATTACAAAGAGCTTGTCGAAAAAAAGGAGGCATAATAAATGGCAGATGCAAAAGCAAAGGAAATGGCCCGTCTTGCCTATGAGGCGTTAGAAGACAAGAAAGCAGTTGATATTAAGATCATCAATATTGAAGAAGTATCCGTTCTGGCTGACTATTTTATTATCGCTTCCGGAACGAACCGCAATCAGGTACAGGCCCTGGCTGACAATGTGGAGGAGACTCTGCACAAGGCCGGCTACCCGGCAAAGCAGACAGAAGGTTACCGTACAGCAAACTGGATCTTACAGGATTTTGGCGATATTATCGTACATGTTTTTGATTCTGAAAACAGACTTTTTTATGACCTGGAACGTATCTGGTGCGATGGCAAAGTAATCAGCATTGATGAATTAGACTAATGACAGGAGAAAAGAGATGGCAGTAGATAAAACATTTTTAATCAGAAGTATTCAGAAAAAAGAGGAGATGATCGTCGTATTTTGTGCATACACGAATATGCCTTTCGTCGTATGTGATCCTGAAACCTTTAACGACCAGGTCTGGATTTTCGACAATGAGAAGCTCCTCCAGGAATTTGCAAAACAATACACAGAGAAAAAGATTCTGCTAAAAGGGCTTAAATACCCGAATAAAGCTTTTCTGGGCTTCTTCTCAATGCTGTATACTATCGGGGTAAATGAACTGGTGTTTGTAAGCGAATCAGGAAAAGAAACGCTGGAACTTGAGGAACTGGTCCGCAGGCCTGATTTTTCACAGCTTCCGAAGGAACAGCAGCCGATCCAGAATACTGAGCTTCAGCTTACCGGGCTGTATTTTATGCAAGAGGCATCCCGTCCGGTGCCGAATGAAGAAAAAGAGGGACTGAAAGATCTGGAAGAAGAGTTTGCTGCCAATCTCGTTAAGAGCAGATATATTGTGCCGATTGAGCTGCTGGAAGGGCCGGAAAGCGATAACGAAAAACTCAAGAACCGTAAGTATAAGCTGCCGATCCTGAAAAATAAAAAAGAAGAAATCATGCAGCCTATTTTCACGGACCCGACTGAATTGGCTAAGTTCAATAAAAATAACCGGTTCAAGGCTCTGGCCGTACCTTTTGTAGATCTTTCAAAGCTGCTCGTAAAGGATTCCAACGGTTTTATTCTGAATCCTGCAGGATTTCATATCACAGTGCCCAAAGCGCTGCTAGAAGGGCTGAAAAAGCGTTTCGATGTGCAATGATCATGGATGTACTGAAGCGAATACAGAGGTGAAAACAACAGCTGTTGAAAAATCCGATAAATGGGGATTTCAACAGCTGTTTTCGTTGTGCCGTATATCCTGAAAACAGAAAACGGCTCCGCAGAACTTCCATCGTTGGAAAAATAAAATATGTCGAATACCTTCCCGGAAATCATTGGAAGAATCGGAATACACCGAATACTTTCCCAAGTATCTGGCAGTCATCTACGACGATTGGCTCCATCGTATCATTCTCCGGCTGAAGCCGATAGTGTCCGTTCTCTTTAAAAAAAGTTTTGACCGTCGCGGAATCTTCCACAAGCGCTACAACGATATCTCCGTTGCGTGCGGTGGACTGCTGTTTCACAACAACATGGTCACCGTTCATGATGCCGGCATTGATCATGCTGTCGCCTTTGACTTTCAGGATAAAGGTCTGTTCATTTGGCATATACTCTGCCGGGATAGGGTAGTAGCTGTCGATGTTCTGCTCAGCCAGAATCGGCTGGCCTGCAGCAACCGTACCTACCACCGGCACATTTACCATCTCGCGGCGGAGCATCTGGAAGGAATCGTCCAGTATCTCAATAGCCCGGGGCTTCGTAGGATCGCGGCGTATATATCCGTTCTTCTCCAGGGACTCCAGATGTGAGTGGACGGAAGAAGTAGACTTCAGCCCCACAGCCTGACATATTTCACGTACCGCAGGCGGAAAACCGCGCTCAAGTATTTCATTTTTTATATAAGTAAGAATCTCTTCCTGTTTTGCTGTAATCTTTCTATCGGACATGGCAATTCCTCCCGCACATATGTTTTCCTCAGTATATCACAGACTGCCTCAAAAAGCAAACAGATGTTTCCCTTTTTCTTTAATAAAAGGTTAATAATTCCATCCGTTTTGTTTTCTTGTTTTATGAAAGGTATGGTGTTATAATCTCGATAAAGAGCCGGGCGCTTTTTCAATGCTTACAGCTCAAAGAAAAGAGAAATCTCAGAAAGTGAGGAGAGTACATGAAAAGAAAATTTTTAGCGGTGCTTACCAGTGCGATATGCCTGACCGCTGCGATTCCTTCTGCATCTGTTCTGGCTGATGGCCAGAAGGTACTGACACTTGGAGCAGATCTGGATGAGCAGCAGAAAAACGCCATTTTAAATTACTTTGGTGTGAATGGCCAGAATATCCAGACACTTACGATCACAAATCAGGACGAGAGAAACCACCTTGGCTCCTACGTACCATTAGAACAGATCGGTACAAGGACATACAGCTGTGCTCTTGTCAGTCCGACAAATTCCGGTGGTATTCAGGTCAAGACAGCGAACCTTTCCTGGGTTACCAGCAATATGATTGCTTCCACCCTCTCTACATCAGGCGTTGTGAACTGCGATGTACTTGCAGCGGCCCCCTTTGAAGTATCCGGTACAGGTGCTTTGACCGGTATTTTAATGGCGTATGAGTCAGCCGTGGGCACTACGCTGGATACTGCAAAGAAGGAGGTTGCCACCCAGGAACTGATCACCACCACGACGATTGCCAACAGCATCGGACAGGTGGAAGCGACTGAGATCGTTAACGAAAGCAAAATGCAGGTCATTCAGGGTGATGTCATCAGCGATAACGACATTGACATCATTATCAATGAGATAGCTGATGAGAAAAATATTTCTCTGACGGATGAAGACCGTGAGCTGCTTGCAGATCTTCTTGACCGGATTGCTCAGCAGGATTACGATTACGAGCAAATGAAGGAGACGTTGGAAAGAGTAGAGACAAATATGGATGAGCTGGCTGCCAAGCAGGAGGCCGCAGAAAATAATGCGGCGGAGGAGACTGCCCAGGAAGCTGCTGAACAGCAGGAGACGCCTGAAACGGCGGCGCCCGACAGCATCCTGAATCAGACGAATGACAGCGCTCTGGGGGATTCTGTTATCATTGACGCCACAGATCCATCGACTATAACGGTGCCGGAGACACAGGCGCAGCCAGAGACGACGGCTCCAACCATTGACATCGTAAGTATGGATTCTTATAGTGATACAACTGATTCCTATGGTGATGTAAACGCAGAGGCTCCGGCAGAGAACAATGACGGAAACATTGTCGTTGATGCGAACGAGAATAACGTGGAAAATATTGAACTGTTCCCGGAAGAGACACAGCCTGCGGAGGTTCCGGCCCTGTCAGAGGAGGGAGTTGTGGATGGAGGATCTGACATCGCAGCAGTACCGGAAGAGGGCGGTGAGGCACCGGCTGAGACGGCAGCTCCAATTACCGCAGCAGACATGAAATTTGCACCGGCTACCTCCGCGGATAACGGCTATACGGTTTATTCTGCTGGCCAGAATGAACTGACAGTTTTCCTTCAGAGAGACGATATTGCGGCGGGCACCGGTATGCTGGCAGTTAACAATTCTGCAGACGGTTCCATCGCAGAGACGGTGAATCTGAATGATACGACCAAGGCGGCCATCATGCCGATGACGGATGAAGAGCTTATGGAAAAGGGCTGGAGCGTCGGAACAAAGGCAGTGGTATACCTGAGCAATCCTCTGGCACAGTCCTCTAATTATTACGTAACGCTGACGGACGATGCATTTGTCACGACAGATGGTTCCGTACATTCCGAGGCTGTTACAGATCCGTCACTTTGGAATATCCAGACCTATGAGTATGGATTTTCCGTTGACAAATCTCAGAACGCCGGTATTGCGGCGGGAATGACCGTTCAGGGTCAGATCATGATGGACGGTACGGCAGCGACCTACGCATGCATCGAAAATGCGGATCCGTCAATGGTTACCTTTGATATGGGCGAATTCACAGCATCCGGTACGTTTAATGCCACCTTCAATATGTCTGGAAAGACGACCTTCCAGGTGTCTTTCTATGATGCTGCAGGAGGCAATCTGCTAAATACGATTGATTATACAGTAAACGTTCGATAGCTTCTGCTGGAAGAGCTTATAAGTAATATTTAACAAAAATGAATAAAAGCAGGCTGCCGGTGAGAATAAAAATTCAATTCCGACGGTCTGCTTACTTTTTGCCTGTAGGATATAAGGTTCAGGATTTGTCATTGATACTGCCCGAAAGCTTTAAAGCTGCTTTTGCACTGACAGGACCTATCATTTCGTACAAAACAGAAGAAGAGAGAATGATGGTAAGTAAAAGATTGCCTGTATCTGCCGGGAGCATTCTTTGACCTAAGAAGGCCAGCCCTATTGCCACACCAGCCTGGGGAACCAGGGCCAATCCCATATAGTTTCGGATTTCTTTTGAGGTTTTACAGATGGTACAGCTAATATATGCCCCCGCATATTTACCTATAATCCGAATCAGAAAATAAGATATTCCGATTACACCCACGGTATTTAACGCAGAAAGATTCAGGCTCATGCCGGAAACAATAAAAAAAAGAGACATTACCGGCGGAGTAAAATTGTTAATCTGGCGAAATAATTTTTTGTCCTTGGCCAGATTAATATAAACAGCACCAAATACCATGCAGGACAATAAGGAAGACACATTAAAAACCGCACAGACACCGGCTAAGCCTAAAAGCATGGCGACCGTGAGAATCAGTCTGGTATCCTTACTGTGCCGGTGTTTTAAAAGAAGACTTAGAACGACACCGCAAAAAATTCCCAGCAAAATTGCTGCTATATTGCATATGACGGGGATTGCAATACTGTGTAAATGAAAACCATCGGAGGCCTCACCGCTTATGATGGCTGAAATGATACTGAAGGTCAGCAGACAGACAACATCATCCAAAGCCACAATTTGTAAAAGCGTGTTGACAAATTCTCCCTTCGCTTTGTATTGATTGATTGTCATCATGGTACTGGCCGGAGCTGTGGCCGTTGCGATGGCTCCCAGCAGAAGCGAGAATTTCCAGTCAAGCCGGTAAAGATATTTTAGTGACATGGCGACCAAAATGCCCGCGGCTAACGCTTCACTGATCGTAATAAAGATTACTTTTTTACCGTTTTGACGTAGTATTTCTTTTTTGAAAAATCTGCCGACCCCAAAAGCAATGAAAGCCAGAGCCAGGTCGCTGATAAAGCTCATAGATCGGACTAATTCAGCAGAGATGAGGCCCAAACCGTAAGGGCCGATTAAAATGCCAGCCAAAATATAACCGCTTACCTTTGGTAAGGCTAACCGATTTGTTACTCGTGTTGCGATAAATCCGGAAAAGAGAATAATTGAGAGGATAATAAGTATTTCAGAACCAAAATCCATTGCCCTTAAAAAATTTTGCATTTATTAAGTCATCTCCCTCCTATCAGTAAAATATTATGGAACGATATTTGCCGGATTCAGAACGGTTCAGAATCTGAAAGCCGGGACAAAAACTGCTCCAATGTATCTTCAACAGAGCTGCAGGTATGGTCTGCTATTTGGATCAGCTCTGGCACTGCATCAGAGACTGCGCAGCTTATTCCCGACATGGACAGCAGTTCTATGTCGTTATAATTATCTCCAAAGCTCATTACCTCTTTGGAAGAGATGCCGACACATTCCAACAGGGCTTTCAGCGCACTTCCTTTATGGATATGGGGCGGGACAAAGTCAATCCAGTGCTCGCACGTTGAGACTACCAGAAAATGCTCGTTCCATTTTTGCTTAAACATCTCCAAACAGTCCATCGTATGATCACCGTGAACATAGGCAGAAATTTTAATATATTCGGCTCCTGTGTGAAATATATTATCTGTTTCTATGGTTTTGTTATGAAGAACATTTTTTACATGCCAGGCAAAGGAGGGATCTTTCGCCTGAATATATACGGCTTCAGGAGCTGAAAGCTGTATTTCGCAGTCCTTATGCTTCCATATATCCTCCATAAGCGCATTTCCCATGTCATGATCGAACAGTGCCTTGTAAATTATTTTGTCATTATGAACGGCCATTGCACCATTTTCACATATGTAATCGCATTGATGGGCCACAGGCCCTAAAAGCTTTCTGAGACCGTTATATTGCCGTCCACTTGCCGCTACAAAGAGAATATTTTTTTCATGAAGCTTTTGAATAAGCGGCAGCATACGCGGCGGTAAAGTCTGTGCTCCATTTCGTAAAATTGTTCCATCCATGTCACTTGCAACTAAGCGAATCATTTTATTTCCACCTCATTTGATGATTTTAATGGTGTGTTTTTCCTTTTGCCTATATATTTTCGCAGAAAACACTTATTCCATATATAGCATAAAAAAAACTCAGTGTCAATAAAACAAATGATCTATTTTAAAAATATACAATTAAAATTAATTTATCTCCGAATAGAGATAATAAAAATGTGAGTATTGCATAAAAAAATAAATGAAATTTTGTACAAAATATATATTGAAATTAGATAGAAAACATTGGATAATAGTAAAAAATATACCGAGAGCGATCCCGGAACCTAATGATAGCTGAGGTAATGTATGAAAAAAACACGGCTTACTATAAACGATATTGCAAAGCTTGCAAATGTCTCCCGTTCAACAGTGTCACGTGCATTGAATAATAATCCAGAGGTATCAAAGGAGACGAAGGAGAGGATTCAGGCAGTAATTGAGCAATATCATTATCACCCCAGTACTTATGCGAGGCGCATGGTAACAAAATCCTGCGATACGATCGGTCTGTATATAGGCGAAAGATTAAAGGTTCATCATGCCAGCGCACAGGTTCTACAGGGGGTTATAGAAAAAAGTACATCTGAAAATTTTGATATTATTATATGTGGCGGCAAAACAGAAGAGCAGCTGGTTGAGATGTATCAGGGCGGTCAGGTAGAAGGATTTATTGTACTGAACCCTCATGCCAATGCAAGGCATCAGCTGTCTGTATTAGAGCAGAATAGTATTCCTTATATCTGTACAGCCGAGTGCGGAACAGAAGGTGAATTCTATTGTGTTGATATTGATAATGAAAAAGCCAGCTATGATATGATGGAATATTTATTGTCTCTTGGTCACAGGAAATTTGCTTTTGTTTTCGAAGTAGGCGATACGGTAGAAAGCATTTCATACCGTTTCAAGGGATGTAAGAAAAAATTGGCTCAGTGTGGTATACACGTTCCAGAAGATCATATCCTCCGTCTTGATATTAGCAACAGAAAAATACCGGCGGAAATATTGCAGGGATGGGTCTCCGGCCCAAGTCCGGTGACAGCGATTATTGCGCTGACAGACGATCTTGCTATGAGAGTTGTTGACATACTGGAAAAGCTTCGGATTCGTGTACCGGAGGATGTCTCCGTTGTTGGATTTGATGATCTGACGGAAATTCTGGAGGGCTATCCCATGACGACCATTCGCCAGGATTTCTACCAAAAGGGCGTCGTTGCCTGTGAAAAAATGTTCGATTTTATTCGGAACAAAACGTCTCTGAAAAAAGAATGGGGGATTCTTCCGTATGAACTGATCATCAGGGAATCGGCAGGAAGGATTGGCAGTGAAAATAAAGATGAAAAGGAAGAATGTCTATGAAAGAAAAAAAGAAAATATGTAAGGATCCATTTACCCTTTTGCTGATTTTTACAAGCCTGGTGGTTGTCTCTGTATTTATCGTATATCCTTTGTTTTGCATTTTGAAAAGTAGTATATATTATCAGGGAGTGTTTTCTTTTGATACATATATGGATACCTTAAGCGGCAGCGGATTTAAAATTGCGTTTGTCAACTCTATGAAGCTGGGCTTCGCCACTGCAGTTACTGCTACGATCACTGGCTTTTTGTTTGCGTATGTAGATGCATGTGTCAGCTCTCCGTTTAAAAAGCTTTATAATGTAACTTCCATTGTACCTGTGATCTCTCCGCCCTTCGTATTATCCTTATCGGCAATCCTGCTGCTTGGGAAAAGAGGTCTCATTACATATAATTTTCTTGGGATAAAAAATGCCAATATTTATGGGTTTGGCGGACTGCTTTTGGTTCAGACTCTGGCCTTTTTTCCAGTGTCAGCCATGATGTTTAAGGGAATGATCAACAATATTGATTCCTCTCTGGAGGAAGCTTCACGGAATATGGGGGCTTCACGCCTGAAAAGCTTTATGACTATAACGCTTCCGTTGCTGCTCCCTGGTTTTGCAAATTCTTTTATGCTTTCATTTATTGAATCCATCACGGATTATTCCAATCCAATGATCATCGGCGGTGGATATAAAACGCTGGCATCTCAGATTTATGTACAGGCAATCGGCAATTATAAACTTCAGGTAGGAACGACAATAGCTGTAATTCTGCTGATGGTCACTGTTTTTGTATTTCTTTTGCAGAGGTGGCTGCTCAGTAAAAAAACATTTGTTACTCTGACAGGAAAAGCGACAAGAGAACGGCAGATGATTAAAGAAAAGTCAGTAGTGATACCGCTGAATATCATCTGTATGCTGTTTACTTTATGTATTTGGCTGTTTTATGCGTTCCTGATCTTAGGAAGCTTCTTTAAAATGTGGGGAATTGATTATTCTATGTGCCTTGACAATTTCATCTATGTGCTTACTTACAGTATGGATGCGCTTCGGGACAGTACCATCATTTCTCTTTTGGCGGCACCAATTTCCGGTGTATTTGCCATGATTGTTGCTTATTTGGTGGTGCGGAAAAAGTTCAGAGGAAAGCTTTACCTGGAACAGGCATCTTTATTGGGCCTGGCTGTTCCGGGAACTGTATTTGGACTTGGATACATCCTTGCATTTAATAATAAGCCGCTGCTTTTGACAAACACATTGGCAATTCTGGTTATTGTTCTGGCAATGACGAGGCTTCCGGTAGGGGTTCGATCCGGTATTGCATCCCTGCAGCAGATTGATCCAAGTATAGAAGAGGCAGGAAGAAATCTGGGGGCCAGCAGCAACAAGGTATTTTGGAGTATCACCATTCCACTGATCAAGTCCTCCTTTTTCAGCGGTTTGATTTTTACCTTCATAAAAAGCATGACCTCCATCAGCGCGGTTATTTTTCTCGTATCTTCGCGTTACAATTTGCTTACAGTGCGAATGATGACATATGTGGATAAAGGAAGATTCGGATATGCCGCTGCCTGTGCAACGCTTTTGATCGTCGTTGTATTTGCTGTGGTCGGAATAGTATGGAAATTCCTTTCAAAAATGGGAATAAGTACAGAAGATGTAATGAGTAATATATAAAGGAGAACCGTTATGAAAAAGACATCCGTAGGAATAAAAATAACAGACCTTACAAAAACATATCCCAGCTACCGCCGCGGCGAGAAAGATTTTACTGCAGTCGATCATATTTCTGTAGATATTAATCCGGGGGAGTTTGTGACGCTGCTTGGCCCCTCCGGCTGCGGAAAGACGACAACCCTTCGGATGGTTGCCGGATTCGAGGACATTACGTCCGGGGAAATTTATCTTGGGGATACGCTGTTGAATGACGTTCCGCCGGAGAAAAGGAATACGGCTATGGTATTTCAGAGCTATGCTCTTTTTCCGAACTATAATGTTTTTGACAATATTGCATATGGTTTAAAGGTCAAAAAGCTGCCGAAGGATCAGATTGCCCGGAGAGTCAGGGATATTATTAAATTAGTGGGACTGGAAGGGATGGAAACTAGACTGATCAATCAAATATCCGGCGGGCAGCAGCAGAGAGTTGCCCTGGCCCGTGCGCTGGTGGTGGAACCGGAGGTGCTTCTGTTTGACGAACCGTTGTCCAATCTGGATGCTGCGCTTCGCATATATATGCGGACAGAGATACGAAAAATTCAGAAAAAGCTTGGTATTACCGCTATGTATGTGACACATGACCAGGCAGAGGCAATGAGCCTTTCCGACCGTATCATTATACTGCGAAACGGTGTAATAGAACAGGTAGGTACGCCGGAGGATGTATATTACCGGCCTGTCAATCAGTTTGTGGCCGGATTTATTGGAACAGCAAACTTTCTGGAGGGCGAAATACGCGCTGTGGACGGCGAAAAAATGAATATTGAGGTTCACGGTGTAGAACTGAAAAATCTTGACGGTGTTTCCGGCAAATCAACAGGAGACAAGTGTACTTTAATGATCCGTCCGGAAGCGGTAACGATCGGAAGAGAAGGAGATTTCCCATGTAAGGTTATTTTATCTACGTTTATGGGCTCCTATCAGTATTATGAAGTCATGCTGGGGGATACATTACTTCAGATACATTATAATAATCCAAAAGGAAAAGAAAGCTTTAAAGAAGGGGATGATGTTTTTGTCAGCCTCGACAGCGATGTGCTGTATGTCCTGTGATAATCATCCAGAGAAGGGGATTGATTATAGAAAAAAAGAAAGAGAGGGTTTTACATGAAAAAAGTAACGGCAATGTTTTTGACTTCTGCAATGATAGTTTCATCTGTTGCGGCAGTCCCGGTTCACGCAGACGAGGCAGAATATCCTGAGACAGGAAAGCTTGTCATCTATGCAGGTGCTTTGGAAGATGAGTGCAATGCGATTGGACAGGCATTTGAGGAATATTCTGGAATTGACACAGAGGTTGTTGTTTTGGGCGGCGGAGAAATTCTGGCCCGTGTTCAGGCTGAGTCCTCAAATCCCACTGCATCCATCTGGTGGGGCGGCGGATGTGACAGTATTATGAATGCGAAGGATCAGGACTTGATGCTTCAATACTATTCGCCTACAGCGGAAGCGATCCCGGACAATCTAAAAGATGCAGATGGCTATTGGACAGGAGTTTACACCGGTTATCTTGGCTTCGTATGTAATGTACAGCGTCTGGAGGAGCTTGGAATTGATGCCCCTGATTCCTGGGATGATTTATTACAGGAGGAGCTGAAGGGCGAAATCATGTTTGCAGCGCCGAATGCATCATCTACTGGCTACAATGTACTTTCCTCTATCGTTCAGCTCATGGGAGAAGAAGAGGGACTGGAGTATATGACGAAGCTGGATGGCCAGATGGCATCTTATACGGAGCGCGGAACAGGCTGGATCACTCCGGTGACTACGGGAGAAATCACAGTGGGACTTTGCTTCTTACAGGATGCGGTTGACCTGATGGTAAATGAAGGATATGGTGATATATTGACTATTTCCACACCAGAAGAAGGCACCGGATATGAGATGGGTGCCGTTGGTATTATTGCCGGAGGCCCGGATATTAACTCCGCTCAGCAGTTTGTTGACTGGTGTCTGACTCCGGAGGCTCAGAACATTGACCAGGAATACGGCCACTATGTATTTCTTACGAATCCAGATGCAAGCACGCCGGAAGCTGCGGCAGAGCTGGCAAAGACAACAAACCTGATTGATATTGATTTCTTGTGGGCTGCCGATCATAAGAGTGATTTGCTTGAAAAATGGGAAGAAGCTACCGGAAATTAAAATTGATGATTCTGTGTAAATAATCTATAAATTGCGGATGCGGGCTGCTGCATATATATGGCAGTCCGTTTTCTGTGATCTGATGGGAGGATAAGAAAATGAACAGCTATCCTGAGCTTGTTGCTGTAGGTCATATCTGTACTGACAAAATTCACATCTGTGAAGATTTTCCGGCTGAAAACACTTCAAAACATGTATTAGAGTATACGGAACGCCCTGGCGGGACTGCTTCTCAGGCAATTGTGGCAGCATCCAGATTGGGGGCGAACACTGGTTTTATCAATTATTTTGGTGATGACAGCTGTGGGAGAGCTCTGTATAAAGGGTGCGTAGAAGAGGGGATTGACCTGTCACAATGCATAACAGAAGCCGGCGTAGTAGCGTCTTTTACAAATGTACTGGTTAATAAGAAAAAATCTACCAGAACCTTTCTTTCCTATCATGGACAATTCAGCCCAATTGAATTTACAACGAATAGAATTGAGTATCTTCGTCACGCAAGAATTTTGCATCTTGATGGTACGAACTATACAAATGCATTTTGCGCAGCGGGCATCGCGAAAAAATGCGGTGTGACTGTGTCCTTGGATGGCTCATCCATGCAGACAGAAAATGAAAAGAATTGGCGCCTTGCAGAACTGGCGGACATTTTGATTGTAAATGAAACGTATCCGACAAGGCTGACAGGAATTGCAGATCCCTGTATGGCATTGATGGAAATGCGCAGAGAGCTTCCCTGTGAGGTGCTGATCTCAACCGTGGGTGAGAAAGGCTGTATTGTCCTTCAGAATAACCAGCTATGGCAATATCCCTGTTATCCCGTCTCAGTAGTTGATACTACCGGCGCCGGAGACGCATTTCACGGAGCCTTTCTTTTTGGAACACTGAGAGGATATGGTCTGGATAAAAATATTCGTTTTTCCAGTGCTGTAGCGGCGCATAGCTGTACCGCAATAGGCGGACGGGAAGGCTTGCCTACGTGGAAGCAGGCAGATACTTTGATGAAAAGCTTTTCGTTGGATCCTGTAAAGATTAGTAATATATAAGACTTTTCATTGTTTGCGATTATCACGCGATTATCATGATCGTAATAAAAAGCGGACAATCCTTGACAATTTCCCGGGAGAATGGTATTCTGAAACAAGAATATATCTATACGACAAACACATGTTTTTCAAATAGATAATATCAATGTTCTGATATAAAGATAAATTGTCTGGAAAGGATTTTAAAGGATTTATGGATAAAACAGTTTCTTACCACGAGCAGGTCAATATTGACAACGTACTTCGCCTTCGGGAGGTTCTGAAAACGCTTCCTCCATTTGCAAAAGATTATTTTCGGGCCATTGAGCCCACCACAAGCACCAGGACACGTATTTCCTATGCGTATGATATTCGGATTTTCTTTCAGTTTATCTTATCAGAGAATCCCAGCTTTAAGGGAAAGGATGTCCGGGATCTGACTGTCGATGTGCTGGATAAAATGCAGGCCGTTGATATTGAGGAATATCAGGAATACTTAAAGGTATACAATAACGATGACAAAACTTTAACAAACGGGGAACGCGGACTGAAGAGGAAAATGTCGGCGCTTCGGAGCTTTTACGCATATTATTTCAAGCGGGAAATGATAAAGACAAATCCTACCTTATTGGTGGACATGCCGAAGCTTCACGAAAAAGCCATTGTCCGGCTGGATGCGGATGAAACGGCTGAGTTGCTGGATTATATTGAGCACTGTGGCGATCAGCTCAGCGGCCAGAAAAAACTGTATCATGAAAAAACAAAGCTTCGGGATCTGGCAATTGTGACGCTTCTTCTGGGTACAGGAATTCGTGTCTCAGAATGTGTCGGTCTGGATATTCAGGATGTAGATTTTAAAAATAATGGAATTAAGGTAATCCGAAAAGGTGGCTCAGAAATGATTGTTTACTTTGGAGAAGAGGTGGAAACAGCCCTGCGGAACTACATAGATGTGCGGGAAGGAATCATACCTTTAGCGGGCCATGAAAATGCGCTCTTCTACTCTACCCAGCGCAAGAGGATCGGGATACAGGCCGTCGAGAACATGGTCAAAAAATATGCCCGGGAAGTTACCTCCACAAAGAAAATTACGCCGCATAAATTAAGAAGTACCTATGGTACTTCTCTGTACCGGGAAACCGGGGACATCTATCTTGTGGCGGATGTACTGGGGCATAAAGACGTCAACACGACTAAAAAGCATTATGCGGCCATGGATGACAGCCGGAGGCGAAAAGCGGCCTCAGCAGTTAAGCTCCGGGAATCTGGTCTTTAATCTGCATACCGGTTTTAATTTGCGTGCCAGCATGCGTATCGGTGTCCGTCCTGTGACTGCCTGAAATCTGGATACGTGTTTCTGCAGCATTGCTGCGCTTTTTCACATCTTGGCGCATAGGCGCAGCCCTGTCCTTGGAAAGCCGCAGTCTGGTCCAGTCCCAGGTTTTCCAGCCGGATTTCCTTTCTATTTCTGTCATTAACAGAAAATACGGAAGCAAGCAGCCGTTTTGTGTAAGGATGAACCGCCTGGTCTTCCAGACATTCGGAGGAAAGCTCCTCTACGATGCGCCCGGAATACATGACCTCAATTCTGTCTGTCACACTTCTGACCACTGCCAGGTCATGACCGATAAAAAGATAAGTCAGCCCCAGCTCACGCTGAAGCCTGGTGAGCAGCTCCAGTATCTGCTTCTGAACGGATACGTCCAGCGCGCTGGTGGCTTCATCCAGCAGTAAAATCCTGGGACGGATAGAAATTGCCCGGGCAATGACAACTCTCTGCAGTTGTCCTCCTGACAGCTGATGCGGCAGCCGGTCCAGAAGCTCTTCCGGTAAATCCACCATTTTCATCAGCCTTCGGCTTTCCTGACTAGCCTGGGCCCTTGACATAATTCCAAAATATACCAACCCTTCCTCAAGAAACGTCCCTACATGCATACGCGGACTAAATACAGAATACGGCTCCTGAAATACCATTTGGATATTCCGGTATATTTCCCGCATTCCTGCCTTGCCAAGCCGTGCAATGTCCTTTCCCTGCAGGAGGATACTGCCGGAGGAAACGCCGGTCAGACCCGTAATCATGCGTGCCAGCGTGCTTTTTCCGCATCCGCTTTCCCCTACGATTCCAATGCTTTCTCCCGGAAATACCTGCAGCGAGATATCATGAACCGCATGGAAGCTCCGGCCGTTTTTTCCCGGAAACAGCTTATTTACATCCTTTAATTCCAGTATTGGTGTATTCATACGTGTGTCCTCTGCTCAATAAAACGCTCATCCTTCAGCTCCACAATGGCATCCAGCAGGGAGCGGGTATACGCATCCCTGGGAGTGTCGATCACATCCTCTGTTTTTCCCCATTCCACCAGACGTCCCTGCTGCATAACTCCGATACGGTCGGACATATAAGCGGCCACTCCCATGTTGTGAGTGACGATAACTATTGACGTACCTTCCTTTTCCCGTAGCTCCATCATCTGCCGGACGACCTGCGCCTGCACGGTGACATCCAGGGCGCTGGTGGGTTCATCCGCCAGCAAAAGCTTCGGGGCAAGGGACATTGCCATAGCGATTCCCACTCTTTGTCGCATTCCTCCTGATAATTCAAAGGGATAAGAATTCAAAATCCGCTCCGCGTCATTCAGATGAACCTTCTGCAGCATGTCCTTCTGGATCTGTTTTGCTTCCTGCTTTGATAAACTTCTGTGAAGGGATAAAAAATTTCGGTACTGTCTCCCGATTTTTGAAATTGGATTCAGATACCGTCCGGTATCCTGAAAAATCATGGAAATTTCCTCGCCGCGCATCCGCCGGAGCTGCTCTCCGGTCATTTCAGAAAGTTTTTTTCCGAACAGGAGCACATTGCCCCGGGAGCCTGCTCCCGCCGGCAGAAGGCCCTGAAGACCGTGCAAAAGCGTGGATTTCCCGCTGCCGCTCTCTCCTACGATCGAGATGATCTCTCCCTGCCCTACGGAAAATGATACGTCCTCAACGGCATTGTGCTCTCCGTCATAGCTGACTGAATAGTGCTCCAGTTTCAAAATCTCGTCCATTCCATCTCAAATCCCTTCTCGTTTTATGAGGCAAAGAAACCCGGAAAAGGATTCCGCTGTTTCCCTGCCCCTGTTTACCGTTTATTCCCCGATGCTCAATCCATTGTCGATGAAATAATAATCAATTGGATACGGTATTACATTCTGTACCTTATTGTTTGCAACTACAAAATTGTTTTCGCCTACCAGATAGATAGAAGCCACATCAGAAAGCAGGATCTTTTCTGCTTCAATTGTCAGCGCTTCACGTCCGTCCAAATCAAAGGTCTGAGCAAGCTGTTCAATGACCTCATCCAGCTCCGCATTGCTGTAATCGCTGTAGTTGCAGGAAGTCTTGTAAAGGGAGTCCAGGAACCACTGCGGATCTCCCGTGGAAAGAACCTGCCAGTTGGTTGCAAGGATATCATAATCCCGGTTCTCTTCTGCATCAGAGATACTGTCCATCAGCTTCAGCTCAAGATGGATACCGACCTGCTTTGCCATATCCTGAACAGCCTCCAGCATTGTCGTATATCCGGTGTTATCATAGGTAATTGTCAGAACAAGCTCCTCGCCGTCCTTCTCTACGTATCCGTTTCCGTCGCTGTCAGCGTATCCGGCTTCCTCCAGGCATGCCTTTGCATCCTCCGCATCGTATGCCTGTTTGTCCAGCTCGTCGTAGCCATACGGAGCTGAGGCCGGGTAAGGAACTCCTGATCTGCTGACACCGGAGCCAAGGACTGCTGTCAGAGAATCATAATCAATGCATTCCATGATTGCTTTTCTTACATTGAGATCCTGTAAAACGGGATTGTTGAAATTAAACACCAGAATACGTATCCGGGCTCCCTGCGTATCGTATACATCGAATCGGTCATCGTTTTCAAAGGTGGGAATATCCGTCCACGCTACACGCTGTACAATGTCCATTTCACCGGACTGCAAAGCCATGCCCCGGGTACTGTCGTCTTCGATATTCTTGACCGTGATCGTGTCGATCTCCGGTGCGCCGTTCCAGTAACCGTCATATTTTTCCAGCTCAATGCTCGTATTGACTTCAAAATCCGTAACCATATACGGGCCGGTCGCAACAGGTGCGCTGGCATTGTCCGTGTCTGCGTCCACATCAATTACAGAGTACATTGGCTCGGAAATATTTGCCAGAAATGCGCCAAAGGGTTCCGTAGTCGTAAAAATAACATACTGTCCGTCCGCCTCAATGGAATCAATTTTGGCTGCCGTCACTGCACGATCCTGAATTTCCATTGCCCGCTCAAAAGATTTTTTTACTGCTTCTCCATCCACCGGTTTCCCATTCTGGAAGGTAACGCCGTCCCGGATGTGCATTTTCCAGGTGCAGTCATCTGTCTGCTCCCAGGTGTCTGATAAAAGAGGAACAATCTCATAGTTTTCATTGACAGTTACCAATGTCTCAGTGACTCCGGCACGGCAGGTCGTCCATCCGTCCCAATCGGCATGGGGATCAAGGCTTCCGCCAAACCAGTACAGTGCGGCGTTCAGGTGGCTGCCCGTACTTTCGGCGTGAGCCGTTATCGTCCCTCCGAAAAGTGCAGTACACGCCATAACTGCCGTGCAGCCGAGTGCTAACAATTTTCTTTTTCCCATTGTGTGATAGTCCTTCCTTTCTTTTTCTTTCCCTCATATCGGGGATCTAATATATCTCTAAGGCTGTCGCCCAAAAGATTGAAGATAACGACGTGCAGCACGATCACCAGGCCCGGATAAAGAATGAGCCAGGGTGCTGACTGTATGAATTTTCTTCCTTCGCTGAGCATAAAGCCCCATTCCGGCGTTGGAGGCTGTGAAGACAGGCCCAGAAGGGATAAGCCGCTGAGCGTTAAAAGCTGTGATCCAATATCCTGGGTGATATTTACCAGCAGATACGGTACAATGTTGGGAAGTATGACCCTTCGGATCGTCTGCCATTCGGACAGCCCTCCGAGCCGTGCCATCTCAACATAATGATTTTCCCGGACAGACAGAACCAGAGCCCTGGATACACGGCAGTATTCTGTCCATCCCACCATCGACATGGCCAGTACCGTATGGTGCAGACCAGGGCCGAGGACACTGACCAGAGCAATGACAAAGACAGTGGATGGGATCGCCATAACAATATCAGTCAGCCGGGTGATCAGCATATCCGCCCATCCGCCCAAATACCCGGAAAGAATGCCGAGCAGGATACCGGACATGGATACGATCGCGATGACCCAGAAAACAATCAGCAGGGAGGTTCTTCCACCGTAAATCAGCCGGGACAGGATACAGCGGCCAATCTGATCCGTACCGAAAGGGTATGTACTGCAGCCCGGATTCATAGAGTTTGCATAATCCGTTGCAATCGGATCATGCGGCGCCAGATACGGTGCAAATACCGGAATCAGGATTAGAATGACTGCCAGTGTCAGCCAAAGCATAAACATGCGGTGCCGGAATGCTTTTTTGATATAATGCTTCATATCTTGTTCCCTCCCAGACGGATCCGCGGATCCAGAAACTGATAGGACAAATCTACCAGCAGATTGACCGTCACATAGATAACGGCCATCCAGAGCACGTAGCCCTGAATGATGGGGTAATCTTTTACAGAAATGGCATCTACTGCCATTTTTCCCACGCCCTGCCACTCAAAGATCGTCTCGATGATGGTTGCTCCGCCTAAAAGGCTTCCAATAGACATGCCGAACATGGTAATGACGGACAGCAGGGAATTGGGCAGGAGCTGTGTCCAGATGATCCGTCTTTTCGTATATCCCAGAGAAAGACTGCCGGTAAGGTAATCTTTGTTCATTTCTTCCAGCATACTGCCGCGAACCCGGCGGACATACAGAGAGGTCATCCAAAAAGCCAAGGTCACGGAGGGAAGGATCAAATGCTTGAAGTCACCGCTTCCCATAATTGGAAGGAGATGCAGCTTCACGCCAAAGGCATACATCAAAAGCGTGCCGACCCAGAAGCTGGGCATGGATACTCCGAAAAAGGAAAGAAAACGAAGCAGATAATCCACCCACTTATTTTGTTTTACGGCGCACAGCACACCCAGGGGAACAGCCAGCAATACAGTCAGGAAGAGCGAGGCCAGAGTCAGAAGCAGCGTATTGGGAAGCCTGCGCGTCATTTCCCTCCATACAGTCGTTCCGTAATAATAGGATTCTCCCAGATTCCCGTGCAGTACCTGATTCAGCCACATTCCGTACTGGACAAGAAGCGGCTCATTCAGCCCCAGTTCCTCTTTTGCCGCTTCTATCTGTTCCTTATCCGGTACGGCTCCCATCCTCTCGTATTTGAGTGTCACGGGGTCAGACGGCGCCAGATAAGTCAGCGTAAACGTAAAAAAAGAGAGGATCAGCATAATAGGAATTACAAATAAAATTCTTCCGATCACATATTTTTTCATGAGCATCACCCAGTTTGATATTTGTAGAATAAAAAAGCTGCAGCAATAGAAATTCTATTGCCACAGCCGTCTTTTTCTGTGAACTCAAAAAACAACCCTTCTCGTACACCGCGGAAAGGCGAGCTTTTTGCAGCAGGTCTTCTGACTTACGCTTAGCAGGATATTTGCCTGCAGAAAATTTCGCCTTCTCAGGAGTGTCCCAATGACTGACTTTCGTCTTAAGAAATTTTCCATAACGCTTACAGAGGCGGTACCGTTCGTGATTTGCACACGATTCACTATTCTCGTGGTATAGTTCATCGCTATACCACGCACTGCAAAAATATAAATATTTTTTCAGTATTCAATTTAAATTACTTTTTTGAGATTGTCAAGTATATTTCCCTTTTCCAGCTCTTATTTTATCAAGTCAACGCATCCGGTTCGAAAACTATCTGCATGCCAGCCGGTAAACCTCTTCGCACTCCTTCGGGCCGAGCTCCATGAAGTGTCCCTCAGTGCGGCCTTCGATCTGCAGCGTTTCCAGAAGCTTTGGAATGTCCTCTTCCTTTGCGCCCAGCTCTTCAAAGGAGGTCGGCATACCTACAGAATGGAAAAATGCCTTCGTTCTGGCAATGCCTTCCTTTGCAGTTTCCTCCGGGTGTTCAAAATTCATCTCGCAGCCCCATACACGGACGGCGAACTGCGCGAACCGGTCGATATCGTGGTGCATCACATACGTCATCCAGGCCGGGAACATCACTGCCAGTCCGGCGCCGTGGGCGCAGTCATACAGTGCAGAGAGCTCATGCTCCAGATTGTGGCTGGCCCAATCCTGCTCTCTGCCTACGCCGCAGACATCATTATGTGCCATGGTGCCCGCCCACATGATATTTGCTCTTGCCTCATAATCATTGGGATTTTCCAGGACCTTCGGCAGCTCCTTGATGATAGTCTTCAGCACGCCCTCGCACAGGCGGTCCGTGATCTCCACATGCTTTGTATTTGTAAAATAACGCTCAAATACGTGAGCCATGATGTCCGTGCATCCACTGGCAGTCTGATACGGAGGCAGCGTCATGGTCAGCTCCGGGTTCATGATGGCAAATACGGGGCGCATCAGCTCACAGCCGTAAGCACGCTTGTACATACCGTTCTCATTTGTAATGACGGAGCCGTCGCTTCCCTCACTGCCGGCTGCCGCAATAGTCAGCACAGAGCCTACCGGAAGGGAGCTTTCCGCCTGTGCCTTGCCAGAATAAAAATCCCAGAAATCTCCATCATAGACGGAACCCACAGCGATTGCCTTGGAGGAATCGATGGTGCTTCCTCCTCCCACAGCCAGAATAAAATCCACTTTTTCTTTTCTGCAAAGCTCAATGCCCTCATACACAAGGCCACTTCTCGGATTCGGCTTTACCCCGCCAAGCTCAACCCAGCTCAGTCCTTCCTTTTCAATGGAAGCCTTTACTCGGTCCAAAAGCCCGCTGCGCTTTACGCTGCCTCCTCCGTAATGAATGAGTACCCGGCTCCCGCCGAAACGCTTTACGTAATGTCCAGCCTCATTTTCTGTGCCCTTGCCGAAGGTAAAATAAGTAGGACTGTAAAATGTAAAATTGTCCATATTCCTTCTCCTTTTATGTTTATTTGCCCGTCAGATTTATCTGAAGTTAATGCCTCTGACGAATGCTTTCATATCTTTATCTAAAGCTAATGCCTCTGACCAATACTTTCATCTAATATGATCGTAAAGGGACCGTCGTTGCACAGTCTTACCTGCATATACGCGCCGAATTCCCCGCATTCAACCACCGGAATCTGTTTCCTGCATTCTTCGATGATATATTCATAAAGAGCCTCCGCCTGTGCAGGCTCTCCTGCCTCTATGAAGCTTGGCCGGTTCCCTTTCTTACAGTTTGCGTACAGCGTAAACTGCGATACAAGAAGGAGCTGGCCGTCAACATCCTTCAATGACAGGTTGGTCTTGCCGTTTTCATCCTCAAAAATCCGCAGCCCGATCATTTTTTTGATATAAAAATCAGCATCCTCCTTGGTGTCATCCTTTCCAACTCCGATCAGCACCAGAAAGCCCTTCCCGATCGAACCGATGACCCGGTTGTCCACTGTGACAGATGCCTCAGAAACTCTCTGAATCACAAATTTCATAACAGAACTCCTCTTCTTTTTCAATATATCTGAAAATATTATAGCTCCGAATATTGTGGGAGTCAAACACTGTTTTTTATTTACATAATTTAATTATGTAAACTTTTACAATGCACAAATCCATATATGCGTATCCGAATTTAATCTGCCTCCAATAAAATCTGCAGTCTGTTAAAAATAAGTATTGTA
>JAUNGD010000136.1 GCA_030524705.1 Lachnospiraceae bacterium | reverse complement strand
AAACTAACGAAAAGGAGGAATCTATATGCAAAAACAAAGTCCAATGCTCCGTTTATGGGAGCTTGGGAAGGATGAGCATGGAGGGCTGATCCGTTCAATCTTGTCGGCGTTTCTCGGTGTCCTGGGAGGCATGCTCCCATATTTTGCGGCGGCACAGATCATCATCGCGCTTCTTAATGAAAACCGGGAGACGGAGTTTTATCTGAAATGGTGCGGGATCGCTCTGGCGGGATATCTGATCCGCACACTTTTGTATCCCCTGGCGCTGTCTATGTCTCATAAGGCTACCTTTGCGATCCTGAAAAATATTCGGGCGAGGGTGCTGGCTAAAATGCCGGAAATGCCGCTGGGAACCATTATGGATACCTCCAGCGGAAAGATCAAACAGATCGTTGTGGATCAGGTGGAGAGCATGGAAACGCCGCTGGCCCACCTTCTGCCGGAGATGACCTCCAATATGCTGGTGCCGGTGTGCATCCTGATCTATCTGTTCGTGCTGGACTGGAGAATGGCTCTGCTGTCACTTGTGTCGATTCCCGTGGGAATGTTGTTTATGATGCTGGTCATGAAGGATTACGGCGCAAAATATGAAGGCTCGGTAAAGACCACGCAGGAGATGAATTCCACGATCGTAGAATATATCGGAGGAATCGAGGTCATCAAAGCGTTTAACCAGGGGAAAAATTCTTATGCAAAATTTTCAGACCGGGTGTTGGCAAATGCCTCATACTTTTATAACTGGATGAAAAGCTGCCAGTTCCCGACCTCCCTTTCTAAGGCTGTTTTTCCCACCACGCTGGTGACTGTTCTTCCGGCGGGCTGGCTGCTCTATCGTTCCGGCGGCCTGAGCATGGAGACCTTTATTACAACGATTATTCTTTCTCTGGGCATTGCCGGCCCTTTGATGGCGGCCATGAACTTTGTAGACAGTCTTGCAAAGGTCGGGACGATCGTCGGCTCCGTGGATGAGATCTTAAACGGCGAGGAGCAAAAGCATGCCACGAATCCGGCGGAGCTGAAGAACTGGGATATTGCTCTTGAGCATGTGTCCTTTGGATATCACACAGAAAAAGAGATTCTTCATGACGTGAGCCTGGACATTCCGCAGGGAACCATGACTGCCTTCGTTGGACCGTCCGGCAGCGGAAAATCTACGATAGCTAAGCTGATTGCGGGGTTCTGGGATGTAAAAGAAGGACGCATCTTGATGGGAGGCCATGATCTGAAGGAGATTCCCTTGAAACAGCTGTATGACCAGGTGGCCTTCGTATCTCAGGACAATTACCTGTTTGACGAGACCATCCGTGAAAATATCCGTATGGGAAAAACCGGAGCATCGGATGAGGAGGTGGAGGCGGCCGCAAAAGCGGCAGGCTGCGATGCTTTTATCCGTGCTCTTGAAAAGGGCTACGATACGGTGGCAGGCGGAGGCGGCGCACATCTTTCAGGAGGGGAGCGGCAGCGTATTGCCATTGCAAGGGCGATACTGAAAAACGCACCCGTCATAATTCTTGATGAAGCCACAGCCTATATTGATCCGGAAAACGAGGCGGTCATTCAGAAAGCAGTGGCCAGGCTGATCCAGGGAAAGACCGTTTTGGTGATCGCGCACAGGCTGTCGACTATTACGGGCGCGGATAAAATTATCGTGGTAAACGATGGCAGGATCGAGTCGGCGGGAACTCATGAACAGCTATTGAAGAAAAGCCCGCAGTATCGTGCAATGTGGCAGGCACATATCGGAGCAAAGGATGGTGATACAGAATGATAAATGCATTGAAAAAAATCTGGCAGTTTTCAGGAGAGGAACGGGCCAACATCAACAGATCCATTGTCGTGGGATTCTTATATGCTGTTTTTCACATGCTGCAGGTCAGCGCCATTTACTTTGTGGTGCTGGCTTTGACAGAGGGGAAAAAGGGAGCGGATACCGCGTGGCTTTCCCTGGGGCTTTTACTGGCCAGTATCGTCGGCAGAGCTGTGTGCAATTATTTTTCCCAGCTTCAGCAGACTCATGCCGGCTATTTTATGGTGGCAAATAAGCGGATTGCCATCGGAAACAAATTGAAAAGCGTTCCAATGGGCTATTTTAATGAAAATAATCTGGGAGAAATTACCGGAGTAACGACCAGTGTTTTAGAGGAAGTGGAATCCTGCGCTCCCATGGTGCTGGTGGGCATGCTGGGCGGTTTAATCAATTCCCTGGTTTTTACGTTGATGGTGCTGGCCTTTGAATGGCGGATCGGACTTTTGGTGGTGGCAGGTACGGTGATCTATCTTTTGATTACCGCTGCCATGCAGGATAAAACGGCGGAGCTGGCTCCCAGACGCCGGGATTCTTCCGCAAAACTGGTCGGCGCTGTCCTGGAATACGTACAGGGCATGAGCGTGGTGAAATCCTTCAACCTTACGGGCCGGGGGGATAAAAAGCTTCAGGATGCGCTGGAATACAACAGGAAGAGTAATCTGGATATGGAACGGCTGTTTACGCCGTATACAATTGCTCAGAGCTTTACACTGCAGCTTTTTGGCGTAGGGATGATGCTTGCCGCAGTCATTTTTTACCTGAACGGCACGATGCCGATTGCCAATGCGCTGATGTCAGTTATCATATCTTTTATGATATTTGCGCAGATTGAATCCGCGGGCAGCAGTATGGCGATCCTGCGCGTGGTATCCAGTGCCATCGACCATGCGAACCAGACCGATGAGATTCCGGAAATGGACGAAAGCGGAAGAGCAATTACGGCAAAGAAGCATGATATTGAATTTCAAAATGTGCGGTTTTCCTATGAGAAGCGGGAAATCCTTCACGGTATATCCGTAAATATCCCGGACAAGACTACCACGGCGATCATTGGCCCCAGCGGCTCCGGAAAAACAACCTTATGCAGTCTGATAGCCCGGTTCTGGGATGTGGACAGCGGTTCCGTAAAGATCGGGGGCTGGGACGTAAGGGAATATACGCTGGAAGCTCTCATGTCTCAAATCAGCATGGTATTCCAGAATGTATATCTTTTTGCGGATACCGTCGAGAACAACATTAAGTTCGGAAAACCGGACGCGACCCATGAGGAAGTCGTACTGGCGGCAAAAAAGGCCTGCTGTGATGATTTTATTGAGGCATTACCAAATGGCTATAATACGGTCATTGGCGAGGGCGGCGCATCACTTTCCGGAGGTGAAAAGCAGAGGATCAGTATTGCCCGGGCGATGCTGAAGGATGCACCGATCGTTATTTTTGACGAGGCCACGGCCAATGTGGACCCGGAAAATGAAGACCGGCTGCAAAAAGCCATTGAGGCGCTGACCCGGGACAAGACGATTATCATGATTGCCCACAGGCTCAAGAC
>JAUNGD010000056.1 GCA_030524705.1 Lachnospiraceae bacterium | reverse complement strand
CCCGGCAGCGCCAGCAAAGCTGTCAGCATGATTGAAATCACTCGTTTTTTCATTTTGTTTCTCCTTTCCGCAAAAAAACTATTTCTGAAATATTTGGGGTTAACACTTAGACAGCTATCAGCTTACCAAAAAATGACCCCCGGAGTAAGCCACCCCGGGGGTTATTGAACTATTCATATTTTGCATGGAGATGCATGTGCGTTTCTGCTTCTCCTCCTCAGCCCTCAGCGGGAGAACGGAGGCAGGCACGGCAGCACACAGCAAAAGAGGCTGCCGCCAGCACCCATGTCACCGGATAAACTGCAGCTACCGCAGAAACAGAGTGGAACGCGCTGACAAATATTTTCAGCAGAATCACCCTGACAACACACAAATTAATGATAACAATTACCATAGATTGCATGGTTCTCCCCATACCGCGGATAATGCCGCCGGTCACCTCCTGGATCGCATATACAAAATAAAACGGGAATGTAACACGAATCACCTTCAGTCCCTCTTCTACAACGCCGCCGTCGCTACAAAAAACCCCCAGCACCTGTTTTCCAAAAAAAAGTATAACCGCTGCGATCACGCCGGTCACCGCCGCCGATAATACGTTGCAGCTTACAGCTCCCTGACGGACACGGCCGTATTTCCCCGCCCCATAATTCTGGCCCGCAAAGGTGACCATTGCCTGTCCGAAGGCCATAAGCGGCAGGTAGATCAGATTTTCCACCTTAAAATAAACGGCAAAGGCTGCGACCGCATCCTCCCCAAAGCCATTTATGTAGTACTGGACAAATATATTCGACAGGGTCAGGATCATCGACTGAATGCCGAGCGGAACCCCCACCACAAAGATTCTTTTTGTCATGCTCCCTGACAGCTCCCAGCGTTTCTCCAAAAGCCCTTCTTTTTTCACAACACAGGCCGTTGAAGCCACCGCTGTAAAAAGCTGGGACAGCACCGTGGCAAGAGCAGCGCCGGCCACTCCCTTTTTCAGCACTGCAATCAACAGCGCATCCATACAGACATTCAAAATACCGCCTGCTGCCAGTACAAAAAAGGGAGTCCTGGAATCACCTATGGCCCGCAGGATCCCCGCTGACATATTGTAAATAACCATCGGAAGGATTGCCAGAAGATAAATACGGATATAAGTAAGCGCCTTTGCCATAATCTTTTGCGGCGTATTCAGCCAGACCAGGGCCTGATAGGAAAAAAGCAGACCCGCCGCCGTCAAAATGATTCCGCCGATAAAACCGGCTGTTAATGCATTTTCAATACACAGCTTCACCCCTTCCGCATTCCCGGCTCCCCGATACTGCGCCGCAACCACACCCGCGCCCACGGAAATTCCTGTAAATAATCCGATCAGGCATGTGACAAGAATGCCGCTGGCCCCCACAGCGGCGGCATCTGATTTTCCAAGAAAATTTCCTACAAACAGCAGATCCACCGTTCCGTAAAGCTGTTGAAAAAGGCTGCCGAAAAATAACGGCAGCGCAAAAAGGCAAAATACCCTCAGAATATTTCCTTCTGTCAAATCCTGTGTCTTTCCCATATCATTACCTTTATCCTGCTTCTGTCCACGCGCCGTATCCACTGCATCTTCTTCTGCACGTCTCGCGCCGTATCTGCTGCATTTTCTTCTGCACCCTCACGCCGTATTCACTGCATCTTCTTCTGCACGTCTCGCGCTGTATCATTTTCAGCCTCTCACAGTCTCCCGCGATTCCCGCCGGAGCGCTTCTCGGCCTCATACCGGTTCATGGTCTCTTCATCCGCCAGAAAGACGGATTCCAGCAGGGCCCTCGTATAGTCATTCGTGCTGTGATGAATGATCTTCTCCGTCTCCCCCATCTCAACAATCTCACCGTGATACATCACTGCAACCCGGTCGCAGATCGTACTCACCAGAGCCAGATCATGAGAAATAAACAGACAGGTCATCTTCATTTCCCGCTGTATTCTCGTAAGGATCCCCATGACCTGCGCCTGAATGGAAACGTCCAGAGCGCTGGTAATCTCATCGCAGATCAAAAGCTCCGGCTGAATCATCAGTGCCCGGGCGATCGCCGCCCGCTGGCATTCTCCGCCGCTCATCTGGCTGGAATATTTCTTTGCATACTCCGGCCCCAGCCCCACCTGCTCCAGTCTCTGAAGCACCTGCGCCTGTCTTTCGGCCTTCGGCATTTTTGTGTAATACCGTACAGCCTCTTCCATTCCCTGTCCGATGGTCATGGCCGGATTAAAGGACAGCCTGGGATTCTGAAATACCATCTGCAGCCTGCTCCTGTAAGCCCTGCGCTCGGCCGGAGTCATTTTCCCCAGAAGATCTTTATAGCCGGAGCCGTCCCATGCCTGCATCTGCAGGCTTCCGCCCTCCGCCTTTTCCAGGCCCGCGATCAGATTCGCCACCGTACTTTTTCCGCTGCCGCTTTCTCCTATCAGTCCCAGACATTCTCCTCTGTGAAGCTCAAAGCTGACATTTTTTACCGCCTCTATATTTCGTCCGTCCTTGCGGAACGTTTTCCGTAAATTCTCCGCCTTCAGCAAAACAGTATCCATATCCTACTTCTCCGTCCATATCCAGTGCGTTTCCGAAAGCATTCTGCGCTCTCCGTTTTCCATACTTATCCCTCTGTAGGGTTCCTGCTGCTGAAAGCTGCCTCCCAGCCGCGGAATTGCCCGGATCAAAGATTTCGTATATTCATGTGTCCCGCGCAGCAAAATATCCTCCCGGGTTCCCCACTCTACGATTCTTCCCCGATACATCACGCCCACCAGGTCGGCCATGTAGGCGATTACTCCCATATTGTGCGTCACCATGAGAATGGATGTGCCTGAGCTCTCCCGCAGCTCCAGCAGGGTCCGGGCCGTATGCGCCTGCACCGTCACATCCAGCGCGCTGGTGGGCTCGTCCGCCAGCAAAAGCTTGGGGCGGCAGGCCATCCCCAGAGCGATCGCCGCTCTCTGGCACATCCCGCCGCTGAGTTCAAAGGGATAAGAGCTCATAACGCGCTCCGGCTCTTCAAAATGCAGGGCCGCCAAAAGCTCTGTCCCCTTTTTCCACGCTTCCTTTTTTCTCATTTTCTGGTGAAACCGCAGCGTCTCACAAAACTGGCTGCCAATCGTCTCGATCGGATCAAAGGAGCTTTCCGGCTGCTGAAAAATCATTGCGATCTGGCTGCCGCGGATTTGGCACAGCTCCTTTTCACTTTTCCTTTCCAGCGCTTCTCCGTCAAAAATAATTTTCCCGGACGTAATCCGGCCTTCCCGGCCGAGCAGGCCGATGATACTCCGTATCAGGGTACTTTTTCCCGAACCGCTTTCGCCCACAATCCCCACAATCTGAGCATCCCCCACGGTCAGGGAAACATCTCTGACTATGGGGGTTCCATTATAAGCAATATTTACATTCTTAAGCTCCAGCATATCACTCCGCAATATCAATCGTATTTGTTATCAGATAATATTCACTCGGATTTACTTCAAATCCGGTTACCTTGTCAGAGTATGCGCAAATAAGCTGCTGATGCACAATAAAATCATACACCTTGTCGCTGATTACCTGCTGGCACACGTCCTTTGCAATTGTATTTCTTTCTTCTTCATCAAAGGTGGCCTTCAGCTTATCAGAAAGTGCATCTACCTCTTCGTTGCTGTAGTGAGCCATATTTTCTGAGGAATCGCTCTCAAAAAGCATACTGATAAAATACTGGGAGCTTCCCGTGGGAGCCATCGCATGACTCAAGATAGCCAGATCAAATTCATCATTTGCCAGCGGATCATCCAGTACGTCATACGTTTCCAGCGTCATTTCGACGCCGATTCCTGCCAGCTCCGCCTGAATCATGTCTGCGAGCTGCAGACACTCCGTATTATAGCTGTATGTAATGGCGTGGAGGGAAAGCGGCTCTCCGTCCTTGTCCAGAATACCGTCGCCGTCCGTATCCTCATAGCCTGCGTCAGCCAGCAGCGCCGCAGCGCCCTCGGAATCATACCCGGTCACCGTCAGCTCCATTCCCTCCGTGCTGCCGTACGGAAGAGATTCTGGATATACGCCGTAGCTGGGCGTCGCATAGCCATTGTAAACAACATCTGCAAAAGCCTCTCTGTCTACACACATGCCGATGGCCTTGCGGACTGCCGCATCCTCCACTACAGCATGTTTCATATTATAAGCCAGGAAATTGGCCCGGGTGGAGGTTTTACTCTCCATCACAATGTCCTCATTATCTGCAAATACGGCGGTGCCGGCTGCCGGAAGCTGTGCAATCAGATCAATTTCGCCGTTCTGCAGAGCCATATTCAAAGCTTCCGTATCATCAATAATTTTCAGCTCTACCTTGTCCACCTTCGGCTCGCCGCCCCAGTAGTTTTCATTCTTTACCATGGATACCTCTGTCATGGCCGTAAAGGACGTGGCCACAAAGGGCCCCGTACACGGCACGCCAAGCTCTGGATCCACCTGCGCGTCCGCATCATAAATCCCCATCAGCGGATCACACAGATCATTCAGAATAGTGGGATTCGGTGCAGAGGTTTTGATCGTCAGCACCTGGCCCTCCGCTTCCATAGATGCAATGTCAAGCGTAGAGGAAGCCCGCTCATTCTGTTCATATGTACGCTCAAAGCATTTTTTTACCGCCTCAGCAGTCACCGGATTGCCGTCAGAGAAGGTCACTCCCTCCCGGATATTGAATTTCCAGGTCAGCTCATCCACGTTCTCATAGCTTTCTGCCAGCCAGGGCTGCGGAACATAATTTTCATCCAGACGGAACAGGTTCTCGCTGATACCGTAAATAGACATAATCCAACCGTCCCAGTTGTACGCCACATCCAGGCTTTCAGCCCCAAAAAATCCCGTCGTTGCCCCGGCTGTAAAGGTTTTCTGGCCCTCCTCCGCAAACACGTTCACCGGAAGCGCTGATGCCGTCAGCGCTGTACATAATGCCAGCGCGATCACTTTGTTTTTCATGAGTAGTTCCTCCTTATCTAATGTCAAATTTTTATCCACTGTAGAATCCTTAATCACTGTCAAAACCTTATCCGATGTAGAATCCTTAATCACTGTCAGCTCCTTATGGGAAGCCTCATATCTCTGCGTTCGTGTCCAGCACATCCCTGAGACTGTCGCCGAAAAGATTGAAAATCGTTACCACGACAAACAGGGCTGCGCCGTTAAAAACGATGATCCACGGTGCAGTCTGCAGATAATCCTTCGCTTCACTCATCACCGCTCCCCATTCGGCCGTAGGCCTTACCGCTCCAAGTCCAAGGAAAGACAGGCCCGCCATACTCAGTATCACACTGCCTACGTCAAGCGCCGCTGTTACAAGCACCGGAGCCACCACATTCGGCAAAACATATTTAAACAGAATTGAAATTTTGCCGGCTCCGCAGATCCTTGCCGCCCGGATGTAGGGCATATCCCGCAACGATACGGTCAGGCTGCGGGCAAGACGGCAATAAGTAACCCAATACACGGCGCACAGGGAAATAATGCCGTTCTTCAGTCCGTTTCCAAGAATCCCTGCCACGGCCACCGCCAGAATAAAGGATGGAAACGCCTGAAAAATCAATGAAATTTTCATGATAATATGATCCAGCACTCCGCCGGTAAAGCCCGCGGCAACCCCCAGCACCGTTCCCGCCGCAAACACAATGCCGACAACCGCGAGAGCAGAAAACAAAGACGTGGATGCCCCTGCAATCACCCGGCAGAACACGCAGCGTCCCAAATTATCTGTGCCAAAGAGATACTCGGCACTTGGCGGCTGCAATGCGTTCCGCATATTCGGTTTGAAGGGCTGATGCGGGATCAGGGACGGCCCAATGAAAGCCACCGCAAACAGAACCGCCAGCAGAGCCAGTGAAAAAATCAGCCATCTTCTGGCTTTCCTCTTGTTTTTCTTTTTCATGCCGCCTCCCTCCTGACTCTGGGATCAAGGAAACGATACGACCAGTCCACCAGAAAATTGATTACCAGAAAAATGAGAGCCATCCACACGACATAGCCCTGAATCATCGGGTAATCCCGGGCCGTAATAGAATCCACCGCAAGCTTTCCGACTCCCGGCCAGGAAAAAATACTCTCGACGATCGTTGCCCCGCCCATCATATTTCCAAGCGAAATGCCGAACAGCGTTACCAGCGGAAGCATGCAGTTTTTCAGTACATGCCGGAACAAAATCCTCCGCTGGGGAATACCGCGGCTCCTCAGTCCGTCAAGATAGCCCCGTTCCATCTCCCGGAGCACGATTGCCCGCACCTGGCGGATATACCATGACGACAGCGTAAGGGACAGTACCAGCGCCGGCATAATGATTCCCTTCCAGCTATTGCTTCCAATGACCGGCAGCCATTTCAGCCGGAGGGCAAAAATATACATAAATAACAGCGAGACAAAAAAAGAGGGCAACGACGAAAACAGATATGTGACCGCTCTCCAGATATTGTCAAACACTCCGTTCTGATCGTGTGCGCAGAGAATTCCCACCGGAGTCGCTATTACAATCACCAGCAGCATGGACAAGCCTGCCAGGGCCGCGGTGTTCGGCAGCGTCCGGGCAAGCTCTCCCGCCACTGCTTTTCTTGATTTATAGGAGTTGCCCAGATCGCCCTTAACGAGATTTTTCAGCCAGATACCATACTGTATCAGCATGGGCTTATCGAGCCCCAGCTCTTCACGCTTTTTCTGAAGGGCCTCCTCTGAAACCATCATCCCGCCCTTTTTCAGCATCTGCTCAGCCGGGTCACCGGGCGACAAATAAGAAAGTGTAAAAGAAAGAAAAGTGATGCCGATTACCAGGATCAGAGTCTGAACCAGACTGTGCATCAGACGTTTTATCATGAACGGTATCTCCTTTTTCATGTATTTTATCCGATACATAATTTTATCTTTTCATGTATTTTATCCGATATATAATTTACCTTAAATATTCCTTCCTCACAAGCCCCCAGGGGGGATGATAATATGTTTCATTTTAAAAGGTATATGCATTCTGTTTTAGAATATCATGCTTCTGCATATTCATGCACATGCATTCCACATTATCATACTTGTCTGTCCTTCACCTTTTATTGTATAATCGGCTTATGTAACCTACAATTGATTTCTTCTAATTTATATCAGGGTAACTATCTATGCGAAATTATTATGACATACTTGGAGTCAGCCGTGACGCCACCCAATCACAGATCAAAGCAGCCTACCGGGAACTGGCCAAAAAATATCATCCAGACTCTGCCTCTGACAATGAAGAAAACAAGCTGCGTTTTCAGGAAATCCAGGAGGCGTATTCCGTTCTTTCCGACCCGGAAAAGCGGAAGCAGTACAACGCCTGCGGCCACGAGGCTTACCGGAAAATGAATTATACCCGGTATTCCTCCGCGGATGACTGGCCTTCCGGAGAAACAAGGGAAGGGCACTGCGGAGCCTGTGCGGAGGGTCAAAAGCCGCCGGAGGATGATATCACGCTGCACGTTGTGCGCATCGCGGTCCGGCTGAATCTGGAGGAAACCTTCGAAAGCGTTATCAAGGAGGCCAGCTACACAGAAAAAATCCCAAATCCCGCTCCCGGTGCGCTGCCGAAATACATTGACAAGACCTGGCGCTTTAAGGTCAGGATCCCCAAGGGCTCCTTCGAAAATCAGATGCTTCCCCTGGAGGCGGTCATCTGCGAGGGCGATGAGCTGATCGGCTATCTGCGTTCCAAATACCCCGACAATTTTTATGCCGTTATCGTCCTGCTTCAGGACAAGCCGGGCTTTCTGCGGCAGGCATATCACCTGTTTACACATTTTACCGTCGATTACCACACGCTGGTACTGGGCGGTACGGTACATATTCCCACGCTGCAGGGGGACAAGCCCTTTGAAATTCCCGCCGGCACCTCTCCCGAGCAGAAGCTGAGGCTTCCCGGCCAGGGCCTGATCCAGCCGCCGAAAATAGGAGGCCGGGGCGATCTGTATGTTTTTCTTCATGTACGGATCCCGACAGAGCTCACGCCCGCGCAGCAGGCCGCACTTCTACAGCTCAAAAAGGCATTCGAGGCAGAAAGCGTATAACCAGCCTATATCCCCAATATATCCCGGGAAATCCAAAAGCCTTTCCCGGGATATAAAGGCAGGAAGCGCCGCAGAATGTTACGGAAACCCGTCCGAAGCATTCTGCGGCGCCCGCATTTTATTTCATAAACGTCTCTATGATCCGGTTTAATTCCCGAAGCTTCTCTGGATTGCTGTTTTCCACGGCGTCCTGCAGGCACTCCTGCAGATACAGCTTCAAAACCTCTTTTCCCGTATTATTGATGGCCGCCTTTACGGCAGAAAGCTGGATCAGGACCTCGCTGCAGTCCCGGCCGTCCTCCACCATGGTTTTCACAGACTTCGTGTGGCCGATAATTTTCGCCATGCGGTTGATAATTGCCTTCTGATTTTTCTCATGCTCTGTCTTATTCAACTTTATCTCCCTTTTCTGTCCTCAGAAAGCTCTCTGCCCCTTCGCCGCAGGACATAAACCCTTTATAACAGAATTCCGTCGTGTTCCTCGCAGTCCCAGCCGTAACCCAGCTGCGACGCAATTTTCGCCGCCACGTCAATATCCAACAGCTCTGCCACCACTCCCAGCGACATATCTATGCTACTGAAGGAATCCGAGCAGCTGTAATATTTTCCGTCCGCCATCCACCGAATGTCCGGTATGCGCACAATTCCCGCGGTAAACATCCGCTTCCAGTTCTCATCGTAGGAATAGTCCGCAATCTTCCTCCGGTACAGCAGCCCGGTCTGGGCAAGAATCGCAGAACCATTTTCCACCATGAGGCAATAGTCCGCCATTTCCGCAGATTTTTTTATATGCTCCAGCAGCTCTTTTTCCAGATACAGAAGACGCTTTGCGCCGCGGCCACCCGGTATGATCAGCACATCAGAAATTTCCTCCGGCCAAAGCTCCTCGGTCCATATCCCGGCGCCCTGGCTGCTGCTGATAATACCGCCGTTTTCAGAAAGATAATTGATGTGAAAGTGCTCCGGCACCCTGCCGAAGATCTGTGCCGGCCCAAAGGCGTCCAGCGTCTCAAACTCATCAAACAAAATAATATTTACATTCATAAATTTCTCCTGCAAACAAAATTAATCCTTGTGCATGCCTCATCTGTTTCTGGCTGATTGATGGTTTCACTATTTATCTTTAAAGTTCATTTCACGTTCTTATTATAATTTATAATTTCTCTTCCCCCAACCCACCCCGGGGGATTCTCTGTATTCCATTTTGGAATGCAGATTCATAAATCCTGCCGGATACCATATAAAAAAGAATGAAAATCATCAGCTAAGCGGTCTTTGGTCGAAACAAACGACGGCCACCAAAAGATTGCCTATGACCAGCAGGCCCGCCGCTGCCGCCGCAAAAAGAAAATCCTCCGGTGCCGCAGCGCCGGTGAGCAGGACCGAAGCCTCCAACAGCCGTGTCGGTACAAAATCCCGCACCGCCGGGATCAGGCCCAGAAGGTAAGACAGAACAAACCCGGCCCCGGCCATACCGAGCACCGCCGCCCCCGATCGAAAAATTCCCGAGCCGAGCAGCAGCAGAGAGATCAGCCAGATGCCCAGAAGATATACACAGAAGGCTCCGAAAACGGGGTGAAATATCCCCACGCTGTCCCAGAAATAAACCGTATATCCCCAGGTGAGCCCAAACATGAGCCAGTAGCCTCCGGTCCAGAAAGCCAGCAGCGCTAATGCTTTTGCCGCAAGAATTTTCCACCGGGCCAGCCCCTTTGTCACAATATTAATCAGCGTCCCTCTCTGATATTCTCCCGTAAGGATCCCGCCGAACATCAGCGCAAAAATAATCAGAGCCATGGGCGCATTCTTATAAAACTGTACCCAGGAGCTCATGGCATTTACCTCCGTAGCCGCCACGGACAGCCCGGTTTCCTCCATGCTTTCTGCCATAGATTCTATGAGCCAGGGCGTCAGCTTCGCAACCGCCGGATTCATGATCCCCAGCATCAGGAAAACCAACAGGAGCAGGGCCAGCTTTCCCGTCCTTACCGCCTCCAGAAATTCCTTCCCTGTAAACGCACGCCATGCTGTCATTTTCCGATCACCTCCATAAACAGAGCTTCCAAAGACGGCTCCAGCAGCTCGATCCGCTGCACCGGGATTCCGCGGTCTGCCAGAAAGCGCAGCGCCTGCAGCATATCCGCCTCTGTCCTCCCATCATACCGCAGCACCGCCCGATCCGTCCGCCTTCCCTCCCGAAATACCTCCGCGAAGGTATCCGCATCCCGGGGGCTGAAAAATTCCACCTCGTATCCTCCGCCTCTCCGGGCAGCCTTGACCTCCTCCATTGTCCCGCGCAGGGCAATGCTTCCCTGATGCAGAAAAGCCACCTCGTCGCAGATCCGCTCCACATCCGAAAGAATATGCGTGGAAAACAGTACCGTCGTATGCCTTCTTACCGATGACAAAATATCCAGGATTTCTTTTCTCCCCGCTGGGTCCAGGGCCGAGGTCGGTTCGTCGCAGATAAGCAGCTTCGGCCGGTTTAAAAGCGCCTGGGCAATCCCAAGCCGCTGCTTCATCCCCCGGGAAAATCCCCGGATCCTTTTTTCCTGATGCGCCAGGCCCACCAGCTCCAGCAGTCTTTCCGACTGCTTATCAATTTCTTTTTCTTCCATCCCCGTCACTCTTCCGCACAGACGCAGATATTCCCCGGGAGTCATAAAGCCGTAGTATTCCGGGACATCCGGTAAATATCCGATATAGCGGTTCGTCCTGTTCTGTCCGTAGACCACCCGCTCTCCATTTACCAGGATCTGTCCCTGATCCTTTCTGAGCAGTCCGAGGATCATCCGCATCGTCGTTGTCTTTCCGGCGCCGTTTTCACCAATAAATCCAAAGACACTGTGCTCCGGCACCGAAAAGCTGAGGTCTTCTATGATTTTTTTCTTCCCAAAGGTCTTCGACACATGGGTAATTTCCAGTACGTCCATTACGCATCCTCTTTTCCCAGCAGAAAATACAGAACCGGCCCGACAAATTCCATCCCTACAATTACCACAACAAGCCACAGCCCCCGGCTTCCCCTTTTATAGCTCTGATGGGTCAGAATGTGATGCAGCGCAAAAGCAAGCAGCGCGAGCTGGGCGATCACAAGCGGAATCAAAAAAGGAAGTAGTTCACTGATCTCTTTCATAGGCGTATGCTCCTTTCCATACAAAGCGTTTTATTTTTTTCACAAAATCTCATTCACCGGAAGCCACCTGCTCCTCCAGGGATCTCCGAATCCTCTGAAATCCGGGCTCCTCCGCAAACGCTGCGAAAGCAGGATGTGCAAATGCCTGCAGCGCGCTGCCGGACACCAGCTTTTTGTCCCGGGGCGCCCGGCCCCCCAGGTCGCAGCCCTCGTACCAGTCTGAGATCCGGTGAAAATAATGGTCTCCGTGCTGCGTCAGATGATCTCCGTCCAGCATCCAGCGAATCGTATCCGCATACTGCCGCAGCCGTTCCAAGGCTTCCGCCTTCCGTCCGTGCAGGCTGTAAACGACGGCGGCCTGCAGCTGAAACTGTGCCGCCGTATTGGCATTCAGCCGCTCCATCCCGTATATTCGAAACATTTCATCCATCCGGCGGATTGTCTCTTCGCAGATTTCCAGTTCATCCTTATGGAGCTCCAGGTACCAGACCGCATCCGCCGCAAGATTCATCAAATGCAGGAACATACTGATCTGTGTAAAATCGTCCGCCTTCTCCTTTTGGCCCGCAAGCTGGTACGCCTGAATCAAAATTCCGTCGCTCTGGCCGGAAAGCCGGTATGGATTGACCGTTTCCTCCAGCGTCTCGACTACCTCCTGCACTCTCCCCAGCAGCAGATCCATTTGCGCCCGGAGTATGACTGCATCGCTGCACAACCCGATATCCTTGCACTCCGCCAAAATATGGCTGCACAGCCCGGAGGCTTCCTCCAGGATTTCCCGCTGCTGCTCCTGATCCTTCGCCAGCATAAAATGATTCAGCCACAAGACGCCCATCTGAAACAGAAACGGATAACAGGAATAATACTGTTTTACAAGACTCCTGCATTTCTCCATAGTTTCCTCAAAGGGCTTCCCGGCAAAATCCGCCGCCAGCTCCTGGTATATTTTCTGAATCTGCTCCCGTCCAAGCTGCGGCTCATAGCCGATAAGCGCATCCACGCTGACATTGAAAAAGGCCGCCAGCCGCGGGAGCATCAAAATGTCCGGCATACTCTGGCTGTTCTCCCATTTGGAGACGGAGGCCTTCGTCACCCCCACAAAGTCGGCCAGCTCCTCCTGCGTGATCTTCTTTTCCCGCCGCAGCCGGATGATATTCTCCGACAGCTTCCATCCATTCATAGCTTTTCCTCCTCATATCCCCATCCGCTTACCCGAACAGTTTTGATATAAGAATTATAGTCTGACAGCCGGCCTCTGTGCAATGGAGGCACACGATACTTTCGTGTAAAAAGTCAACCGGCAGGAAACCGTTACACTGCGCGTTTCCCTGTAATTCCAGCATTATATTTCCCTATGATTCCAGGGTGATCTATTGACTGGAGCATAAAAACAAGTAAGATAATAAGCAAGTAGTAAGCAAGATAATGAATCAGGCGGAACGAAGATCTTCTCCGTTCCGCCTGAATACATTTTATATGCAATTTTTTATCCGCCGCTACATGACATGTGCATTTCCGGCCTCAAATCTGATATATGCCTGATCTCCGGCCTGATAAATCTTTTTCCCCTTCGGATTGTAGTCTGCAACGATGAGTCTCGTATCTCCCACCATGACATGGTAATTCTGGTATGCTCCCATGAAGCAGGAAAGAATGACCCGGCAGGGCAGATAGCCTTCGTCAGCAAGGACCGTGGACTCCGGGCGCAGGACGATGGTGGTATCCGCTCCGTCCTTCACATGAGCCGCATCTGCCACCCGTACCTTCACGCCGTTGACCTCCACAATGCCTTCTGCCCCCTCATGGGCTACCATTTTGCCCTTCAGGAAGTTTGCATCACCGATAAAATCAGCCACAAATTCATTCTTCGGACGATAGTAAATCTCCTCGGGAGAACCGATCTGAGCCACTACGCCGGACTTCATAATGATGATCTGGTCAGAAATACTCATGGCCTCGCTCTGGTCATGGGTAACGTAAACAGCCGTAATCCCGGCTTCCTGCTGGATTCTCCGAATCTCTGTACGCATGGAGACACGAAGCTTCGCGTCCAGATTGCTCAAAGGCTCGTCAAAGAGCAGCACCCCCGGCTCAATGACAAGAGCCCTCGCCAGAGCGACTCTCTGCTGCTGACCGCCGGAAAGCTGGTTCGTCATGCGGGATTCCATGCCCTCCAGCCCTACCAGCTTCAGAATATCCGTGACCTTTTTCTTTATCTCATCCTTCGGCAGCTTGCGGAGCTTCAGGCCGTAGGCCACATTGTCAAAAATATTGTAGTGAGGAAGCAGCGCGTAGCTCTGGAAAACCATGGCCGTATCGCGCTTGTTCGGAGTCAGCTCGTCGATCTTCTCTCCGCCAAGGTAGATGCTGCCGGCGTCCGGGCTTTCAAAGCCTGCGATCATACGCAGCGTAGTCGTCTTTCCACAGCCGGAAGGCCCCAGCAGCGTGACAAAGCTGCCCGGCTCAATGTTGATCTCCACATCGTTTACCGCATAAAAGTCCTTTTTTGTTTTCGGGTCCTTATATATTTTAGAAATGTGCTCCAGACGAACACCCTTCTTTTCTTTTGCCATTAGTCTTCCCTCCTGATTTTACTTGTTCCGAAATGCTTAATAAACAGATTCATAAGAGCAACCGCCGCATAGACCACCACGATCAGGATCGTCGCATAAGCGCAGGCCGGGCCGTACGTCCCCTTCTCCGCCAGACTGTTGATCTGAACCGTTACCATATTCCAGCGCGGCGTCACCAGCAGGATAACGGCTGAAATAGCGGTGATGCTTCGCACGAAAGCAGTTACAAGTCCTGAAAAGAAGGAATCCTTGATGAGCGGAAGTGTCACACTCATGAACACCTTGCCGCTGCCGGCTCCCATATCATAAGCGGATTCCTCAATGCTTTTATCAATCTGCCGCAGAGCGGAAATACCGCTTCTCGTACCCGTCGGAAGCGAGCGAACCACGAAAGCAATAATCAGGATCGCCGACGTACCGTAAATTCCCTGAAGAAATCCCGTATGGAACAGGCCGTTTGAGAAGCCTCTTATGTATCCCACGCCAAGAACCGTACCGGGCACGGCCATCGCCAGCATGGATAAAAGCTCGATCAGCCCTCTTCCCTTGAATTTCCGTTTTACTACAAGATAAGCGATAATCATGGACATGATCGCCGTGATGGGTGCCGCGATCGCAGAAAGCAGCGCAGAATCCTTAAAGGCTCTCAGTCCGCCGTAGGAAAAGATATATTTAAAATGATCCAGGGTCAGGGAATAATTTCTGCCCCAAAGCTTAAACAATGCCCCCATCGGAACCATTGCATACATAAGCACTACAAAAACAGAGGTAAGGGCGCACAGTATAGTCAGAGGCACCGTAACGCTCTTGTCCGTGATTGGCACACGTTCTCTGCTGGCCTTTCCTGTCAGGGTAGCCGCCGTTTTTGATTCCAGATAATATTTCTGGATCACAAACATCAGGATGGTGATGGACAAAAGCACCACCGCCATAGCCGCCGCTCCCTGCTTGTCATAGGCGCCTGTAATCTGAAGATAAATGGTGGTCGCCAGGGTATCATAGTCTCCGCCGATCAGCATGGGATTGGCAAAATCGGCCGCCGACTCAATAAAGGTGACAAGAAATGCATTTCCAAGACCCGGAAGCATCAGGGGCAGAGTGACCGTCGTAAATACCTGCCACCTTGTTCCTCCCATATCTCTGGATGCTTCCTCCAGAGAAGGGTCGATATTTTTGAGAAGTCCCCGGAGCATCAGATAACAAACCGGGAAAAACGTCAGTGTCTGTGTCACTACGATCCCGAAAAGGCCGTAGATATTTGAATCATAAATATGAAGAAGCTGCCGGGTAATCAAGCCGGATCTTCCGAAAAGACAGATCATGCTTAAGGATAAAACAAAGGGCGGGGACACAACAGGAAGCAGTGATACAACGCCGAAAAGCTTTTCCAGTATTTTGAAACGAAGCTTTACGTAGACGTCCACGTAGGCAAACATCAGCCCCAGCAGGGTGGAAATCAGCGCCGTCAGCACACCTGCCCTCAGGGTATTTACAAAAGCCACCTGAAAACGGTCGAGGTGCAGAATCCGGTCAAAAATAGCAAGGGTAATATGGCCTTCCTCCCATACGCTGTCCATCAGCAGGATAACCAGCGGATATAAAACAAAAAGAAGCAGAGCCACAATCAGTATCACAACAGTTACCAGCATCACAGGGTCATGAAGGAATTTTTTTCTGTCCAATGATGCGCTCTGGCGTCGGTTCATAAAATTCTCCTTTCCTTATCATAAAAAGTGAGGGGGATCAGCAAAGCTCCCCCTCACCCTCTGATAACTCTAGCCCGTAATTATTCTGTCTGGAATCTATCGTCAGCAGCGCTTCCGATTGCCTCAAAGAAATCTTCCACGTACTTAGAAGTGTTCTCTTTTGCATCGGCAAAGTCATAATCAATCGTAACGTCAGGATTCAAACCGAACTCGTCCATGATCTCCGGCTGCTTTGCATTGTCAAGAACCAGGAACTGGAAGCTTCCGGTAGGTGCTGCCAGCTCAACGCACTCAGGAGTCAGGCAGAACTCGATCCACAGCTTAGCCGCATTCGGATGCTTGCAGCCCTTGAAGATAGAGGTTGCACCGATCTCACAGGAGGTACCTGATGCAGGAACAGCCAAGCCAATGTTGTCATAGCCAAGGTCGATCTGATATACGGCGTCATGCAGGAAACCGACACCGATGACACATTCGCCGGTACCAACGCTCTTGGACGGGCCGCCGCCGCTCTTCGTATACTGAGCTACGTTCTTGTCCAGAGCTACGAAGTAGTCCATAGCCTCATCATGTCCGCGCATCTGTACGAAGGTATTGATGGCCAGCTTCGCCGTACTTGCAGTATTCGGATTGGAGAACCAGATCAGGCCTTCATACTTCGGATCGAGAAGATCATCCCAGTCCTGCGGATAATCCAGCTCAAGGCGGTCAAGCTCTTCCATGTTGTAGAAGATACCGAGGATACCGCGGTAGATACCGTACCAGTAGCCATCCGGGTCACGATAGCTGTCATTTACCAGATGTCCCTTATTCTTTGCGTCATAGGACTCCAGAAGCCCCTCCGTCGCACAGATACTCTGGGGATCAGAAGTACCTCCAAACCATACGTCGGCAGAAGGATTGCCATTCTCTTCCTCGATCTTTGCCTGAACCTCACCTCCGGTCAGACGCTGCCAGGAAGTCTTGATTCCATACTTTTCAGCAAAAGCATCACTTGCCGCCGCGATATAAGGATCTTCACAGGAACCATAAACGATCAGCTCGCCCTCTTCCTGCGCTGCCGCGATCAGCTCCTCCATGTAAGCATCATCGGATGCTTCCTCTGCCGCCGCCGGTACTGCTGCCAGCGACATCGTCATCGTAGCCGCCAAAAGAATTGATAAGATTTTCTTCTTCATACTAGCCCTCCAATTTTGTCTATATTTTTGTCCCTCAGACTTGATTATTTTAGCATTTTTTCCAAATATTTGCAAGTAAACACAATAATTTTAAATCGAAAGGCAGTATTTTTTACTATTTATATAATAAATTTATGTGTTTTTTATGCATTTTTACCATTATCTTTTCAGAAAATTTATGAATGCATTTTCCTCGGCCTTCCCTCAGACAAACACATATTTTTTCAGCCTGTCAAAGGCCTCCTGAACTCTGGAAAACGGCAGAGCCAGGTTCACCCGCAGATGGCACGGCCCATGAAAGCTCCTGCCGTCCTGCACCGCTACCCCCACATCCCAGGCCGCGCGTTCGATCTCATCCAGGGTCTTCCCGTGTTTTTCACACCATTCTGAACAGTCAAGGAACATCATGTACGTTCCCTGCGGCATGGAAAAGCTCACGCCTTCGAAATTTTCCCGGATAAAGTCCGCCGCATAGCGAATGTTTCCGGTGAGCACCTCCCGCAGCTCGTCCACCCATTCGTATCCCTCCGGCTGATAGGCTCCGATCAGCGCATACATGGAAAGTACATTCATTTCATTGTAGTGGGACAGCGAGGACTCCTTCTCGATCCGGTCCCTGATCCAGGAATTATAAATAATATGATAGCTTCCCACCAGTCCGGCAAGATTGAAGGTCTTGGAAGGAGCGTACAGCGCCACCGTGCGGCTGCGGGCATCCTCGGAAACCGACTGAGTCGGAATATGCCTGTACCCCGTCAGCGTGAGGTCGGACCAGATCTCGTCGGAAATGACGAAAACATCATGTTTTTTGTACAGCTCCATGGCCTTTTCAATTTCCCAGCGCTCCCAAACCCGGCCGCAGGGATTGTGAGGCGAGCAGAAAATCGCCGCGTGGATCCTATGTTCCACGATCTTTTTCTCCATATCCTCAAAATCCATACGCCATATATTGTTCTCGTCCTGCTTCAAAGCGCTGTGTACAATGTGGTATCCATTGTTTTTCAGGCTTTTTGTAAAACCGATGTACGTAGGCTTATGCAGCAGCACCTTATCCCCTCTGGAGCAAAACACATTCAGGGCGCTGATCACGCCGCCCAGCACGCCGTTCTCATACCCGATACACGCCCTGGTCAGCCCGGTCACCTGGTTTCTCGTCTCCTGCCAGCGGATAATCGCATCAAAATACTCCTCCCGGGGCGAAAAATATCCGTACGCCGGGTGCTGCGTCCGCCGGATGACCGCTTCCTGAATCGTCGGCAGCGCAGGAAAATTCATATCAGCTACCCACATCGGAATAGCGTCAAATCCCTCCTTCGGCGCCCCGGGCGCAGCTCCGCCGTTCCCCAGGGCATCCACTGCAATAGCATCCATTCCCCTGCGTTCTATAATGGAAGTAAAGTCGTATTTCATTTTTATGTCCCCTTTTCTCAATACAATTTATGGCGGGGCCGCTTATTCCCCGCGCCGGCCTTCTAATTTATTCTTTACAAACTCCGCAAAGATTCCGGCCCATTTCGGCAGCGCTTCTCCCCGCCTTTTCACATAGCCAAACAGAATCTGGCCCTCAGCCACGCCTGAAATATGGATTCCCTTCCCGAGCCTGAAGGCTCTCTCACCGGTCTCCGCGTCCTTCGCTCCAGCATCGCCCTTTCCGATGAGATAATTTCCGCTGATGTTTACAAGATCACTGCTTTTTAAAAGACGCTCCATAATATAATCGCTGTTCGTCGTCACGACAGTCTCCGCCTCCGCCGCAGAGCCGCCGCTTTCATCCTGAATATCCCAGTAATTGTCCGGCGAAAATTCGTCTGGGAAACGCTGGATCAGCCGGAGCCCCGCAAGGCTCATATCCTGCCCCGGGTCCTCCCAGTACGGGTGCCGGGCCCCCGGATGCAGCATGACATCCGTCTCCAGCAGGATCTCAAATTCCAGATAATTCCGGGTAAGGAAATACTGGAAAGCCGGCCATTGATTTTTCATGACATACAGAAAGCCGATATCATCCATGCGCTCCTGCACCCGCTGGATAATCTCACGGATACCGGCTGAATAGACCTGGTAATGCAGCCTTTCCTCCGCATATTTCTGATAAAATTCCACAAAGGTATCGGCAAACCAGGAGCTTGGATTGCTGGAGACCAGCAGAGTTTCACAGGTCTCTCCCATCTCCGGAGCCTGCAGCTTCTGCAGATTCTCCAGAATCGGCCGTGCATAGCGGTACACCTTTTCCCCCTCCGGGGTCAGGGAAATCCCCTTTGCATACCGCTCAAACAGCCGCACCCCCAAGGCGCTCTCCATGGCCTTGATCACTTTGCTCACACTTGGCTGCGTCGTATACAGGCTCTCCGCCGCCTTGCTGAAGGAGCCGGTCTGGGCGCAGGCCACAAAATACTGTATTTGCTTAATATCAACCATACCTGCCTCAATTCTTCATTATTCTCAGATAAAAAAGAGAAAGTTTTCTTTTTGCTAAAAATACAGCCACCAGCCTTCCTTTGAAAACTGATGGCGTCCAAACAATTTTATCCGGCGCATATCCTTTTCTGATACATGCCTTTTTCCGATACACGTCTTTTCCCGCTATACATTTTCCCTGGCACATCCTCTATGGTATGTCGCTGCACATTTTCCCGGATGCATCCTTTAGCGGTACGCCGCTACGCATTTTCCCTGGCACATCCTCTATGGTATGCCGCTGCACATTTTCCCGGATGCATCCTCTAGCGGTAAGCCGCTACGCAGAACATCGGCGTCGACGCATAATTCATCCGCTCGGTCAAGCTCCAGACCCGCTCTCCCACATTCTCCTCCACCTGAATCCTGGAAAATCCGGTCTCTTTCAGAATCTGGTAATCCCAGGCCGGCCTAGTCACAGGACTTAAGGGCATCTTCCGTGCAAGCGCCTCCATCCATTCCGTATCCGTACACGTATAATGATCCTCCAGGTCGAGATTTTCCACCTGCCTGCGGTCCTCCTCATAGGCGTCCCGAAGCTGTGAATCAAACAGATGGCCGTACCAGTTCGCATCAAAATTCAGCATGATACCATCCTTCTTCAGGACGCGATGCCATTCCCGGTACGCCCTTTCAGGGCTCTCAAGATTCCAGGTCAGATTTCTCGATACCACCACATCAAACTGCTCCGATGCAAACTCCAGGTTCTGGGCATCCATCTGATACCAGTCAATCGCCCCGGCATAAATGCCCGCATTGCGCTTTGCCTGCTGCAGCATCTCCTGCGTATAGTCCACCGCCGTCACCTGAAATCCCTGCTCCGCCAGGATCACCGCAAAAAATCCCGGCCCCGTGCCGATATCCAGCACGCGAAGCTCCTCCGGCCTGCGGTGCGGAAACTTTTCCCGCAGCACAGAAAGCCATTTATCCTTCTGCTCTCCCTGCAGCTCCTCCTGATTTACTTTTGAATATCCCTCGGCGCGCCCGCTCCAATATAACTGTATTTCCTGCAATAGCTCTCCCATATCATTTCTCCCGCATGTTTCATTCTCCTGTATTCTATCAGAAGAAAATGGGCGAAACAAGCCCGTGGGGGGGATATGAAAATCACATTCCTTCATTTTGGCCGCCGGAAATCCCCATTTCTGCTATGAAAAATTTTTTTCAAAAAATGACCCCCGGGGTGGCTTGTGGATTCCGGCGCGGTCGATTATAGTATAATCAGTTAACCGATATAAACCTCCACAAATTACATCGGTATATAACATATCATTTACACAGTAAAAAGACCCGGCCAGGGGTCTTTTTATTTGCACCTTTTGCCTGTTCTGGCGAGGATTTCCGTACATCTGCACAGCTACTGTCCGGTTATTCCCCGTCTCTTTTCTCAATCTCCCTGCGGTGGTCCGCGATCCGCTGAAGCTCCATCTCAAAATCCTGCCGGTTCTTCTGCACCATATTCTGAAGGATCATACCTGCAAAAAGGGATTGTATGCCCGCCATCACAGCAAAGCCGCACACAATCAGGGTCGGGAAATTCGGCACCCGGCCGATTCTAAGATACTCCAGAAAAACCGGAATAAAAAATCCGACTCCCAGGGCGATCAAAATAAACGCCAGTGTGCCGAAAAAGGACATCGGCTTATAGTTGCGGTACAGCCTTGCTATGGTCTTCAGCACCTTCATTCCGTCCGAATACGTATCCAGCTTCGATTCGCTTCCCGCCGGCCTGTCGCGATAGTCAATAATCACGTTATCCAGCAGCATATTCTTGTCGATGGCATGGATGCTCATTTCTGTCTCTATCTCAAAGCCCTTCGACAGAACCGGGAACGACTTCACAAACTGGTAGCTGAAGGCCCGGTATCCCGTCATAATATCCTTGATTTCTGTCTTAAACATGAAATTGATCATTTTCCGCACCAGGGAGTTGCCGAAATTGTGGAACGGCCTTTTATTCTCCGTAAAATACGTGGAGGACAGGCGGTCTCCCACCACCATATCCGCTCCCGCCTCCAGCACCTTCCGGGCCATCTCCGGCGCATATTCCGCCGGATACGTGTCATCGCCGTCCGCCATAATATAGCACTCCGCATCAATATCCCGGAACATTCTGCGGATGACATTGCCCTTCCCCTGCTGGTGTTCATACCGCACAATGGCGCCTGCTTCTCTCGCGATCTCGTCGGTATGATCCGTCGAATTGTTGTCATATACATAAATACTGGCCTCCGGTAGCGCCGCCTTAAAATCCTTTACCACCTTCGCCACCGTCTTACTTTCATTGTAACACGGAATTAAAACAGCAATTTTTTCCATCTCTTTATCCACCCTGTTTTTCTCATTCATAATTTGCGTTTTCTGTATTCTGTTTTCCCCGCATCCATTTTCACTTCCTGCGGCTTTTTTCTATACTCTGTTCCTTTACTTTACACAGCCGCTTTCTGTACTCTGTTCCTTCACTTTACGCAGCTTTTCCTGCACTGCGTCATCTCCTTTTTGCCCCGGAGGCACTCTCGAAAATACACATTCCCAGCAGGAACGGCGCGGCGAAGATCAGCGGCATCACATAACGGAAATTCCCATTGGCCGGGCAGATCAGAAAAATTCCCGTAGAGAGAATCGTCACCATTCCCGGTATCAGATAAGAATATTTTTTCTTCCGTATCGTATTGAAAGCGAAATAGATGACCAGCCAGGAGTAGGCTCCTATACTAAACAACAGGCCGATCACCGGGATTTTCTGCAAAAAGAACGGCAGAACACTCACAGTTTTTTCCACAGGATCTGTCTGCAGCGGCAATTCGACGTGTAGCGCTGAGCCTTCCTTCCACCGATCCTTGTTTACATAGCTTTTATAAACAAGCCCGGAGGAGTGCCCCAGATAGAAAAATCCGTAGCAATTGTTCAGAACCGCCTCCACGTACGTCCCCGGATGCCGTTTCAGCATGCTCAGCCAGACCTTCAGATACTCCAGAAGCTCCTCCGTCGTGCAGTCCTGACGAAACGTAAATTTCACCGGATCCGTCAGAGTCGGGTTGTACTTTTCTGCCAGAAGATCGTACGCGATCACCTTATCAATGACCTCTTTTTCCTCCTCTGTCACGTCCTCTGGATACTCCGATACATACCGAGCGGTCTGCTGGAACAGGATTCCGATGGCCTCCTGCCTCCCGGACGGAGCCACGTTCCACATCGGCAAAAGTATCTTAACCCATACCAGCTGGAATACCAAAATCGGTAAAAGCAGCGAAGCTGCAGCCTGCAGCCAGTACCGGCGGTAGACCACCAGTACTACCAGTGCCACCAGTATCATGATGTATACGCCCTGGCTGCGGAAAAGTATGACAAGAAACGTATCCAGCAGCAGCGCAGCGCAAAAGCTCTTTTTCTTCAGCGCCTCTCCCCGGGAGCGCACGATTTCAAACAGCAGCACCGACATGATCAGACAGAACACGGAAAAGGACACATCCTTCAGCACACAGACCGCATCCATCGGATACAGCGGGAAAATCGCCGTAAAGACCAGCCCCGCCTTCAGGCACCGCTGCGACAGGCCGGCCCAGCGCAGATAAAACCAGACGCCGGTCAGCACAAAGGCCATAAACATCATTTGCAAAAAGACATAGAGAGCCACACCGTATGCGGCCTTCCCCATCATGACGCCCAGCTTGACAAAGCTTCCGATCAGCACTGTCGTAAAGAACGGAAAATGATTGCTCAGATAAATATCATCCCCTCTTACGGAGGACATGTTTCGCGTCCAGGTCGGTTGTCCGAAAAACTGCGCGATCTGGCTTGCGGTATCCGTACTGGAGGTCCCGGGGAAAAACAGAATAAAGTACGGGATCCAGCAAAGCAGAACCAGCAAAGACGCCGTAATATAATATTTTCTGGAAAAAGCCCCCTTTTCCCCGGTTGCCTTTGGAGAGATCCGATCCAGATAATAAAAAGACAGAAGGATCAGATAATAAATCAGAACGGCCGTCCCCAATATAATCACCATAGCTCTCAAAAAAGCAAATTTTCCTCCCAGGAGCATACTCCAGCTATTGCACTCCTCGTAGGATTTGCAAAGAAGCTGTGTGCCGGAAAAGCCCACAGCAAAAATAGCCGCCAGGATACGGTCGCGTTTTTCAAACGCCTTTTTCTCCGCCGACAGGATCAGCATTCCCGTCAGCAGCGCAAGCAGCAGCAAAAGAAGCCTGTCCGAGGACATAGAACGCCTGCTCTTTTCCAGAATAACCGCCAGCGCAGGATAACCCTCCATTCCCATATTTGTGATGTGCTGTGCGTCCATATTCGTGGCGCAGGTAATCCCAATCGCCGAAAATATGGGTAAAACCACCAGCTTTATATAATTAAGTTTCCCTTTCTTCATCCTTCCCTACTCCTCTTGCTCAAAATTAAGTAGTTCCCGGATTTCATTTTACCTTCCTCCCAATATTTTGACAAGGCTTTCTTGATACAGATTCCGGGTCTTTTTATTTTACATCTTTTTATTTTATCTGTTCTATGATATCATCATATTACTTTGCGCTCTCTAAATCAGTGTTTTTGGAGTGCCGTTAAAAAGAGTGCTATTAAAATGAATAGGATGTGTGTTATGTTACAGACGATTGAACAAATTAACCAGGCAGTCAACAATTTTATCTGGGGCGTCCCGGCCATGGTCTGCATCATCGGCGTCGGGCTGTATCTCAGTATCCGCACCGGATTTCTGCAAATCCGCAAATTTCCGTATGCCATGAAATGCACCATCGGAAGAATGTTCCGCAAGCGTGAAGCCTCCGACGGCGCCATCACTCCGTTCCAGGCGGTCTGTACTGCTCTGGCGGCTACCGTCGGCACCGGAAATATTGCCGGAGTAGCCGGCGCTATCGCCATCGGTGGTCCCGGCGCCGTATTCTGGATGTGGATATCTGCACTTCTCGGCATGTGTACAAAATTCACGGAGGTAACTCTGGCCGTCCACTTCCGGGAAAAAAACAGCCACGGGGACTGGGTCGGCGGCCCGATGTACTACATTAAAAACGGACTTGGGAAAAACTGGCTCTGGCTGGCTTACGCCTTCGCCCTGTTCGGTGTGCTGGCTGTCTTCGGAACCGGCAACGCCACACAGGTAAACACCATTACGGCAGCCATCAATTCCGCTCTTCTCAATTACCATGTGATCTCCGACGATGCCGTTCCCGCCTGCAGCCTCATCATCGGTATTATCATTGCGCTGCTGGTGGCACTGATCCTGCTGGGCGGCATAAAGCGTATCGGAAACGTTGCGGAAAAGCTGGTTCCCCTTATGGCGCTTCTGTATCTTGCACTGGCCCTGGGCGTTATCCTGATGAATATCAGCCGCGTCCCGGCGGTTTTCGGCAGCATCATTACGGGAGCCTTCCGGCCATCCTCCGTGACCGGCGGAATCGCAGGCAGCATGTTCCTCAGTATGCAAAAGGGCGTTGCCCGGGGTATTTTCTCCAATGAGGCCGGCCTTGGTACGGGGTCCATCGCCCATGCCTGCGCAGATACGCAGAAGCCGGTCAAGCAGGGACTATTCGGTGTATTCGAGGTGTTCATGGACACCATCGTTATCTGCACAATGACCGCTCTCGTTATTCTCCTGAGCGGAATCGAGGTGCCTTACGGGACGGCCGCTGGTGCGGAGCTGACCATTTCCGGCTTTACCAGCACCTATGGAAACTGGATGTCGATTTTTACCGCTGTTGCCATGTGCTGCTTCGCCTTCTCAACGATTCTCGGCTGGGGACTGTACGGCTCCCGCTGTATTGAATTTCTGTTTGGCACAAAAATCATCAAGCCGTTTATGGTAATCTACGCGCTGGTTGCCATCGTCGGGGCTACCGTCGATCTCGGGCTGGTCTGGAGCATCGCAGAGACCTTCAACGGCCTGATGGCGATTCCGAACCTCATCGCGGTATTCCTGCTTTCCGGCACGGCACTAAAGCTGACGCGGGAGTATTTCAAAAACGAAGGAAAGACCTCCTGGTTCTACAGAACCTTCTGATTTTACAGGTATGTACAAAGCGCCCGACATTGGAAAATCCTCCTCTGTCAGGCGCTTTACTTATCCTACCGCATGATCCGGCTGCCATCTTGCAGCTTGCCCCGGCTGCCATTTTGCATTTTGGTCTGGCTGCCAT
>JAUNGD010000055.1 GCA_030524705.1 Lachnospiraceae bacterium | reverse complement strand
GAGAGAAGCATGCCTGAAAGCAGATGTGCAGAGAAAAGCATGCCTGCAGATAGATGTACTGAAAGAAGCATGCCTGCAGACATACCGGTGGGCAGCCGCAAAAAACTGCTCTGCTATATTGATGAGGTAAGCTTTGCCGTATATGAGGCTCTGCTTTATCTGGATACCCATCCGAACGACCCAGAAGCACTTCACTATTTCCACGAACACAACCGCAAAAGAAATTTTGCACTGAAAGAGTATGCAAAATCATACGGCCCTCTGAACATCGGCGCGATGGATGATGATGCCAGCCGTTCCTGGGAGTGGGCCTGCCAGCCGTGGCCCTGGGAAGGAGGGAATGATTAATCTATGTGGTTTTACGAAAAAAGACTTGAATATCCTATTAATATTACGACCTCAAACGCCAAGCTGGCGCAGTTTATCATCAGTCAGTACGGCGGCCCCGATGGGGAGATCAACGCATCCCTGCGCTATCTGTCCCAGCGCTTTGCCATGAAGAACCGGATTGCGATGGCAACCCTGACGGATGTCGGAACAGAAGAGCTGGCGCATTTGGAGATGATTGCCACAATCGTACACCAGCTCACAAAGGATCTGTCCATGGAAGAGATTGAAAAAAGCGGTTTCGGACCGTATTATATCGACCATACGGTGGGTGTCTGGCCCCAGGCAGCCGGCGGTATCCCGCAGAACGCCTGTGAATTCCAGTCCAAGGGCGACCCGGTCACCGACCTTTTTGAGGATCTCGCCGCCGAATCAAAGGCCAGAAGCACCTATGACAATATCCTGCGGGTCGTAAAGAATATTCCAGAGATCGCAGATCCCATCCGCTTCCTGCGCGCCCGGGAGATCGTGCATTTCCAGCGTTTTGGTGAAGCAATCCGAAGCTCTGCAAACAGCAAGAGAATAAAAACAAAAGCATAAAAGCAAAGCAGGAAGCGAGAGAACAAACAGTTGTGAAAATTACAAGGCATAAGAGCAAAAGCATAAAAGCGAAGACAGCAGAAAGAAAAGCGGCATCATGAGTGCTCTGGTAAATATCCTGGCTCGATCATTCATTTTCAGATATTCCAGAACACCTCGATCTCCTTCTCTCCTATCTCTATCCGGTCGATCAGAATATCGGCAACCCTTTGCTTATCAAGTATTTCCAGGCCGCTCCATTTATCCAGGTAATCCGTTATCTGTTCCCTTTCCCCTGCAGAATGAGAATGATCCTCGGTCTTTTCCGCGATTTTTTTCTGCAGCTCCTGTTTTCCGGCGTCCATCGCTGCGATACGCCGGTTGATGTATCCCATCAGGGTATCATCCGCTGCAGCGACCTTATCCAGAAGGCCCTCGATCTCCCGGTCCAGCTCTGCAATTCGGATTTTGTATTCGTTTGTCTCCGGCTCCTTCTGTTTTGGCCCCTCCGAGAGATATTCGAGCTTCGCCAGCTCTGCCTTCACCTGATCTGCCATATATGCTTCAAATTCATCCGCATAAATGGTATGTCCGGCTCCTTTGCATCTGACGGAGTACCGGGCCCCGCTGCACTGAAAATACCTTCCGGCTTTTGTGGCCTTAGATGCCGTGACCTGATAGGCATACCCGCATTTTTTGCATTTCACCTTGCCGGTCAGCCAGCTTCTGGTTCCCCGGCGCACCGCCGCCAGCCTTCGGTTCTTCATGAGCTTCCGCCTGCAGGCAAGCCAGACCTCCGCGTCAATCACCCCCTCATGGGGAGCCAGCACCACATCGCGTCCCTTCAGATCATACTGCTTTCGGGTATCCTGTCCCGCATCCATTCCCCTGTACAGAAACAGTCCGTTTACCCCAGTATAGTCCGACACCGGATTAATGATATTTGCCCCGTTTTCTGCAAAAAAGCGATAGACGTCCGCGTCGGCCTTTACGTACACCGGATTGCGGATCATCTCTGAAATCCTGGCCGTGCTCCATGCTGCTTTGTGCTCCGCTGCCAAAACGTCGGGATCCGTCAGGGCCCGCCGGACATCTCCCAATGTCACCGCCGGATCAGAATACATCTGATAGATCATTTTAACCTGCTTCATCGCCTCCGGCTCGGGAACAAACCTTGACGTATGGATCCCGTCTATCACCGTATCCTCAAGCTTGAATCCATAAGGGACCCGGCCGCCCATGTAGTACCCTTTGTGGCTGCGGCTGTAATACGCGTCCGTCACCCGCATCTGAATCGTTTCGCGTTCTAGCTGCGCAAACACGACTGCAATGTTCAGCATTGCCCGCCCCATGGCGGTGGAGGTATCAAAGCGTTCCGTACAGGAAACAAACTCCACATGATGCTTCGTAAAAATCTCCATCATCTTTGCAAAATCCAAGACGGAACGGCTGATGCGGTCCAGCTTATATACAATTACCCGCCGAATTCTTTCCTCCTTTATATCCTCCATCAGCCTTCCAAAATCAGGACGGTTCGTATTTTTGCCGGAAAATCCTTTGTCCGAATAGATGACCGGCTCTTCTCCCTCCGCCTCCCGGGTACAGGTCTCGATCTGGGTTTCAATGGAGATACTGTCCTTTTTATCAATGGACTGTCTTGCATAAATTGCAGTTACAGGCATACGTTTTCCCTTCTATTTATATTTTCTGAAAATCTCATAGAGCTCTCTTCGCAGTTCAGATACCGTTTTTTCCGGCTTCTCCGGGTGAATATTTCTGATTTTAAAAAGGTTCATACTACTTTTTTTGTCAGACATTCTTTCGCCCCCTTCGGTAAAACGTATTAAGTCCGCAATTTGTCCTATGACAGCACAGACAAAAAAAGACGTGAAAAGCCTACGCACCCGTACACTTTTCACGTCCTTTATCAATTATTACAGTTTTTACAGCTCCCGGCAGTACGCCTTTTTATCTCATACGGCTTTTGCTTACTTTCCGCCTGCCATTTTCTGTCTTCTCTTTTCCAGCTCCTCTGTCATATCTCCGCGGAGGGCATCCAGCTTATAAAAATAAGTAAGGACTGCAATGATCACACAAAGTATAATCGGAATCCAGATAAAGCAAATCTCTATGTAGGACAATGCTTTCGGCGTCTGAACCGCATCTGCCACGTAACCGCCGCTGGCCAGAAAGGCTCCGATGATGAAGCTGGTCAGTCCCATGCCGCCTTTTACGAAAAAGCCCTGAATCGCTGCGATCAGGCCGGAGATGCTGGCGTTCTTCTTGTACTCAGAATAGTCGATTACATCCGGTTGCATAGAGAAGGTAAGGCCGAAAATTCCATAGATACCGAGGCCCGTGATTACCAGTCCTGCCAGCAGGCAGAATGCAGAATTCTTTCCAAGGAAAATCACCATATCGCCGACAATATAAATCAAAACGCTGAGGTACATCAGATTCTTCTTGCTGAATTTTCTTTCCAGGGCCGGAAGCAAAAGCAGCATCGGCAGACCAGAAAGAATCCCCAGAATCCCTACCAGGAACAGCCAGTCCGTTCTTCCAAGGTTATACTTGAAATAATAGATAACTGTTGTGCTTCTGATGACATACAGTGAGAAGTAGAACAGATTCAGGAAAAACAGAATCCATGCCTGGCTTGTCAGGCCCTTGAAGTCGTCCTTCAAAGAGGTCTTCTCATGAGCGTTGGTGGGAGGCACCACTTCCTCTGTGCTGGCAAAGGTGACAAAGAAAATAAGCATTGCTGCAATACCGTAGATCGTCATGGTGATCAGATAGCCCTTGGCATCGTTGCCCTTTCCGAAAAACTCTACCAGCGGCGTCGTGATGGTCATGACGATGGCAGTACCGATCATGGCGCAAACCATTCTCGTCGATACCAGGATGTCTCTCTCATGGACGTCTGACGTCAGTCTCGGAACGATGGTATTCAGCGGAATATTCACCACCGTGTAAGCGGTACACAGCAGGCAGTAGGTAACGTACGCCCATACCAGCTTTCCGCCGCTGCCAAGATCTGGAATATAGAAGGTCAGAAACGTAAATACCGCAAAGGGAACGGCTCCAAAAAGAAAATACGGTCTTCCCTGCCCCCATTTCGTATGCGTTCTGTCAACGATCAGGCCCATTCCCGTGTCTGTTATCGCGTCTATGAACTTTGTTACCAGCATCATGGTTCCTGCCGCTGCGGCAGAAATTCCAAATACATCCGTATAGAATACCATCAGATAAGATGCCATCGTGCTAAATACCAGATTACATCCGAGATCGCCGATACCATATCCGATGCGTTTCCCCCATTTACTCTTCATTCGCTCATCTCCTTCTCTTTACCATGTCATACTCTCAATCGCTGCTTTTTCGATCGAAAGACCGTCCCTGTAGTGTTCCATAAATGTCTCAAATCCCGCAACCTCCTCCGGCGTCGGCTCGATCGTCATACCGGACATCGTCTTGAAAATGCGGTTGTCAAGAAACTCCTCCAGCTTCTCTCCCTCTGCTTTGTCCGCAAGATAAGCAGCCAGAAGTGCAATTCCCCAGGCACCGCCTTCGCTTGCCGTATCCATCACCGTGACCGGAGCATTTACCGCCGCCGCCAGATAGCGCTGTCCGACGCCCTTTGTCTTAAAGAAGCCGCCGTGTCCCATGATGCGCTCCACCTTCACATGCTCATCCTTCATGAGAATGTCAAGCCCCATTTTTACTGCCCCCAGAGAGGTAAACAGGTGCGCCCGCATGAAGTTGGCCAGATTGAAAGCTCCGTCCGCGGTCCGCAGGAACGCCAGACGGCCCTCGTTCAGCATCGTAATATTCTCTCCTGAATAATAGCCGTAGGCCAGCAGGCCGCCGCAGTCAGGATCGCCCTTAAGAGAATTTGTATACAGCTTTTCAAACAATTCTCCAGTGCTGACCTTCATACCCATCAGCTCTGCAAACTCTCCGAAAAGATTTACCCAAGCATTCAAATCAGAGGTTCCGTTGTTCGCATGGGACATTGCACATGGAAATCCGGTGGGCGTCGTCACCATGTCGATCTCGCGGTAAAGCTTAGACAGCTGCTTTTCCAGAATAATCATGGCAAAGGTGCTGGTGCCTGCGGAGACATTGCCCGTCCGGGGCGCTACGGAATTCGTAGCCACCATTCCTGTGCCGGCGTCTCCCTCCGGCGGACACAGCCTGATACCTGCCTGCAGGCTTCCGCTCTCATCCAGGAAGGCCGCGCCTGCCTCTGTAAGCGTACCTGCTTCTTCTCCTGCTGCCAGAACCCTGGGAAGGATTTCCTGCGCCTTCCAGGAATAGCCGTATTTTGCAATCAGCTGATTGAATTTTTCTATCATTCCTGCATCATAATCCAGGGTCTCAGAATCAATCGGGAAAATCCCCGCCGCATCGCCGATACCGATCACCTTTTTCCCTGTCAGCATCCAGTGAATATAGCCGCTCAGCGTAGTTACGTAGGATAATTTTTCTACGTGGGCTTCTCCGTCCAGAATACGCTGGTATAAATGTGCGATGGTCCAGCGAAGCGGAATATTAAAGCTGAACAGCTCCGTCAACTCGTCTGCCGCCTGCTGTGTGTTTGTATTTCTCCAGGTCTGGAACGGTGCGAGCTGGCCGCCCTGCGCATCCAGAGCCATGTATCCGTGCATCATAGCGCTGACGCCAATTGCTCCGATAACCGTAAGGGTTACCCCATACTTTTCCTCTACGGCTCTGCGCAAATCACTGTAACACGCTCTGAGGCCCTGATGAATCTCCTCCAGACTGTAGGTCCAGATACCATTGATAAAGGAATTCTCCCAGTCATGAATGCCGACAGCCAGGACATTTCCATTGTAATCCACCAGAACGCCCTTGATTCTGGTGGAGCCCAGTTCGATTCCCAATGCGGTTTTTCCGCTTATGATTAAGTCTTTTTCTTTCATGTTATCTCCATTCAGCAAACAGTCTTTTAGAAGCAGGTGAAGGCTCCATCAATGACGAAGTCGGATCCGGTGGTGAAGGTGCTGGTATCGCCGGCCAGGTATACGCAGATGGACTCCAGCTCCTCCGGCTTACCCATTCTTCCAAGAGGAGCCATCTCGTTCCACTTCTCGATCAGCGGAATCAGTGTCGGGGAATTCAGCGTCAGCTCTGTGCCGATGTATCCCGGGCTGATGCTGTTTACACGCACGCCGCGCTTCGCCCACTCGATGGCCAGAGATTTTGTAAGCTGGATCACGCCTGCCTTAGAAGCATTGTATGCACACTGGGGCTGCGGTACGTTTACGATGTGCGCGGACATGGAGGCCGTATTGATGATGGATCCGCCGCCGTTCTCCAGCATGTATTTTCCTGCCGCGATGTCTGTGAGGAAAATACCGTTCAGGTTGATGTTGATAACCTTCAGCCACTGCTCGTAGGTCATCTCCTCTGCCGGTGCGTTGATGCAGATACCTGCGTTGTTATGGCAGAAATCAAGGCCGCCCAGCTCCTCCACAACCTGCTTTACCATTGCGTCCACCTGCTCCTTGTCCGTGCAGTCTGTCTTGATGGCAATGACCTTTCTTCCGGTCTTTTCAGCCAGCTCAGCGGCGGTCTTCTTTGCCTCCTCGTAGTCAAGGTCAACGATAGCCACGTCTGCGCCTGCCTCTGCAAATGCGGTGGCCGTACATTTCCCGATCCCTCTTGCTGCTCCTGTCACGAAGCCTTTCTTGCCATCCAATTTCATTTTCTCGATGATTCCCATGTTCTTCGTCCTTTCTTTTTTCCTTTTTTGAATTCATTAATTTATTTTACTTTATTATTTTGTAAAATCGTTTTATTTAATGTATTTATATAATAACCTGTTTTTTCAAATAGTTCAATAATCTATAATTTACAATCTTTTGCCCTGTTTTTTGTGCACTTTTCCCAGTAAAAATTCTGAGCACAAAAAAAGACGGATACCAAAACTGATTTCCGTCTTTTCTCCATCATCAAATCATTTCCGCACCGTCAGCGAAATCCGTTGACCTGCCCGGCGATCTTCCTCAGCTGCTTTGCGTGGGAGCAGTTCAGCCCTCCCGTATAGGTGCATTCCGAAGGGCTCGTCTGAAAGATCATGGCGTACATACTGGCCGCATTCAGATACCATCCGTACTTACTCGCGTGGTTTTTGTCTGCCACGTAAAGATTTTTTGCTTTCTTCACCTTTCTGTATTTATCGAAGGCGTTCCCGGTCCAGCAAACGCTTCCCCCTGTGGCAGAGGCCGCTTGAAGATATTTTTTGTTCATATTTTTCTGCTGGGTGCTGTGGGTATATTTCTTTCCCTGTATCCATACCGTTTTATCATAGGCCCAGGTGCAGTTGTACAGGATTTTAGCCGTCGGACATTTCTTTTCTATGTATTTGCATAGCTTGATGCTTGCATTCAGAAATGTATTGCCATGGGCGATCGCCCAGTCCGTATTTTCCTGCAAAATAATATAGTCCCATTTTTTCTGTGCGATCTTTTTCTGCGCGGCCTTCCCATGACTGTTCTTTGAATTGCAGTAATTGTACAATTTTTCATTTCCATAGGCCACATAATCCAGATATAGATTCCTGCCGGCGTTTTTAGCCATTCCCTTCAAATACTTCATGGTATCGTTGCCGCTTCTTTTTACCATGCTGTTGCCGATCAGAAGCACTGAAACCTTTTTGTTTTTCGGCAGCGCCTGTGCATTTGCTGTGCCGGCAGTCGCCGGAACAAAAAACAGCACAGCAACGATCATGGCGGCTAACACATATCTCCAGCGAAAATTCCTGACCATACGATCCCTCACCTTCCAGTTTTTTGATTTTACTTTCTTATATTACCATTTTGGGTAATAGTTTGTCTACTAATTTAGACTATTATGTCACCATTTTGGGAATTAGAATAGATACAGATGGGTGGTGATGATATGGAAGCACAAAAACGCATAAGACAACTGATGGAGGAACGGGGCTGGACCGATTACCGTCTGGCAAAAGAAGCGAACCTCTCTCATTCTACAGTCACGAACATGTTTAACAGAAACAATGCGCCGACGCTCCCGACCTTGGAATCAGTGTGTAAGGCGTTCGGTATAACTTTAGCCCAATTTTTCTCAGATGGGAGCGGCCCGTCAGAGCTGACCGGAGAACAGCACGAGCTTTTTTCGAGATGGAGTACTCTGACCGAGGAGCAGAAGGAAGCCCTGCTCCATCTGATGAGCACCATGTAAGCGTGAAAAAGCCTGCAGGCTCGTGATAAACCTGCAGGCTTTCATTTTTCATTAAATAATATATTGATGATACCCAGGAGGAAGCCGATTAGCGCCCCCAGATTTACGATCGTATCCAGTTCCTTTTTCATCACGCTTAGTACCAGTTCTTCCAGCTCCCCGATTTTCCTGTCCAGCACCGGCCGAATATAGTCTTTGCCGTTGGAATCAATAAATCCCTGGATTTCCTCTCCGATCGGCCCCGCCATATCCTATGAGACGGGAATATTCTGCGCCACCCTCCTCTTGTCAATTTTTTCTCAAAATTATATTCCCTGTATTTCACAATTGTCAAGTATGGCTGCTTCCGACTGTGTTTCCCTACAGGTTGCTTTCCACTGTGTTTCCCTTTGTCTACTGACGCTGCTTTTATATCCGAATAAGGCATGTCTCTAAAAATCGGTTATGTATAATTTACGATGTTTACATAAGTACTTTTCGGGGAAGCACTGCGCTCCGTTCAGGAGGACCTGGATGCAAAGAATTTCTATGCCTTCAACCCTGGTTTTGACGCACCAGTATCCTGCCCGCCGGGACAAAAGGGATGAGCCGGGTAAGGCATTGCGACGCCATTCAGAACATCCTCTCCAAGCAGAGTGAGATCTACGCCTTTCTGAATGGGTCCGAATATTATCCCACAATCAGCGGCTGCGCCGAGTTTTATCCGCTCTGGGGCGGCACGCTGATGGCAGTGACCGTAACCGGGCTTCCGGCTCCGAAGAACGGTACCTGCGGCAGCCACTTTCACGGCTTTCACATCCACGAAGGCGGCTCCTGTGAAAAGGGCAGCAGCCCGGAGGAGCCCTTTCCGCTTGCCAGAAGCCATTTCAATCCGGCAAACTGCCCGCATCCGGAGCACGCCGGAGACCTGCCGCCGCTGCTCTCCAATGACGGCTTTGCGTTCCAGATTTTTTATACGAACCAGTTTGTTCCGGAGGAAGTACTTGGAAAGACAGTCATCATCCATCTAAGCGCAGATGACTTTACGACGCAGCCCTCCGGCAATTCCGGCGCGATGATCGCCTGCGGGGAGATAAAAAGCGTGTGGTAAACCGGAACCAGGATTTAAAAAGCTACCGTAAGATCAATAGAAAGCTGCTGTGAAACCAGTAAAAACCGATATGAACCAAATGCTGCTGTAAAACGTCAAAAGAGCTGCTGTAAAAAGCGGGCAGTCCGTCCGCTTTTACAATAGCTTCTATTCTACCTTATCTCATTGGCATTCAGTCTTTTTCCCGGTCACCTCACCGGAGCTTCAATCCTTCTACCCGACACCTTCACCGATCCTTCAATCTTTTTGCCCGGTACTTTGCCGGGGATTCCCCGTATTTTGCCTTAAAGCTGCTTATAAAATGACTTGTAAAATTGTAGCCGCACTGACTGGCGATGGCCGTAACAGGAAGCTCTGTCTCCGCCAGAAGCTCCAAAGCCTTGTTCAGGCGATACGTATTCAGATATTCCTTCGGCGTAGCATGAAGGAGGCTTTTGAAACAGCGGTGACATTCGCCGTCACTGATATTGGCTGCCGCCGCTATATCCTCCACCGCAATCTTCTCCGCGTAATTTTCATGTATGAAGGTAAGCATGGCCTGCATCCGCTTCTTTTTGCAGATAAAACTATCCGACTGCCTGATGGCCTTTTTCGACAACTCCCTTATCAGGATGTACCATATCTCCACCGTTTTCACGGACAGAAAATATTCCCGTCCAAACATTTCTCCGTTTCTGACCGCGTCTTTCAGCTGCCACAGAAGATCAACCACCTGTTTCTGCCACTGCACATCCTGCCGCAGGATCGTCACTGGAAGCGCCAAATTTGTCGTATAGGGAAGCACATAATCCTGTTCCATCCTGCTGCCGCCAAAAAAAGAAAGCAATTTTGCCGGAAAATTAAAGCTTACATACTCTCCCTCCTCTGAAAGCTCTGTTGTCATATGCAAAAAACCGCTGTTTATAAAAATCGCCTCATTCTCTGCAAGACGATAGTCCTGGCCGTTCACCTGCATCTGCATCGTGCCGTTGGTCACTAGAGTAAATTGAAGCTCCTCGTGCCAGTGCATATCCCGATATCCGCGCCCCGCCGGGGAAATACCGTATTTATTTACACAATACATTTCGTATGGAAACGCCGTATCCTCATAGCGATTGGCCTCATGCAGCAGATTAAAATCATTCATCCCAATACTCTCCTGTCAGAATTTTGATATTTTCAATCAGACTCTTCGTATTCCCGAAAGCAAAAATATGCTATGATTGATTCTAGTAAAAATACGTGATTTTTTCAAGAAAACAACGTCAGGAAATGATATAGAGGAGCATTTATGGAAAAGGAATTTGATACGATACCAATAAAAAAACTGGTACTGAAGCTGGGGCTTCCCGCCATGGCCGCTCAGTTTTTTAATATTTTATACAACATTATTGACCGCATTTATGTCGGCAATCTTCCAGAGAACGGTGAGCTGGCCCTGGCCAGCATCGGCATCTGTGCCCCGGCGCTGACCACCATATCCGCCTTCGCCTACCTGATCGGCACCGGCGGTTCCGCATCCATGAGTATCGCCATCGGCCGCAGGGAAAAATCCCTTGCCCAGAAGATACTCAACAATTCCTTCGTCATGCTTATCGCTGTTTCCATCGCTGTCACGGCAGCCGCCCTATTTTTCAAAAGGCCTCTGCTTTATATGCTGGGATGCAGCGACGCCATGTATCCCTTCGCCAGCAGATATTTTACGATTTATCTGTGCGGAACAGCCGCCGTGCTCTGCGGAACGGGCATGAATCAGTTTATTCTGTCCCAGGGCTTTGCCCGGCAGGGGATGCTTTCGGTGGTGATCGGCGCCATGACGAATGTGATTCTGGATCCTGTTTTTATCTTTGTCTTTGATATGGGGATTGCCGGGGCCGCAGCCGCCACCGTCCTCTCCCAGATCCTTTCCCTTTGCTATGTCCTGCATTTTCTGTTCAGTGAAAAAGCCGTCATCCGCATCTGGTACGGCGGTTATCAGAAGCGTATCATGGCCCGCATCCTCAAAATCGGAATGATGCCCTTTCTCATCATGGTACTGGACAATTTTATTATTATCTTTCTGAATGCCTCCCTGCGTTATCATGGAGGCAATACGCTGGGGGATCAGTACATTGCCTGCGCCGCCGTGGTACAGAGCTTCATGGTCATCGTGACCTGTCCCGCCCAGGGCATCACCACTGGCTGCGGAACGCTGTACAGCTACCACTATGGCGCTCGAAATTATCCGAAGGTCATGCAGGTATTTTGCTATGTCTTTTTGCTCTGCATCGCCTATATTGGAGTACTGTTTCTTTTTGCTCAGACCGCCCCGCAGCTTTTTGTCCGTATGTTTATTGACGGGGGAGAAAATATCCTGCTTGCCTCCTCCTTCATCCGCAAATATACCCTTGGATTATTCGGTATCGCCGTACAGTATGCCATCGTGGACGGCCTGACATCTATGGGTAAAATACGCTACGCGCTGCCGATCTCCCTGTTCCGAAAGGCGCTGTACCTTCTCCTGATTTTTGCACTGCCTTTTGTAACAGACCTGAAAAACATTTTTTACGCCGGAGCTATTTCCGACCTGCTAGGCAGCAGCCTTACCATAATCGTTTTTTTCACTGTCATCAAAAAAAGGCTGGAAAAAGAGCTGTAGTCTCAGCCCTTTACCAGCCCGCGGCTGTATTCCGCATTGATTTCAGCAATCTCCTTTTCTCCATTGATATAAGGCTCGAAGATGCCGTCGATCCTTCCACCGCCGATATTGTCGCAGCCATTGCAAAAGTCGCAGGCTCCGCCGCACACATTAAGCGCTCTGGCTACGATTTTTTCTCTCTGCTCTCTGGTGGTGTCTTTGATCAAAATTGATTCCATCCTGCAATCTCCTCCTTTTTATCTCCGGTATTGCTCCGCGATCTCCTGAAAGGTCCTTTTCCCTTCAATATAGTCCTCATAAACGATCAGCGGCTCTTTTCCGCCGTATACCTGACAGATACCGCAGCTGTCGCAGTCACTTCTGCACCAGAAGGTTTCCTTTATAAAAGCCTCCCGTTCTTCTCTTGTTGATGATGATAATTCAGGTGCCATTCGCCCTTTCTCCTGTCACAAGTTTTCACCTATTATTCCTATTGAATATATAGTATATCGTAAAAACATATCTGTCAAGAGGCCGGTATTTTCATTTTAAAACAGCCCGTCTACTTTTTCGCAATCACAAACCAGGTAGTTCCATGCGCCGGTGTATCCTCCAATAGCTGATCCGCACATTTTTGTACCTGAAATCCGCTTTTTTGAAGAAGCCCGCATATCACTGCCGGATCATGCACCGTTTCGGCAATATTCTCTTCAAACTGGAGCTCTCCGTCCTCAAACACTGTCGTCCTTAAATTGACGATCCCCTTTTCGTTCTGCGTAATCAGAAATTGAGCCTTTACCGTATCGCTGAAATCCAGATCAATCGGCTCTCCCGCGGAAACTTCCTTTTCATTGAGAATATCGAAAATAAAATATCCGCCGGTATTCATATATCCGTACACGTTTTTGAATATCTGCTCTACATCCTTCAGATCTATGATATGGTTCAGCGCATCACCGGTACACGTTACAAGATCAAAGCTTTTATCCGGCCGGTACTGAATCATATCCGCAACCTCATAGCAGATCTGCGGATTGCTCTCTCTGGCAATCGCAATCATTCCCTCTGAAAAGTCCATACCGCTGGCCTGAATCCCGTTTTCCTGCAAAATTTCACACAGTATACCGGTTCCGCAGCCCAGATCCAGACTGTTTTTTACCGTTACCTGATTTTGCCGGAGCCATTCCAGCAGCTGTTCGCCAAAGGCTCTGGGAAAATAATTCCATCCAAATTCATTGTATATTTTACAAAATGCTTTACTGTACATACAAATGCTCCTGCAGGAATTCTGCCATCTTCTCGATCGCATCCTCTGCATCTTTGCCTTCCTTCATGGTAAATCCGTGCCCCGCCTCCGGGTACTCCAGCAACCGCGCCGATACTCCTGCCCCAAGCAAAAGCTCATAATAGCGGACTGCCTCGTCATGAAGGGAATCGCACCCGGCAGCAATCATCAGGGCATCCGGTAATCCCAGCATATCCTCTCTTTTGCTGTATACCGGGGAAATATACGGACATTCCTCATAGCTGCTGTCCGGCAGGTAACAGGCATCAAAGGCCGCCGCTATCTGGGGCGGAATTGCTCCCTTGGGACACGGCTTATCATAGGGCGTCACAGACAGATCCAGCGGCGGATAATCCAGAATCTGTCCCCGAAATTCAAATTCCTTTTCCTTCAGGCTCTTCAGCGCCGTAACTGCCGCCAGATTGCCCCCTGCACTGTGCCCGCCAATGCACATACGCGTCTTGTCTATCCCGTATTCTTCCGCATGACAGACAAAATGCCGTACCACCTCGTATACCTCATTCACCGCCTGCGGATACGGATGCTCCGGCGCTTTGGAATATTCAATACTGATTACCTTACAGCGGCATTTCTCGTGGATATACCTGCAAAAATCAATGTCCACATCCGCCGTTCCCATAACAAAGCCACCGCCGTGCATATCAAAAAATACCGGCTCGCTCTCCTTTTTTTCCATACCAAAGCACAGCGTCCTCACCCTGCCCACCGGGGTGTCAACAAACAACTCCTGAATATCCTCCGAAAGCGGTCTTCTCTTCGGTTTCTTTACTTTCTTAATTCCGCTGACAGTACGGATCATTTTCTTCTGTTTTGTTAATTCATACATATCTTATCGCTCCTGACTGTTTTGATATGATGGTATTTTATCATGCCAAACATGGAATTGTCATCTGTAACCAAAACATTTTTATGGAGAATACTCATCGTTGCGCTATAAATTTTTCAAAATTAAATCAGTATTTCATTTTGTCTCTACTGTAATCACATCAGACATTGTGAGCGACGAATTGACAGCATTGAGTCCACTGTGGCTCTATTAAAATCCAAACGCTTCATATCCAATTTTGGTTACACTTTCCTTTACATTCCACTGTACTTCTATTAAAATGGGCTAACAGCGTGTTTCCTGCTGCTCCGAATACTGTCTCTACATTCCATTCTGCTTCTATTAAAATATTCTTCCCCGATTTGATCCAGGGTCTTTGCTGCGTACTCTACATTCCATTCTGCTTCTATTAAAATACCTTCACGGATCTGTCTCATCATTTTCTGATAATCCTCTACATTCCATTCTGCTTCTATTAAAATGAGACAAATTCAGTGAGAAGTCATAGTCTGGATATTTCTCTACATTCCATTCTGCTTCTATTAAAATAGTTCTTACCAAGCTTCTCCGGCTGCAGCAGTTCACCTCTACATTCCATTCTGCTTCTATTAAAATTTTTCTCATAGGGCTATTGGCTTCTAAGACATTTGTCTCTACATTCCATTCTGCTTCTATTAAAATAATCTGAGGCCGGGGTAAGGACTGTAATCATTCCTGACTCTACATTCCATTCTGCTTCTATTAAAATGTGTCTTACAAATTCCTGATTGCTTATTCCTTATCCTCTACATTCCATTCTGCTTCTATTAAAATTAAAATCCAACCCATAATATCTCCAATCAGTTAAACTCTACATTCCATTCTGCTTCTATTAAAATTACAGTCGGGTCTATTTCTTCTTTCTCGATTTCTTCCTCTACATTCCATTCTGCTTCTATTAAAATTCACCACTCCTTCCCCGACAAGCGTTCCTGCTGCGTTCTCTACATTCCATTCTGCTTCTATTAAAATTTTTGTCGATCTCACCAATTCTTTCTACCCTCATTTCACTCTACATTCCATTCTGCTTCTATTAAAATCGTATTTGCCTTAAATTTGAGTTTTTATGTAATAGACTCTACATTCCATTCTGCTTCTATTAAAATAAGAATTTGACGTGCATTGTTTATCCAAAAAACTGCTCTACATTCCATTCTGCTTCTATTAAAATTTTTTGTTCTTTTGGAGGTTGAGTCATGGAAAATTGCTCTACATTCCATTCTGCTTCTATTAAAATTTTAGCCCCACAGACAGCGGTGAAAGTGCAGGAATTGCCTCTACATTCCATTCTGCTTCTATTAAAATCCGTCCTCAATTTTTCACCCTAATTTCAACCGATTATTCTTACTATTTTGTCGACCTCCCACCTCTTTCTCTATCTATACACAAAGCTGCCAGTCCATCATACAAAAATCCTAATTTTACAAGTACTTTACTTTCTGTCAACCTGCCAGATATTTTTCATTATTACAGGTCGACAGAATTTTATTATGGCAGTAAACACGCTTTTATTTAGTATCTTATATTAAAAAGCTTGTTTTATCTTCCTCCTTACCCCAGAATTCTTTATCCAGCCATTTTTCTTGCCGGCTTTTGAAAATAATAACAGAATCTAATGTTTCATCTATGTAAGGCTGCATCTCCCTTTGTAACTTTGTCAATTGAACTCTGGAAATTTCACCCTCAAATACTGAATTCTGTATGTGAGATAAATACTTTTTACATATTTTAAATACATGAGACCATCGCTTTTGTCCATTTTGATTTTGATTAATATCATATACTAAAACAACGTACATATTACCACCATATTCTAAACCCTTCGTATTCTTTTTCTCCCAATAAGTGCTTAATCAGTTTATATGCCTCCAGTCGGATCAAATATTGATAAGATACTTTTCTTCCCAGTTCCTTATGCATAATCGTCGTCTTCAGCCGATTTTCGAGCTCCGTCGCTATGACCTTTGACGCTTCCTTTTTTAGATGAAGAAAATTTAATTCTTTTGTGAAACTTTCCTCGGTAATCTGATTCCTATTCAATAAAGAAAAAATCAGCCTGTCTCCTATCAAAGGTTTAAAAATCTCAGAAATATCCAGGCACAAAGAAAATCTACGCATTCCAGGTTCATGCAGATAACTGATTGTCGGATTAAGCTGCGTATGATATATTTCACTAAGCGTTTTAGAATAAATCAATGAATTCACAAAAGATATTAATGAATTTATCATATTATCCGGCGGGTGCATCACTCTTTTGTCAAATTTAATCTCCCGATTTACGATAATATTCCACGACGCATAGTAATGGCGGCGAATATTTCCTTCCATTCCCATCAGCTCTTCTATTGTCTCTGCCTTTGAGAGATTCTTTCTCAAATAGTCTATTTCCTGCATATAAAAATTTAAATCTTTCCCTCTTCCATTATAATATCTCAAATTTCTATAAATATTATCTGCAGACGCTTCAATAAACTTTCTGGCTATCACCATGCGTTTTTGATAGTCTGTATAATGCTCTACCTGTTTGACAAGCAGTTGCCCAGCCAGTAAAGACTCCCTGGGATAATAACTTCCTGTATAAAAATTATAATAATTGAAAAAGTGAATGGGAATACCATACTTAGAAATATAATTAACAAAAGCCGTATTAAACGACATTTCTGACATTACATAAATATCAGAAACCCGCTCTATCGGAATATCTCTTTTCTCACCCTCATAATTTGTAAACCGCAGTGTATTATCATTGCGTTTTAAATCCCCATTATTATAAATATATAGGCTTTGCTTCATACGTTCTCCTCCGAACATCTTAAATACAGCATAAATCATAATAAGCGCATTTTTTACAGAGTCCGTTTTTCTCAAAAGCTGGAGGCAGCTCTGATGTCTTCAGTAGTTCAATATCCAAAACTATCTTTTCGATGGATTTAACATCTTCATCGGATAATTCAATGAGCATATTCTTTTTCAACAAAGGATAATCTATCCTTGCCTTTAAATTCTCTACCCCTCTTTTTTTTAAATAATACAGATAGTATTTCACCTGCCATATTCCTGCTTCCTCAACAGCTTTACTCTTTTTGACTTCATGTAGTTCTTTGTGTTCTTTGATAAAGTCAATATTAATTACGTTGTCAATATTAATATGCTTGTCCTCTCTGCGATAACTCCCTTCGTCCAAAAGTTTACCGAGCATAACATCCTCATTTTCCGATTCCATATTAATTTCATGACAAAAATACCATAACTTACGCTTGCATACAAAGTAATAGTAAATCATAACACCTGTAATTCGATTTTCCATATACCCTCCTTTACAACATCATGATCTCATTCTGTACGCTTCTGTCATTATAGTTAAGCGGATAATATCCTTTCTCATCATAATTGCAATCCATAACAGGAATCCTTTCATATTTACTGATCTCAACCACTCCAAAGTCCTCCCATATTTTTTTAATATAGTTCTGGTGCTCATATCTCGGAATCGAAACTGTAAAGTCCTTTAGCTTTTCCTGTATTTCCAGCCGCTGCCGCAATAAATTTTTTAATATCTTTTGGTGATCTCCTGTAACTTTACTCTCTTTTATATTCTGTTCTATTTTTGCAAGCTCTTCCTCCAATTTCTGAATCAATGCCATATTTTCATCATAAACCGTTTTCGGAATTATAGAATCCGTCAAAATATTCCGAAGCTGCTCTCCTTTCTTGAACCGTCCAATTTCCAATTTGATAAATTCCCCATAAATTTCCCGGTATTCCTGCATAAAGGCGCTGTTTTTCAGACGTTCCATGGTAAAATACTGATCCAATAGTGCTGTTTTCTCCTGCTCACTCAGCGGACCGTCGACGCTCTGCAATGCGTCATATGAGCACTGGTAAAATGTTTGATCTATATATCCACTTCTTCCCTGCTTTACCGCTGCCCCATCACAATACACGTAACAGTTATATCCGTCTAATTGTTTTACGCCTTTTCGATTGCACCTTCCCATCCTTTGGAACAACGCATTTAATTCAGATAACTCCGTAAATAAATAGTCGAAATCAATATCAAGGCTTACCTCCACAAGGGAGGTGGAAATCCAGATTCCATTCTGAATATCAATTATTTTTTCTTTCTCATTTTCTACATATGTCTTGCCGAATTCTCTGATTTCCTGCTCCAGACGCTTCCGGTCCTTCTGAATAAAACGACTGTGAAAAATGTGAAGGAACTGCTTTTCTTCCTGTCCCAACAGCTCTGACAATTCATCATACATTCGTTGCGCCTTTCGAACCGTGTTACAAACCACAAGAATTTTATTACCGCGTTCCGCCTCCCGATTTTCCCGGTAACGCGTAACAATATCCTCTGCAGCCATGGTTATATTCTTCACACAAACAGAATGTCTTACTGCATCTGAGCTGAACCTTTTTTCAACAAATGGAATCCCTGCATCCTCTCTCAGAATATCCCTTAAAAAAGGAGACAGCGTAGCCGTAACAATTGCGATTTTTCCACCCAACCTATTTATCTGGCGAAGGCCGCAGACTAAATAAGCCAGTAGATCCGGGCCATACATCTGGATCTCATCAATTACAACTTTGGAATATGCCAGTATAGCCAGCTTCATTTCATATCCCTTATATTTAAGTACAAAATCAAACAATTGGTCCAGCGTTGAGATATTCAGAGGAAGAGATAATCCTCTTCCCCGATCCTGATACTCCAGAATATCCAGTTCCTGTGCATGCTCATTAAAATATTGCAGAGATTCCGAATGCAAAAGCGCCAGACGATGCTCTATTTTTTCATTGTGCAGGATATTATTTTTTACCCGGTCATAAATTGCATTAATAGCGGTGCGCACAGGTAAGATGAAAAAACCTTTTGTATCTCCCATCCAAAGTAAGCCAGCTTCAGTTTTTCCCATTCCGGTGGGCGCCACCGCAATAATATTTTCTTCTCTGTTATCCATACAAAATCGCTGCAGGACATTCCAATCCAACTCAGGATTTGCCTGCTGCCAGGATTTCATAAGTCTATCCATAGATTCTGTCAAAAAATCATTCGGATATTCGACCTGATAATTTCCGCTGGCACTGTAATCGCAGCGATGCAGGAGGCCCTTTAAAATGATTGTTTTGGGTTCATAGAGAACAGGGCCCCAGATTTTATTCTGGTGTTTCCTTTTTAATTTATAACAATATTCTTTAATCAAAAGCCGATCAATTAATTCTTTTTGACTGTTAATCACTTCTGCTTCATCACAGTAATCATGGTGATACAAAATTGCACAGGCAATCCTTACGTAATCCTCATCTGAATAGTCATCCGGATTCAAATAAAAAACAGACAAAATATTATGGGCAATCTCCTTATCCGGATCGAATTTAATTCTCTTGTCAAGAACCCGGCGCGCAAATTGCGGATTTGCTTTTCCATCGTCATGATGCAGACAGGCTTCCTGCAAAAGATAATACATATGTTCGTCCTTAATATATCCCAGCCTCCATAATATACCGGCCTGCTCCAACAGCTCATCCGAATGCTGTCCGATTGTCCGATCCGGTTTTGCCAGATAGTCTCTGATTTCCATCCGCGTCGCCTCTCATTTCATCAAAGGAAATTTACAATATACTTTCCTTCTTTTCCATCTCTGTTCCATTTATCGATCCAGATATGCTCACTGGTTTCGTCAATCCCATAATTTGACGTATAGATTACTTTGACCTTCTCTGAAAAAATACGCTTACCGTCTCTGATCTCATATTGTTTCCCCAGGTAATATTTTGTGCCCGAAAAGTCTCGTCCAGACATTACGCCGGTAAAAATCTTTTCATCTCTGACGTCATCATACCGCAAATACGACGAATATGAGCTGTCCGCCTGCTTTTCTTCCTGTAACAGATCTACCAGTGAAATTTCCTCAACATTTACAAAATCCTCGCTTCTTCCCAGGGATTTTAAATTATAAATGTTTTCATAAATGTCATTTAAAACCCCTTCTTCCGCCGAAACATGAAGCACCAATTCAATATCATCTAATATCTCATAATACCGAATTATTTTTGTAACTGTACGAAATCTCGAAATCGGTTTTTTATAGTGTTCCTCTTCATACTGTGTGGCTCTTTCCTTATACTGCTTTTCTTCTTCCTTTATTTTCTTTTCTTCCTGCACAATGTCGGAAAATCCTGAATTTCCTTTTCCAATCTCTTTTTTTCTCGCTGCTAATTCAGCCTTTTTTTCTTTATATTCCTGTAATTTAGCTTTAAACTCAGTGCTCTTCCAGGCCGCAATCCGGCTTCCCAACGCCCGAAGTTCTCTGTACTCCGCAAGTAATTCCTCGTCGTAAACCTGAATCGTAATGCCGTTTAAAAAGCTGTTTCCCTGGGATTTTTTCGCATGTGCCACCTTCACAAATGCATTAGACAACATAGTTTCATTTTTCATTTTTACAAGATCCCCTCTGTCATCCATGGTAGAATTCAGGAAACAGTAATCCACATACGGCTCTTTATGCATGGATGCAAATTTTCCCTGTATACTGACATCCATTTTTTTGTACTCCGTATATCCGCAAATGCCATGCAAGGCTCCGATTACCGTAGATATGGGAGGCAAAGGATACGTCATCCGATTCTCAACGGTTTCCGCTTTTCGGTAATTTGCACTGGTCTGATGCAGCTTGATTCTTAAAGCCTTCATAATGTCATCCCCGCTTCCTGCATCCTACGCTAAATAGTAATCGCTCACTTCTTTCTTCAGATTGTCAAAAAACTGAGCCACAGACACTGTTGCCAGCTCTTCTTCAATAGACGCTTCATTTTCTAGAAGATTTCCTTTTAACAGGCCCGCCTGGAATCCTCTGTTTAGTTTTTCTTTCAAATCCTCCGAAATAATCAGCTTTCCTTCTTTTACATGCACAACATTCTCAAAATAATGTGTTTTCCGTTCTGAAAGTCCCCCTACAACAAATATCGGCTCCGCATTATCAAGATTTCCTTTCACCACCAGAGACAAATTCTCCACTGCATCGAGAAGTGCATTTATGCGCTCAGCTTTCTCCTCTGCATCCGCCTCAGCGCCAAAATTTTCGTCCTTCCCAATCATTTCAAGGTCAACTGTCAGGCTGTAGATTTTGAGAGATTTGTCATATTCATACTGATACGGCATCAGACCAGAATTTCCGCCGTTATCCTGCACCGAAATTCCATTCGCTTTTGCATAATTTGTTGCCAGAAACAGATTATTATGAAACCTTGTCTCATTCACAAAATGCTCTGCAGCAATCGCATCTGTCAGATAGAAAGAGCTCTTCCGCACGTAGGTGGTTCCCTGGGTACTCATATAGCCTCCCTCCAGAGCGCGGCAATTCGCTGCATTCAGCTCTTCAGTTACTTTTTTCTGTGCTGCTCCGTCAACATTTGTCTCAAGATCATCATACATGCCGCTTTGCACCATAATTGCATTTTTTAAGCTCTCCCTGCTCCGCATAGAATAAATTTTCCGGTTTTTAAAAACCTTCTGCACACTTGCTATATTTCCCAGCCCTTCCGAATAATTCGATGTCATATTTGCTACTACCGTTAAAGTCAATGCATTTTTTTTCATGTTCTGTATCCTCCCGTACCAATCGTTTTATGCTCTTCGAAGTGCGTTCACAAAAGTGTAAGCTAATTCCTTATTTCTTTCAAAATCCTCAAACAAATCATAGGCAAAATCAAAGGATTCCTCTGCATAATTTGCCAGATTCAGCAAAATCTGGCAAAACCGGTCATAGTCTTCCAGAGTCAAAGCGCTGGTCAATTTTTTATTATATGCTTCCAGCTTATTATCCGGCACCTTATCTCTTTTTTGTACCACGCGTTTGGCGCACGCATATGCTGTCTTCATTCCTTTATCCATCTCTTTCTCCTCCTTGATCCGTACGTTCAGCCTGATAAGCTGAGAAATTACATAGGTATAAGAATTATCTTGATTGTGCCTCAGCAGATAATTAATCAGATCATCCAAAAGCACCATATTTACGATTGCATCCGTTACCTTTTTGAAAATATCCAGCCAGTAGTTATCCGTTATCTTCACTTTAAAGCAAAAGCATTGATAAATACTCTTTTCCCCGGCCTTTTCCGCCAGGCTTCTCAATATTTTTAAGCTTGAATCTCTTAAAAACAGCGTCTCGAAATGCGTCCGCTCAACATTTTTTGTGATAATTTCGACATCGCTCTTAATAAAGCTTTCCGCCCCAATCAAAACTTCAAAAAATATCTGTCGTGCATCAACTGCCTTTCCTATATCCCTTGCCGCTTTCTTTTCCTCCTGAATTTTGAAATCAAAATGACTATTCGTTTTTTCCAACAATTTTAAATTTGTATTATCATTGATAAAAAAGAAATCACGTTCTCCGTAAAACGCAAAGGGAATGAAATCAAAGATCTGCTCATCTCTCGCAACAAAATTTGAAATGTTAAAATTGTAGGAGAGAGCTTTTCCTTTTTTGGGCATATCCACATAATATCCCAGCAGACGGCAGCAATCCTTCGATCCCTCAAAAAGCTGGTTCGTATTGCAATAATTCCGGTACAGATTGACTTTATTCCGATAAGTCTCCCGAATAATTTCTTCCCGGTTCTCATTCAGCAGGGCAAGAATCTCCTCCGCATTCGTCCCATCATACTTCACCTTTTTAAAAACTTTTTTTAAAATCGTATTAGCAGCCAGCTTTTCGTTTACCAGCTTTACCTGTTCATCACTCGGCTGATTCAGCATCACCATTTCCTCTATTACCAGATGATGCATATCCTCAGGATATTTGTATTCGACAAATTTCAGGTAATCGGATTCGTTGATCAATTCAGCGGGAAACCTCAAAACCTCTTCCGTCAGTTCAAATTCCGGTTCCTTTTTCCCCAGCCATCTAAAATACTGCAAAAGTCCGACAATAGCAGCCGAATACCTCCAGTCGAATGCCTCTAGCTCCATCCATTCTCTCTTCATAGACCTGCACTCCCCTCCTGCATGGCATCCATCTGCTTTGCGGCAATTTCAGAAGCATTCCGCGAACTATATTCTGCTTCCCCCTGCTGCAGTACCTGTACCATTCCGAATCCAGCACTATGCTTGCTCCCCATTCCTGCCGCATAAAAATACTGCAGCACATCCGGGTCTCCCTGCATCTTAAAAATCCCAACCGTAGTATCCACATAAATACCGTAATGAAAAATCAGCACCTTTTTGCACTGCACCGGTTCTATGTCTAAGCTGCTTACCATCTGCGCTGAATACCCTGCCTGCCTTGCCTGTATCTGAAGCACCCGCAGCGCTTCCTGCCTGAAATCATCATCCCCGCAGGTCACGAAACGGTCCTTGTTCGTTTCCCTGTTATGTACACGGATACACAGGCCATTGCCAAGACTGGTCTGAAAGTAAACTGTCGGCTCCGTGATCAGGACCTCATTTTTCCGTCTGACAGCTTGTAATACCATAGAATTTCCTTCCGCCAGCGGAAAGCTTTTGTACTTCATACCCAGAAATGCGGAAAAGAAAATAAGCCCCGTTTTGTTCCTGTCATCTGCAGAAAATATAATGCGAAACTTCGTATCTGCCAGATAGATCCGCTCCTTCGTAAATCGTGGTTTCTGAAATAATACACTGAAAGAATAGTCCTTCTGCTTCGTTCCCTCAAAATACTTTATATAGTATTTTCCTTCGTTACAGGAATTCAGACATGTTTTCAGCCAGGACAATACAATTCTTCTATAATCAATATTAATCATCGGTTTTTCCAGCTCAAATTCCAGCTCAATTCTCATTCCATCTCCTCCTTTCTAAAATAAGGATACACTACTTCTTTTTATTTGTCAATCCATATGTTATTGTTTTTATTTTTCGCGATGGACTTTTTATTTTTTCTTTGTTATAATAATCAATATAAAGAAATGATGTAATAGTCCATATTGGAATTTAAAGTATGTTATTGTCTTTGAATTAATTAATTGACCATATTGGAAAATAGCAAAATATGTTTCTGAATTGTATTTTTTGAATTTCATTTAAACTTTTTTATTTTATTAAATATTTTTTGAATTCTATATCAAAAACTTTCATAGTGTGATACTTATAAAACCTGAGGAGGTTTCGCAATGTCCGAATTAATCAGCAGACTCTCCCGGTTGTTACTCTCGAAGAATATAATTCAATTATAAAATGCATTTTATTTTTACCATATTACAGGAGGACAATACCATGATCTACAATGAATTTCATGACAAAAAGCTCTCTCTTTTGGGCTTCGGCACCATGCGGCTTCCCTTAAGTGATGGAGAAACAGTGGATACTGCCCAGGTTGATAAGATGGTGGACTATGCCCTGGAGCACGGTATCAACTATTTTGACACGGCTTATCCTTATCATTCCGGGATGTCCGAGCGCATCATCGGCCGTTCTCTGAACCGTTATCCGCGAGAGCAGTATTATCTTGCAACCAAGTACCCCGGACACCAGATCAGCAGCAGCTACGATCCCGCCGCCATATTTGAGGAGCAGCTTCAAAAATGCGGCGTGGATTACTTTGATTTTTACCTTTTACATAATGTATACGAAAATTCTCTGAAAACGTATCTGGATCCAAAATGGGGAATTATTGATTATTTCCTGGAGCAGAAACGTCTCGGCCGTATCCGGCACCTTGGCTTTTCCAGCCATGGCGGAGTCAAAATGCTGGAGGAATTTCTTGAACTCTACGGTGACGAGATGGAGTTCTGCCAGATCCAGCTCAATTATCTGGACTGGACGCTGCAGGATGCCAAAACAAAATATGAACTCCTGACGAGCCGGAATATTCCGGTATGGGTCATGGAGCCGGTAAGAGGCGGCAGGCTGGCTAAGCTGAGCGATGAAGAGGAATCGCGGCTGAAAGCCCTGCGCCCGGAGGAATCCATTGCGGCCTGGAGCTTCCGTTTTCTTCAGGGTCTTCCCAATGTAAAAATGGTACTGAGCGGCATGTCCGACATGACGCAGATGGAAGACAATGTCCGCACCTTTTCTGAAGGAAAACCCCTTTCTGAGGACGAAATCTCTCTGCTCCTGGATCTTGCAGAGGGCATGAAAAATTCTGTTCCCTGTACCGCATGCCGCTACTGCTGTGACGGCTGTCCCCGGGGACTGGACATTCCCATGCTGATCGCCACCTACAATGACATACGCTTTTCTCCAAACTTTATCACGTCCATGCGTCTGGATGCCCTGCCGGAGGACAAGCTTCCTTCCGCCTGCATCGGCTGCGGCAAATGCATGAAGGTCTGTCCGCAGAACATCCGCATTCCGCAGGTGATGAAGGAGTTTGATGAGGCCCTGGCAAAGCTGCCGAGCTGGGCGGAAATTTGCCGGCAAAGAGAGGAAGCACAATCGAGTAGGAGGCGGTGATTAGCCGCCGTCCTCTCACACCACCGTGCGTAC
>JAUNGD010000135.1 GCA_030524705.1 Lachnospiraceae bacterium | reverse complement strand
TGGCTTGTCAATTTCAAAAATGAGACCCACAATCACCCGACGGAGATCGAGCCCTTCGGAGGCGCCGCGACATGTCTCGGCGGTGCGATCCGCGACCCGCTTTCAGGCCGTACGTACGTATATCAGGCGATGCGTGTGACCGGCGCGGCGGATCCGACGGTATCTGTTAAAAATACATTAAAGGGTAAGCTGCCGCAGAAAAAGCTGGTGAGGGAGGCTGCTCACGGCTATAGCTCCTACGGCAACCAGATCGGTCTGGCAACAGGCTATGTAAAGGAAATTTATCATCCGGATTACGTGGCAAAGCGTATGGAGATCGGCGCCGTCATGGGCGCTGCGCCGAGAAGCGCTGTGATCCGTGAAAATTCTGACCCGGGAGACATCATTATCCTGCTGGGCGGACGGACCGGCCGCGACGGTATCGGCGGCGCCACCGGTTCTTCCAAGGTACACACGGAGGCTTCCATTGAGGTCTGCGGCGCAGAGGTACAGAAGGGGAATGCGCCCACAGAGCGTAAGATCCAGAGGCTGTTCCGCCGGGCGGAGGTCAGCAGGCTGATCAAGAAATGCAACGACTTCGGCGCAGGCGGCGTTTCCGTAGCCATCGGTGAACTGGCTCCGGGACTTCAGATTTATCTTGACAAGGTGCCGAAGAAGTATGCAGGTCTGGACGGAACAGAGATCGCCATTTCCGAGTCTCAGGAGCGTATGGCAGTTGTGGTTGACCCGAAGGATGTAGAGGAGTTCATGGGCTACGCTGCGGAGGAAAACCTGGAGGCTGTGGAGGTGGCTGTGGTTACCGAGGATCCGCGGCTCGTTCTGATCTGGAGAGACAAGGAGATCGTGAATATTTCCAGAGCATTTCTGGATACGAACGGAGCGCATCAGGAGACTACAGTTACGGTGGAGATGCCCTCCGAGACAGATAAATATTTTGTGAGAAATGAAGTGCCGGATGTCCGGGCAAAATGGCTGGATACCTTAAGTGACCTGAACTGCTGTTCCCAGAAGGGACTGGTGGAGATGTTCGACAGTTCCATCGGAGCAGGCTCTGTATTTATGCCCTACGGCGGAAAATACCAGCTCACAGAGACCCAGGCAATGGTGGCGAAGCTTCCGGTGCTGGAAGGAAAGACCGATACGGTCACGATGATGAGCTACGGCTTTGACCCGTATCTGTCCAGCTGGAGCCCATACCACGGCGCAGTTTACGCGGTGCTGGAATCCGTGGCGCGGATCGTGGCAAACGGCGGCGATTACAGCAGGATCCGCTTTACCTTCCAGGAGTATTTCCGCAGAATGACGGAGGATCCAAAGAGATGGAGCCAGCCCTTTGCGGCTCTGCTGGGCGCTTATTCTGCACAGCTTGGCTTCGGGCTTCCTTCCATCGGCGGTAAAGACAGTATGTCCGGTTCCTTCAACGAAGTAGACGTTCCGCCGACACTGGTATCCTTCGCGGTGGATATTGCCAGCGATAAGACGATCATCACGCCGGAGCTGAAGAAGGCAGGCAGCAAGCTGGTACTGCTTCAGGCGGAAAAGGATGAATACGATCTTCCGGTATACAGCCAGATCATGGATCAGTATGGGAAGTTCCATCAGGATATTAAGGCAGGAAATATTATTTCTGCGTATGCGCTGGACGGCAAGGGACTGGCGGCAGCACTGTCCAAGATGGCTTTCGGTAACGGAAAGGGACTGAAGATCGAGCACAATGTGGATGAAAGAGATCTGTTTACGGCGGGCTTCGGCAGCATCGTTGCGGAGGTTCCGGCAGATGCGTTGGGCAAGCTGGCGATCACCTATACCGTGATCGGTGAAGTGACAGAGACCGGCACATTTGAATATAAAGATGTGAAGATTTCGGTGGATGAGGCCATAGCGGCATGGAAGGGCACGCTGGAGCGCGTCTTCAAGACAGAGTCAGGCATCCCTACCGTGGGCGGCGGGCTGGATCTGGATGGAAAGCCTGAGGAGGGCCCGACAGCATACTTCTTCGCTTCCAGCGGGGACAAGGACAGAGTGCAGACCCCGGACGGCACCTACAAGACAAACAAGATCTATGTATGCAAAAATAAAGTCGCAAGACCCCGGGTATTTATTCCGGTATTCCCGGGTACGAACTGTGAGTATGACAGCAAGAAGGCATTCGAGCGTGCCGGAGCCGAGGTGGACGTCAAGGTATTCCGCAACCTGACGGCCCAGGATATCCGGGAATCTGTGGATATTTTTGAGAAGGCGATCGGCCAGGCCCAGATCATCATGTTCCCGGGCGGATTTTCCGCAGGCGACGAGCCGGACGGCTCCGCAAAATTCTTTGCGACGGCCTTCCAGAATGCAAAGATGAAGGAAGCCGTTATGAAGCTTTTGAATGAACGGGACGGACTGGCTCTCGGTATCTGCAACGGTTTCCAGGCTCTGATCAAGCTGGGACTGGTGCCCCACGGTGAGATTGTCGGCCAGACGCCGGATTCACCGACCCTGACATTTAATACCATTGGACGCCACGTCTCAAAAATGGTATATACAAAGGTAGTCAGCAACAAGTCTCCGTGGCTTGCAGGAGCCAAGCTGGGAGGAGTTTATACAAATCCGGCTTCCCATGGAGAGGGACGTTTCGTGGCAAATAAGCAGTGGCTGGAGAAGCTGTGCGTGAATGGCCAGGTAGCTACACAGTATTGTGACCCGGAGGGCAACGTCTGCGTCGGCGAGGAGGAATGGAACGTAAACGGTTCCTATTTTGCCATCGAGGGTATTACCAGCCCGGACGGACGTGTATTTGGCAAGATGGCGCATTCCGAGCGCCGCGGCGACAGCGTAGCAATCAACATTTACGGAGAACAGGACCTGAAAATCTTTGAGTCGGGGGTATCATACTTTAAATAATGAAAAAGAAGATGAAGGCAGATAATGTCGAACAGCTAATGGAAATAGTAAGAGCGGTTCAGAACGGCCAGGAGCCGGAAGAAGTGCTGCGGAGAAAGGAAGCGGAGAGTGCGCCTTTGGCGGACTCTCCGAAGTCACGTCCAGAGACTGGTGCTTCAGAGAAAGATTTTCTGGACGAGGAAGGGTTTGATGACGACGAGTTTGAGAAGAATCTCGAAGCGGACGGGGAAAAGGAGATAAGCCTGAAGCCAGTTCGAAATGCCGTTGGCTCCGGGGCAAAAAAAGTTTCGGGATTTTTCAAAAATCTGGGCCGGAAATCGGAAAAGAAGGAAAACCGTTCTGAAATGCCGGAGGAGGAAGAAAAGGAACGCGCCGGGCTTTGGAAGTCAGAGGAGAAGGCGAACCATACCGAGCCTCGGAAATCAGAAGAGGAGACGAACCGTACCGAGTTTCGGAAGTCAGAAGAGGATGATGCTGCAGGAAATGCTGTGACAGAAAGCGCTGTGACAGAAAAAAGCCCGGACGAGCTTGCTTTTGACCGTCTTCTGGATCGGGATGACCTGAATCCACCTCCTGGGGAAGAGGAAGAGGAAAAACCTGAAAAGAAGGGGAAAAAAGAGAAGCGGAAGAAATAGAAGAGAGGCAAAGCGA
>JAUNGD010000054.1 GCA_030524705.1 Lachnospiraceae bacterium | reverse complement strand
TAGTAAATAAAAAGAGCAGTAAATGAAAAAACAGGAATGTGTTGTAGCAGACACGTTCCTGTTTTTTGTAAGATAGGTTGATCAATTCTGTTTGCATAATCCTTTTGCCAATTCTTCATCAATCGCAAGAACACTGATATATTTTCCGACAAGGGCAGCTTTTAACACATCAAGCTTGGCACGTCCTGAAGCAAGGCAGATTCTTTGCTCCTTTTTCAGGAGCTCCGATAGCGATAGTGATACGTTTCGCTTATCCAGCTCGGGAGAGCTGGGCTGCCCGTTCCGGTCAATAAAGTGGCTGAAAATATCACCGACGGTCCCAGAACGCATCAGGGTCTCGAAGGTCTCCTGGGTAAGGTAGCCCGATTTCATCAGAGAATTTGTGCCTACAGTCCCCAGAGAACCAATTGAAAAGACAACGATGTTGGCTTTACGCTGAAGTTCTGTTACCCGTCGGATATTTTTATCCTTCAGTACTGCCTGCTTGATTGCCTGATTTTCAAAAAACAGAGGACATGGGAAACCGTATGGTGTTGCCTGAAGGGCTTCTGACACCAGTTTCATATTTTCCTTCGTTGAAATATGATGACTCAATTCTATGTATTCACCTGAAAGCTGCACAAGCTGGATGTCGGACAAGTCATCGCGGTATATTGCATTTAACGCAAAATGATGGATGGTACTGCCGTTAGAAATACCAATAATATCTCCATTTTTAATAATAGAATTTAAATAACGTGCTGCAGAGCTGGCTACCTGATTCACGGTATCTTCTCCGGGAACACACGGAGTAATGAAAACTCTTTGAAGTCCGTAATCAAGACGGATGCGGCGCTCCAGTGAACTTTCGTAGCTCAGAGGATCGTGAATAGTGATCTTTACAATTCCTGATGTGTTGGCCTCCTGGAGTAATTTGGATACGTAAGGACGGGATAAATTCAGCTTTTCTGCGATAGTCATTTGATTGTAGTGGTGTTCATAATACATTCGGGCCACTGTGATCAGTAGAGAAGTCTTATCATTATTGTAAATAATAGTCACAACCTTTCTTTACAATCTTCCGCTGTGCATAAAACAGCGCCTGTGTTTAGTTTATACCATTCTGGAAATATTAACAAGTTGAAAAAAAGAAAAAATCTGTACGAAAAAAATATATAAAATGAATAATAGAATTTTAGATATTATTCACAAAGTTACAATTATGCACAAAAGTGGCTTGAATTTATATTGACGAGCTTTCTTACATATGATACTATCTGAGTATCAAATGATACTAAGCTATTATCAAATGTAATTTTTGTATCAAATGTAAATATATGGAAAATAATTTGTAACTAAACAAAAGGGAGGAAATATATGAGAATTCGGAACAGGGAGCAGTTGTTGTCTCATGGGTACACCAAAGGAAGGAAACACATGCTTGAGATTCTTGAGGCAGGGCTGCAGGCTGCAGACCCGTATTATAATACGCGGGACATTTTTCGGGTAGAAGAAAATCTTTTGTATATTGGAAGTGAAGAATTCCAGGCAGATGGAGATCCGAAGCCGGGAGCGGAGGCGGTGGATCTGAGGAAGATCCAACATATATACGTAGTGGGAGCGGCCAAAGGGATACAGAGGATGGCCAAAGCCATCGAAGACGTTTTGGGCGAAATGGTGACAGATGGACATGTGATAGGCAAATACGGAGACAGCACGGATCTGAACCGTATTGGGATTACTCTGGCAGCACATCCAACACCAGATGAAAACTGTCTGGAAGGGTGCAGGAAAATTGTTGAGATTGCAGAGAAAGTTACGGAAAATGATCTGGTGATCACGATTATTGGCAATGGCGGTTCTTCTCTTTTGACATATCCATCGGAGGGTATTTCCATTCAGGAGGTAAAGAATTTCACTCACATGATGCAGATTGAGAAGGGTGTCCCTACGATTGAGCTCAATGTTATTCGAAATCATATTGACCGACTGAAAGGCGGAAGGCTGACAAGGCTGTTTTCCAAAGCAAAGGTCATCTGCCTTGACTGTGTGGATGCAAATGATTTTCGAATGCGGGGGGTACATGAAAACTGGGATATTCTAATGCATGAGAACCGCTGGCTGCATAATCTTCCCGATGAGACTACCTTTGCTGACGCAATGGAGATTATTCACAAATATGAAGTCGAAGACAGGACGCCGGACAGTATTATGAAGCACCTGAAAAAGGCTGCACCGGAGGATGAGACGGTTCATTTCGAAGAATTTATGACCTTCGATACAAGAATGTTCGGGATCACGCCGGCATCCCGGGACTTCATGGAAGCGGGAAAGAAAAAGGCTGAAGAGCTGGGGTACAGGGCGCTGACATTTGCACATGTAGAAGCCGTTCAGTCAACACAGGCAGCCAGGATTTTTTCTTCTGTTATCAAGCATTCTCTGGAAATGGGCGAGCCCTTCCAGGCGCCTGTAGCACTTTTTATAGGTGAAGAAATGGTAGTAGAGGTCGGTGACAGCAAGGGAGTGGGAGGAAGAAACCAGGAATACGCCCTGATGATGGCGACCCTGATAGATGGTTTGGACAAGGTGACGGTGGGGGCAGTAGATACGGATGGAACGGACGGTCCGGGGGGCCTGAAGCTGGAGGGCGCTCCAAATTGCCTGGCCGGAGGCATTGTTGATGGGACGACCATGCGGTATGCGGCGGAGAGCAGAATAGATGTGAAAAAGGCGCTTTTAAGCCATAGTACCTCAGAGGCATTGTGGAGACTGGATTGTGGGATTTCAGCTACACAGAATGTCAGCATGGGAGATTTGGGAGTCATTTTAATTGATTCATAAATAATGTACAAAAGTGTAAAGGAGGAAAAGTACATGAAAAAGAAATGGGCAGCAATTATTTTAACGGCATCTATGTTGATGAGCACAGGATTTGGAGTGCGGGCAGAGGGGCAGGAGTTCGATGGACAGATCAAGATCGGACTTTTGACAACGGGAACAGCAATCGCAACGTACACAGAGACTGTAACATACGGGGCTGAGCTGGCGGCGCAGCAGTTGAACGCAGACGGCGGAGTGCTTGGCAAAGAGGTTGTGATCGTTACATCAGACGGAAGCAATACGGCAGATGAGACGATCAACGGTGCAAATCGTCTTCTGGAGGATAAGGAAATCGCAGCAGTTTGCGGCTATCCGCTTTCCACTGGCTGTCTTGCGATTGAGAGTCTTTTTAAAGCTGCAGAGAAGCCTCTGGTGATTTCTGGCACCAGTGTACGATTAAAGGATGAGACGGATAATGAATACCTGTTCCGCGGACGTGCTTCTGATGCGATCCAGGCGAGGAATGCAGCGGCTTTCCTTGCGGAAGAACTGGGTATGGATGAAGTAATGGGAATTCTTTATGAGAATAATGATTTTGGACAGGGAGCGCTGCAGGTAGTAGAAGAGTACTGTGAAGAGAAGGGAATCAAGCTTGTGGCAGAGGGCTTTAATTCGACAGATACCGATATTACAACGCAGGTATTGAAACTGAAGGATTCCGGCTGTCAGTCAGTAGTGACCTGGATCGCGGCAAGTGCGGTACCTACCGTATCCAGTAATATGTATAATCAGGGACTTACCGTTCCGAAATGCGGTCCCGTAGCAGTAACGTTAGAGGAGAATCTGACAAATTGCGAACCGGAATGGATTGATGGATGGTATGGCGTGACCGATATCTGTATGACGAAGGATGATGAGGCTTTGACGGCATTTATTGACGCTTATTATGAAGCATTTGGAGATGATGCTTACTTATCCAATGAGGGCGCTAATATTTACAGCCATGTATTGTGGATCTGTGATGCAATTGAACGGGCAGGTTCTACGGATGGTCCGGCAATCAAAGACGCTATGCGTGAAACAGACAATTTCCCGGGACTGAACGGAACCTATAAGCTGATTGGCGATATGGTGGATTACGTTTCTACGATTGACATTGCACAGGATACCATTGTAGATGGGGAAGTAACGAACGTATTTATCAAGACAGTAGGCGAAGAACAGTAAAAAGGAGGATGGCCGAATGCAAAATGTATTGTTTCAGCTAATTGTCAGCGGAATTGCAATGGGTTTTGTATATGCACTTGTGGCAGTGGAATATACCCTCATATGGAATGCCTGCGGCTTGCTTAATTTCAGCCATGAAAAGATAATAATGCTCGGCGGATATGTGTTTGTAGGGACCTGCATCAATGTATTTCATATGCCGAATCTGCTGTCAGCACTTTCGGCTATCCTGATCCTGGGTTTGTTTGGAGTTTTGATTGCAGTGACAATTTTTATTCCTCTGAGGAACCAGTCGCGTTTGATCGCTGTGGTGGCGACGGTTATGCTGGGACAGATCCTGAATGAGGCAGCAGTATTGGTATGGGGGCCGGTGGCCCTCATGCCAAAAAACTTCCTTTCCGGCGTGTTTACGTTTATGGGAGCAACGATAGCAAAGAGCTATGTGTATATTATTCTGGTTTCTATTATTATCATTGCAGTGCTGCAGTTTATATTTAAAAAGACAAAATTCGGAAAAGCAATGACCTGTGTTTCTATTCACAAAACAGCATCTTCCCTTATGGGAATCAACGTAAAGGCCAGTATGGTGGTTACCCTTCTGATTAGCTTTATGATCTGTGCGGTGATTGGAATTATTACGGCTCCTGTTTTTACAGTGAAACAGCAGATGGCAACGATGATTGCCCTGAAGGGATTCTGTGCAGGCGTAATCGGCGGTTTCGGAAGTCTTCCGGCAGCGATTGCAGGGGGCCTTACCTTAGGTATTGTCGAGAACCTGACTGGATTGATCCTTCCGGCAGTATTCAAGGATGCGGTAGCATTTGCATTGATGATACTGTTTATGATGTTCTCGCCCAAAGGGCTGGTAGGGGTAAAAGAATCCATAAAAAGCAGGAGAATAAAAAAAGCAGGGGAAGCGGGGTGACACAGACATGAAGGAAAATAAAGCGAATAAAAAGCAAACAAAAATATCGTGGTTCCCCATAGCTATGCTGGGGGTGATAGGGATTCTTCCTGTATTCATGACCAGCAATTATTATCAGACCGTATGCTGTCAGGCTATGCTGTATGCCATCGTAGCGCTGGGGCTTAATTTTATTGTAGGCTTGTCCGGGCTTATGACTTTGGGGACGGCGGCTATTTACGGGATGGGAGCATATACATCGGCGCTGGCATGTACGAAATTTGGCCTCAATCCCTGGCTTGCGCTGGTTCCGGTATTGATCATGGGCTGGCTGATCGGACAGGGCCTGGGTTATCCGAGCCTTCGTGTACAGGGCGTCTATTTATCGCTTGCTACCATTGGATTTAATGAGATTGTCCGTACCTTACTTACAAATCTTGAGTGGACAGGAAGCGGAACCGGAATACGGAATATTGAACCATACCGTATCGGCAGCTTTGCTTTTGATACCCAGGTGAAAAGCTATTATCTTATCTATATTGTATTGCTGATCTTTATTGTGATTGCGTGGAAGATTGTTCATTCCAGATGGGGCAGAGCGTTTATCGCTGTGAAAGATAATCCGGAGGCACTGCAGGTATGCGGCATTGATATTGCACATGTGAAGATCACTGCATTTACCTTATCTTCTGTATTTGCGGTAGTTGCCGGAGCAATGTATGCTCATTTCAACCGATATATCACGCCGGCGACGTACACAACGGATCTGTCGATATCTTTTGTGGTAATGCTGATTATCGGTGGTCTGGGCAACTTCTGGGGCTGTATTTACGGTGCATATATTGTAGCGTTCCTGCCGCAGCTTTTACGTCCCATCGGACTGTCGTATAAGCTGATCTATGCTTTGATCATGATGTGCCTCGTAGTATTTTTCCCGAATGGACTGCTGCGGGATACAAAAAAATACCTGATGCGAAGAAAAGCGATGAAAGGTGGTGTGGCAGATGAAAACCGTGCTGGAAGTAACTGACCTGACAAAGGTCTTTGGTGGCCTGGAAGCAGTGAAGGACGTGAATATTACAGTAAAGGAGCGGGAAATCCATGCCTTGATCGGACCGAATGGAGCGGGAAAGACGACAACGCTCAGCATGATTAACGGTACGCTGGCACCCACGGCCGGGAGGATTGTATTTCGCGGAGAAGATATTACAGGGCTGGCCCCGCACAAGGTAGCATTAAAGGGAATGGGGAGAACCTTTCAAAACATCAAACAGTTTGGTACATTGACCGTGTTGGAGAACCTGATGGTTGGGGGGATGAGCCAGAACAATAAGGGCGGAGTCCTGCATATGCTTCTGCATACAAAAGAGACGAGGGAGATGGAACACCGCGTTCGGGAAAAGGCAGAATATATTGCAGATGAAATAGGGATGTATGGCCTTAAGGATGAATATGCAGAGAATCTCCCGTATGGGCGGCAGAAGGTGCTGGAGCTTGGACGAGCGATGATGAGCGACCCGGCTTTGATTCTTCTTGATGAACCGGCTGCCGGACTGAATCCGTCGGAGCGGGCAGAATTTGTCGAAATTCTGCAAAAGGTATATGGAAAAGGAATTGATCTGTTTTTAATTGAACACAATATGGATGTTGTCATGAACATCAGTCATCGGATTACCGTACTGAATTTCGGAAGAAAAATTGCCGAGGGGACTCCCTCAGAAGTTGCGAATAATGATGATGTTATCGAGGCGTATCTGGGGGACCGTTTTGCAAAAAATAAGAAAAAAGAGGGGGTGGGCTGATGCTTTATGTGAATCAGATTTCAACATATTATGGGAATGCCTGTGCGCTCAGTGGAGTTTCATTTGAAATTAAGCAGGGCGAGATCGTTTCGATTATCGGAGCTAACGGAGCCGGGAAGTCCACTTTGATGAAATCTATTATGCAGGTGGTGAAGCCAAGAACCGGAACGATCCGATACAAAGAGAAGGATATTATGCATATGTCCACCCACCGCATTGTAGGAGAGGGTATTGTTTATGTTCCGGAGGGAAGGGATATTTTTGCACCGATGTCAGTTCAGGACAATCTGGTTATGGGGGCTTACAGCAGGCGTTTTTCCAAGAATGAATTGGAGGAGTTATGTGAAGAAATGTACCAGCTGTTTCCGCGGCTGAAGGAGAGACGGAGACAATTGGCAGGTACTTTAAGCGGAGGAGAACAGCAGATGCTGGCTATTGCCAGAGGATTGATGAGCCGGCCAGAAATTATTATGTTTGACGAACCATCCCTCGGACTTGCGCCGATTGTTGTGGATGAGGTTTTTGAACGTATTCAATATATAAATAAACAGCTAAAGATATCTGTAGTTTTGGTAGAACAAAACGCATTTATGGCACTGAGCGTTTCAGACCGGTGCTATGTTATGGAAAACGGAAAAATTACCAATTCCGGAAAAAGCCAGGATTTAATTCAGGATGATTCAATTAAAGCAGCTTATTTGGGAATGTAAAAAATACAGATTTGAGGTAAAAAAATGAAGAGCAGAACAATTAAAAATATTATAACAAGGCAGGTTTTTTCAAAAAGAGGACATCCGGGAATAGAGGCTATCGTGAAGACAGAGGGAGGAGTTACGGAAAAAGCCATGTGTACGGCCGGGCTTTCTGTGGGAACCCATGAAGTAAGATTCGTCTATGACGGAGGTGAAAAGTGGAAAGGAAAGGGCGTGCAAAGGGCGGTACACAATGCCAACGAAAAAATTGTTCCACATTTAATCGGTCTGGATGTATCAAACCAGGGTGAAATAGATTATACAATGCTGAATCTTTGCCAGAATGCCAAAGAGACCTTGGGGGGAAATGCGATTGCCGCTATTTCCGCGGCAGTGTTAAAAGCAGGAGCGAAGAGTCTTGATATACCGCTGTACCGCCATATCGGAGGAGAAAAGGCGTGTGTTCTTCCTGTACCGTCCTCCCCGGCTATTACAGGAACGAGAAGATACGGGAGTCTGAGTGAAAAACATGGTACGAAGCCCAGCATTACGTTTCAGTGCTATGATTTTCCGTCCTTTGAGGACGCTTCTTATGCGGCCTGGGAAATTCATCAGTTATGGTCTGAGAAAATGAAAAAGGCAGGAGTGTGGCCGCCGGACCCATGGTTCTTCTTTGATGTGCCGCCGGGAATGTACCGGGATGACTTGGAATTATTTGAAATGATGGCAGATACGATACGAAGCGCAGGATATGAAAATAAGGTCGGAATTCAGATTGATGTGGCTGCCGATACATATTACTGTAAAGAGGATGGAAAATATTACGGTGTGCTGACGCCGGAAGCGAAGGATAAGGATCAGATGATGGATCTCTACAAACGAATGGTGAGAGACTATCCGGTGATTATTATTGAAGACCCGTTCCACGAGGAGGATTATGACAGCCATGCCCTTTTAACAAGGGAAGTAGATATCCAGATTGTTGGAGATGACTTGTTCACCACAAATCCGGAGCGTGTAAAAATCGGTATTCAAAAAGGAGCTGCAAATTGTGTGTTGTTGAAGGTAAATCAGATCGGTACGATTACTGAGACTTTGGATATGATCAATCTGGCATACCGCAATGGCCTTGGGGTGATGCCATGTGAAAGCCGCGGTGAGGGTGATACGATTGCAGATTATTCTGTGGGAATCAATGCGGGCACGATCCGCGAGTCGGCCATCAATGAGACGGCGAACCGGTTACTGGAAATTGAGCGGGAGCTTGGACAAAAGGCGGTATTTTTGGGGAAACGAGGACTGAAAGGAAAAAGGTTTCAACAGTGATGGCAGACTTTCATGAATTATTAGCGCATATAACGATCCCGGAATTTGTCAAGGTCAGATATAAAATAGAGCAGCAAAGTCTGACGAATCTTCAGGAAGCAATGCAGGATGCATTAGACTCTGCCCACGTTTTGACCCGCGTACAAAAGGGGATGCGTATTGCCGTGACTGCCGGCAGCAGGCAGATGGGGGAGTATCCCGTATTGCTGAAGGCTCTGATTGATATACTCAGGCAAAGCGGGGCAGATGTATTTCTGGTACCGGCGATGGGAAGCCATGGGGGAGCGACGGCCGAAGGGCAGAAGGCAGTTCTGGCGGAGTATGGAATCACGGAAGCGGCAATGGGTGTACCGATCTGCTCTTCCATGGAGACAGTATCCCTTGGCGTTGCGGAGAACGGTATGGAGGTCCGTATGGATCGGTATGCTTACGGAGCAGACGGAATCGTTGTATTCAATAGAATTAAAGCTCATACTGGGTTCCGCGGACCGGTGGAGAGCGGTCTGATGAAAATGATAACGATCGGCCTGGGGAAGCAGCATGGGGCGAATATCTGTCACAGTGACAGGCCGGAGAATATGTCGGAAAACATTCATCAGATCGCAGCCCATGCGCTTACCCACGCCCCGATCTTATTCGGAGTAGGCGTAATCGAGAACGCATTTCATATGCCGTATAAAATAGCCGCCATGGGAGCAGAGGATATCTGGCAGGAGGAACAGAAGCTTTTGCTGGAGTCGAAGGCTCTGATGCCCAGAATCCCGTTTAAACAGGCGGATGTTCTGTTTCTGGATGAGATTGGAAAGGACATTGCCGGAGAAGGGATGGATCCCAATATCACAGGAAGGTCTTTTTTTATCGGGAACAGAGAACCGAATTTTGAGAGTATTGCAGTTTTGGATATTACAGATGCCTCTGAGGGAAACGGTACGGGGATTGGAAATGCAGATGTGATTTCAAAGCGTGCATATGATAAGTTCCGGATGGACATGACTTATCCGAACTGTATCACCTCCCGGGATGCAAAGTCTACGAAAATTCCTGTTACGATGCCCTGCGACAAGCTGGCGTTTCAATATGCCCTGCAGATCTGCTATGGGATAGACAGGGAAAAAGGCGCAAGAATTGTGTGGCTGAAGAATACGCTTCGCCTGGATACTTTTTATATATCTACAGCGCTGCTGGATGAGGCCAGAGAAAATCCGGATCTGGAAATTCTGGGAAATGCCGTTCCGGTTATTTTTGATGAGAATGACAATGTAATACAGCATGACTATTAATTGTAAAAATAGAAAACGGAGCTGACGCTGAGGCGCCCCCAAAAAGTCAAACTTTTTGGGGCGCCTCATATAAATTTACTGTACTTACTCGTTATAGCTACCCTAATTTATTGCCATTAGTTACGCGGAAAAGGAAAAGCTTTCCGCATGAAAGAAAGCTTGTATTCCGTATTCCTCACACAACGCACATTTTTTTTCGGAAAAGCTGCATAATAAAGAAGAAAAAAGTACTTGTAAAATACCCTTAAGGGGTATATAATGGACGCTGTAAGATACCTGACAGGGGTATATAGAGCTATCAATAATTAAATCATCCAAAGGAGGAGATGAGATGCAGCAATATACTGTGACTGGAATGAGCTGTGCGGCCTGCAGCGCCCGGGTGGAAAAGGCAGTATCCAAGGTGCCTGGGGTGACGGGCTGCTCCGTAAGCCTTCTGACGAATTCCATGGGCGTGGAGGGCGATGCTTCGGCGGAGCAGGTGATACGGGCCGTGGAGGAGGCCGGATACGGCGCTTCTTTAAAGGGAAGCAAGGGGGCCGACGCGGGAAAGAGCGGGTCGAATATGGCGGCAGAATATGAGGATATGCTGCAGGACCGGGAAACGCCGGTGATGAAAAAAAGGCTGATTGCCTCGCTGTGCCTGTTGATTCCTCTGATGTATTTATCCATGGGGCATATGATGTGGAACTGGCCTCTGCCGGAGTTTATGGAGGGGAACCATGTGGCCATGGGCCTGGTGCAGCTTCTGTTCACGGCGGCGATCATGGTTATCAACCAGAAGTTCTTTATCAACGGCTTTAAGGGACTGATACACCGGGCGCCGAATATGGATACGCTGGTGGCGCTGGGATCTGCGGCGGCTTTTGTGTACAGCACATATGCCTTGTTTGCCATGACAGACGCACAGATGAAGGGCGACAGCATGGCGGTCATGAGCTATATGCATGAATTTTACTTTGAGTCTGCGGCGATGATCCTGACCCTGATTACCGTCGGCAAGATGCTGGAGGCGCGCTCCAAGGGCAAGACTACGGATGCGCTGAAGGGGCTTATGAAGCTGGCGCCGAAGACCGCGACTCTGATCCGTAACGGGCAGGAGGTGCAGGTAAGTATTGAGCAGGTCCGTATCGGAGATATTTTTGTAGTGAGGCCGGGAGAGAATATTCCGGTGGACGGCGTGGTGGTTGAGGGAAGCAGCGCAGTCAATGAGTCGGCGCTGACCGGAGAGAGTATTCCGGTGGATAAGACTTCCGGGGATGCTGTTTCCGCCGCGACCCTGAATCAGTCCGGTTTCCTGAAATGCGAAGCGACCCGGGTGGGAGAGGATACGACGCTTTCACAGATTATTCAGATGGTGAGCGATGCGGCGGCGACGAAGGCTCCCATCGCGAAGGTGGCGGACCGGGTATCCGGGGTATTCGTTCCGGTGGTAATCGCGGTGGCGCTTGTCACGATAGCTGTATGGCTTCTGGCAGGGCAGGGCGTCGGCTTCGCTCTGGCGAGAGGTATTTCCGTTCTTGTTATCAGCTGTCCCTGCGCGCTGGGGCTGGCGACTCCGGTGGCCATCATGGTGGGCAACGGCATGGGCGCGAAAAACGGAACGCTGTTTAAGACGGCGGTATCCCTGGAGGAGACCGGAAAGGTGGAGATCGTAGCCCTGGATAAGACCGGCACCATCACCAGCGGAGAGCCCAGGATCACGGATATTCTGCCGGTTCCGGGGATTACGGAGGAAGAGCTGCTGCGAAAAGCATATGCCCTGGAGCAGAAAAGCGAGCATCCTCTGGCAAAAGCGATCCTTTCCGTGGCGGAGGAGAGAAAGCTGCCGAAGCAGGAGCTTGAGGACTTTCAGGCTCTGCCGGGCAACGGACTGAGCGGACGCAGCGGCAGCGGCCGTCTGGCAGGCGGCAACCTGAGCTTTATCCGCAGCAGGGCAGAAGTCTCTGAGGCAGTAGAAAAGCAGGCGGCGCAGCTTGCAAACGAAGGGAAAACGCCGCTGTTTTTCAGCGAGAATGAAAAGCTGCTGGGCGTGATCGCAGTGGCGGATGTGATAAAGGAGGACAGTCCCGAAGCGGTAAAACAGCTTCAGAATATGGGTATTCAGGTCGTTATGCTGACAGGAGACAATGAGCGGACTGCCAGAGCCATCGGAAAGCAGGCCGGGGTCGATGAGGTTATCGCCGGGGTACTTCCGGATGGAAAGGAAAGCGTGATCCGTTCTCTGAAACGCCAGGGGAAGGTGGCCATGGTGGGTGACGGCATCAACGACGCTCCGGCTCTGACCAGAGCGGACATAGGCATCGCCATCGGCGCCGGCACGGATATCGCCATTGATGCGGCGGACGTAGTGCTGATGAAGAGCCGCCTGCTGGATGTGCCTGCGGCGATCCGCCTGAGCCGGGCAACGCTGCGGAATATCCATGAAAACCTGTTCTGGGCGTTTTTCTACAACGTGATCGGAATTCCACTGGCGGCAGGTATCTGGTATCCGATCTTCGGCTGGAAGCTGAATCCCATGTTCGGCGCAGCGGCCATGAGTCTTTCTAGCTTCTGCGTGGTGACAAATGCATTGCGGCTGAACCTGTTTTCGATGTATAATACAAAAAGGGATAAAAAAATAAAACATAAAAAAATAAAGGAGAACAAAGAAATGGAAAAAACATTAAAAATCAATGGAATGATGTGTGGACACTGCGAGGCAAGAGTAAAGAAATGTCTGGAGGCTCTGCCCCAGGTGGACGAGGCAGTTGTAAGCCATGAGGCTGGAACGGCAGTTGTGAAGCTGAACGCAGAGGTAGCCAACGACGTGCTGAAAAAGGCTGTGGAGGATCAGGATTACGAAGTAACAGAGATTCAGTAAACAATTCATCATAGTTCAGAAATATCCACAGGCATATTAAAAACAGAATCTGTACAAATCTTCAAATGCTGTGGGGCTTACAGGAATCCGGGAACCGGGGTTGAGACTGGCCCGGGAGATGGTAAGCCCCACAGTGGATTACTATCTGTCGGTATTGGGGCTTTTAAGACTGTTCAGATGTTGTCTGCTAATTCTCAATCTGTATATCCCACATGACCTCATCCACATTTTCAGCAGTAACCTTCTGATACGGAAGCCGGATATATTTTCCGTCGAGAAGCTCAATATCCTCTGGAAGCTCTGTACCCATGACTACGGAGCGGGCCAGCTCCAGCATCCCCTCGCCCTGTCCCTTTGCATCGTTCAGGACGGTGCCCAGAAGCTCTCTGTTCTGCAGCGCTTCCAGACCGACCTTGGTGCCGTCGATTCCGATAACGGCGGGCCAGGGGCTGCCCTCCGCCTTTGCCTGTTTCTGGCTGCCCCGGAATTTTTTGAGAGAATCAATGGCGCCCAGCGCCATGTCATCATTGTTTGTGAGCACCACCTCAATTTCATCTCCAAAGCTTTTTAAAAACTGGTTCATCTTTGTTTCGGCCTGGGCGCGGTTCCAGTTGGCGATTTCATCTCCAAGCTTTTCCACCTGATACCCTTTTTCCTTTATGGTATTGATGACATACAGTGTACGCACGATGGAATCCTGATGACCTGCTTCGCCTTCCAGCATGACATACTGGATGATACCGTCGCCGTTGCGGTCTATGGAGGAGAAGTCTTTGCCGCAGGCCTCCGCCAGAATCTCTCCCTGGAGAATACCGGATTCGAAGGCGTCCGCCCCTACGTAATAGAGCTGATCCCAGCGCTGGAGGTCTTCCTTTACAAGCTCACGATTGAAAAAGATGACGGGAACGTTGGCGGTTTTGGCTTTCTCAATAATACTGGAGGCATCCGTGCGGTCCACAAGATTGATGCAGGCAATGTCAAAGCCTCTTTTGATAAAATCATCCATCTGGTCGTTCTGTGTGAGCTGTACGTTGTGGGCGTCTTGTACTTCCAGGGTGATGGTGATGTTCCATTCCTGCTCCTTTTCCTTTGCATACGATTTTAAATGAGAAATCACCTCAGAGACAAAGGTATCATATTGGTCATAGACACTGATTCCTATTTTCAGGCTGGCCGTTTTTGCGGACTGCTTCGGAATGGCGCCGCAGCCTCCTGCGGATGCACAGAGGATAGCGGCGGTCAGCAGAGCTACAGTTTTTCGATTCATGTATTTTCCTCTCACGTTCTTATGGATTGTTCTGCATTTCGTTAAAGGCGCCGGCTGCCTTTCGGAAGCCCTGGGGCCGCAGCGCGCTATTTCAGCGGAAAAAGAAGCCGTTGATTTTCGGGTTCGTACAGAGTGTCCTGGGTGACATAATAATATTTGATCTCGGCATTTGGCTCCGTTTTTTTGTTCTGCTTTTTCTGTATCAGAGCCTGCAGACCCTGGTATCCCATGTTAAACTCATTTTGATATACCAGGCCGCGGATCAAGCCTGCGTCCAGCCCGCTGACGGTTTTCTCTGTGTTTCCAATGCCGTAGGCGCGCTGCCGAAACAGATAGTTGTTCGGTTCGGATTCGGAGCTGCTTACTGCTTCAATCAGCGCTTCCGTACAGTATTTATCCAGGGCGGCGATATAGATGCCGGAGCTGCCGTGAAGATACATATTTGCGATGCAAACAGGAAGATTGTAATCGCCCTCCGACCGGGAATATTCCTGAATCAGAGCCTCAGGGAGCTTTTCCCCAATGGCGTCCACGAAGCCCTGGCAGCGCTGCTGTACGCTTTGACGCTCCATGTATTCTTTGATGATGCAGACCGATTTTTCATCTGCCCTCTGCATATCGTCGGCCACTTGGCAGCCCAGCAGATACCCCATTCCGTAATTATCGCCGGAAATATCGGCATTTTCTGTGCCAAGCCCTGTCTCCAGGGTAATGACCGGAGTATTTTTTGCAATCTGCGCGATTTCCTTTGCCAGGATATCGCTGTCCGCCGGAGCCAGCAGGATTCCCTCTGCACCATTTTCGATTTCGCGTTTGACGAGTTCAAGCTCATTTTCCGGGGAAGCCTCCAGGGATGTGGTCACATAATTGACGACCACGCCCTCATCCTCCTCTGCCTGCCGGATGCCCTCCAGCAGGGAGGTCCAGTCGTTGTCCGTGTACTGGTACAGGATAACGGAATACTGCTCCGTGGCCTTTGGAAGCTGCGGCAGGAAAAAGCTCAGATACAGCAGTGAAAAAACGGCAGCGGCGAAAAAAAGGACAAAGAGAAAACGGAGATATTTGTTTTTCATAAAGCGTTTCCTCCTTTCACAGCTTCGGGAAGCTCCAAACACAGTGGCAGATGGATGCGTACCAGGGTGCCCTCATCCGGCTCACTTTCAATCTCCAGGCCGTAGTCCGGGCCAAAGTACAGCTGTATGCGTTGATGGACGTTGCGAAGGCCGATGCCGGATCCGCGGCTGCGTTCCCGGCTCTCGTCGGTGAGGAGGGAAGAGAGGCGGTCCTGGGGAATGCCCGGGCCGTTATCCGCCACCTCGATAAACAGATCGTTATCTGTCGATCTGACGCGGATGTGGATCTCGCCGTCTCCGTCCATGAACTCCATGCCGTAGTAGATGGCATTTTCGATCAGAGGCTGGATGACCAGCTTGATCGTTTTATATTGGGTCAGTGCTTCATCTATCTCAAAAAATGCCTCAAATTTATTCTTATACCGGTATTTCTGGATCGCGATATAGTTTTTCGCGTGCTGGATTTCCTCTCCGACGGTGATGATGGTTTTCCCTCTGGAAAGACTGATGCGGAAGAGATTCCCCAGCGCCTGTACCATGGAGATGGCGTCCTCGTACTTTTCAGCCTCGATCATCCACATGATAGAGTCCAGCGTGTTGTAAAGGAAATGCGGGTTGATCTGCGATTGCAGGGCGTCCAGCTCACTTTTCCGTTTTTCCTCCTGCTCCTTTACGATGTCATCCGTCAGCCGGCGCATCTCACTGACCATGGACTGGATCGTTCTTCCAAGATGCTGGATCTCATCAGAGCCGCCGATATAGATCTGCGGCGTGGGGGAGAAGCCGATCTCTTTTACGGAATCCTCCAGATGCTTCAGCGGCTTTACCACATAAACGGAGATGGACTGGTTGATAAAGACCATGGCAAGGATCGCAATGATCAGAATGATGACAGCCATGAGCTGTGTCCTGGAAAAGCTGCCGTAAAGACTTTTCATCGGAGTGACGCTGACGATTTTCCAGCCAGTGTAGCCCACGGTCTTGACGACCAGCATACGATCCTCCTTGCCGAATACTTCTTTGTGGGTGCCGTCCTCCAGAGTGGAGGCGTAGAGATTGCTCTCCTCCATCAGGTTAGAAAAAATCAGGTTCTGCTTTGGGTGATAGATCAGCTTTCCGCTGCTGTCCATCAAATAGACGTAACCGGTGCTCTGACTGTTGACCTTTGCGAACAGCTGGCGAATCCCGTTGAAATCCATGTCCACCAGCAAAATGCCGCTTTCCAGGTTTCCGTTCCGGGTCAGCTCTACGCCACGGCTAAGGGAGATGACCCAATAATACCGGTCGCTGCTGTTATCGAACAGGTTTTGGACATGGAAGTCTGAAAAATGAAGATTTTCCATTTTTTCGGATGCGCTTTGAAACCAGTCCTGCCGGGTGACGTCGATGTTGTGCTTGAGCGTGGAAAAAGGAACGGAGCTGACCAGATTTCCTTTTTCTGTAAAACAGGCAATGCTGACCAGAGAATCCTTGTTGGCCTCGTAGAGCAGGCTCAGATCGTTGTCGATGCCGGATACGCCGAAATCAGTCTGCTTGATGCTGTTGTAATATACGGAATCCGAGATACGCATCATGCTGCGCAGGTAGCTGTTCAGATTGATGTCCACCTGATCGAGAATCCGGGCGTTATCCTCCAAAATGCTGGTTTCCATGGCAGACTGATAGCTGCGGAACAAAAACATAGCCATTAAGAGCATCCCTGCTACGGTAACCAGAGTAAAGGAGAGGGATATCGTAAATTGCATGCTTTTTTGTCTGTAATAGTATTTAATCTGCTCTATTTTTTTTCTGAACCAGTTCATCCATTTTCCTCTTTTTTAAGACGGGTGCGGTATTTTGTGGGAGAAATACCGTATTCTTTTTTAAAAACGTAACTGAAATAATTCGGCTCCATATAGCCCACGGCCTCTGCTATGACATAGGTCTTCTCCTCTGTGGACATCAGAAGCTGCACCGCATGCTCCAGGCGGACCTTCGTCAGATATGCGGCGAAGCCGAGCCCTGCCTCGCGTTTGAAAACGGTGGAAAAATACGCGGCGCTGACGTTCAGATACCGGCAGAGGGTATCGGCAGAAAGGTCGCTTTCCGCATAATGCTCTTCGATATATTTCCGGGCCTTTTCCGCAAGACGGAGGGAAGAGTCCTTCCGCTCATGGCGCAGGATCCGGCGCAGGTTCGTACAGATGTCCAGCAGCCAGTTTTCCAGCTCGTCCAGGGAGGAAAAATGGTCGATTTCCTGCCATGGCATCCGGTCGATTCCGAAAATGTCCTGGATGTCAAGCTGATAGGCGCGGCCGATCTTTGTAAACTCTGCCAGAAGCTCTACGCAGGCAATTTGATACTGTCTCGGCGTGACAGCCTTGCATTTTAACGTATCAATGAACTGATGGATGGCTTTTGAGGTTCCGTCCCTGTCTCCAAGCTTTACAGCGCGAAGGATTTCCTGATAATTGTATTCTGGCAGGTCAACGGAGGCCTGGGGCCGCGGTTCAATATCATTGATATAGATTACCTGGCTGTCGCTGCTGATGATCGCGCGGTATTCCATCGCGTTCCCGGCTTCCTGAAAGGACGCCGTAATATTCATCAGATCATCCACGATCTGTCCGAGGGCGGCGGTCGTGTGCATATCCAGCATACGGCCGGAGATTTTGCAGATCTGTTCCAGATGATATAGTACGTCAGAGAGCTCCTCCTGGCTTTCAAGAAGGAAAATGATGACAATCTGATCCAGATAATTCACACAGTAATAGCGGATCTGGTCTCTGAGATAATCCTGAATGAGATTCATCAGAGACAGATTTAAAAGCTGGATTGGATTTTCCGTTCTGGAATTTTGATTCCCCCGGATGATAGCGGCGGCATAGCAGGCGCTTTCCAGATTCAGCTCGTACGTTTTAAGCAGGCTTCGGGCGCGTTCACCGGTGGTACGGCCCTCAAGGATGCTGATGATGAGCTGCTCCTGCATGGCGGGAAGGCTTTTTTGGTAATATTCGTTCAGCCTGTCCAGGTTGCGGCGCTCCGCGATTTCCTGATCCAGGGATTCTTTGATTTTTCGGAATACTTCGGTCAAGTCCTTAGAGCTGATAGGCTTCAGCAGATATTCCTCCGCCTCAAGATGAATCGCTTCTCTGGCAAATTCAAAATCATCAAAGCCGGAGTAAATGACGACCTTCATATTCCGGTAATTTTCTTTTAGTTTGCGGCAGAGCGTCAGGCCGTCCATAAAGGGCATTTTGATGTCAGTCAGCACCACGTCGATATGGGTTTGTTCTGCAATCTCCAGAGCCTCCTGGCCGTTTTCGGCCGTTCCTGCCATGGAAAAGCCGAGAGCTTCCCAGTCGATTTTGCGTTTCATGACCTGAAGGACGTCGGCCTCATCATCCACCAGAAGCAAATGATACAGATCGTTCTTATTTTCCATTCTGTTTCCTCCATAATATAATTATACTTTGATGCGGGGAAAATGACAAAGAGAATTTGAAGTATTATGCAGGCAGAATACAAAATGTCCCCTGCTGCAGATACAACAGGGGACGAATCTTGTTATTTCATGCCAAGTACAACGACAATTACCAGAAGAATGATGCATACGGCGATTACGATGTCCATGGCCCGGGCTGTCACATGATGCTGAATCAGCCACTCGTAGGCCTCCTCCTTGGAGCCCTTCGGCGGCTTACCCTGCACATCCGGGGCCTTACCCTCCGGTGCTTCAGCGGCAGCCTCCCCGGGCATACGTTCCGGTACGGTCATGCCCTCTGTTTTCGGTAATTCTTTTGCAGTCGTTTCTTTTTTCATGTTTTTTTGCTCCAATTATTTCTTGGCAATGTACTTACGGATGTCGAGAGCGATAGCTACTACGATAACGATACCCTGTGCAATGTACTGGTAGTTGGAGTCAACGCCCAGGAACTGCAGCGCGGATTTCAGAAGCTCGAATACGGCAACACCGATGATGACGCCGGATACCTTACCGATACCACCGTTTACGGATACGCCGCCGATGGTACAAGCTGCGATAGCCTCCAGCTCGTAGCCCTGTCCGAGGTTAACTCCGCCGCCGCCGGATTTACCCATAAGAAGGAAGCCTGCGATAGCGTACATAGCTGCTGCACTGGTGTAAATGATAATTTTTGTCTTTTTTGTATTTACGCCGGAAACCTCAGCTGCAACTTCATTTCCGCCAATTGCATACATGTATTTTCCGTGACGGGTGTAGTTGTAAATGAACCAGAAGATGGCAGCTGCAATGATCAGGTAGAAGAACTGATAGGAAATCGGTCCAACCTTGCCCTGGGTCACAGTGATGAAATCCTGACGCAGGTTACCGATGGGAACTGCTCCGGTGATAACGAGGCAGATACCGTAAACGATCAGCTGCATACCAAGAGTACCGATGAAGGCCGGTACCTGCAGGTAGGAAATAACGATACCGTTAATAAGACCGAGCACTGCACAGATAACGATGACAATCAGAAGAACTATAAGGATATGCAGTGTCGGGAAGTTCGGCCACAGCTTGCCGGCTGCGTCCGGCTTCTGCAGCATAAGACCTGCGAGACACCCGGAAAGGCCTACCATACGTCCTGCGGACAGGTCGGTTCCTTTTGTGATCAGACAGCCGCTGACACCGAGAGCGATGATGACACGAGGTGCAGCGTTGATTGCCAGGTTCATGATATTTCTTCCGGAACGGAAGGCCGGTACGGTAATGCTGACATATACTACAAGAATGGCCAGAAGTACGATAATACCGTTGTTGATCAGAATATTTTTAATATCAATTTTTTTTGTCTTATCCATTTTATTATCCCCCTTCGCTTAGAATTGAGTAGCGTAATGCATAACATTTTCCTGAGTCGCTTCCTCACCGGAGAGCTCGCCGGTGATCCGGCCGTTGCACATAACCATGATACGGTTGGATACGCCCAAAAGCTCCGGCATTTCCGAGGAGATCATGATGATGCCCTTGCCCTGCTTTGCAAGCTGGATCATGATCTGGTAGATCTCGTATTTTGCACCTACGTCGATGCCTCGCGTAGGCTCATCCATGATCAGCACGTCAGGATTGTTTGCCAGCCAGCGGGAGATGATGACCTTCTGCTGGTTGCCGCCGGACAGCGACTGGATCAGAGTCTTGCTGCTCGGGGTCTTGATACTCAGTTTTGCTACATTTTCCTGAACCAGGTCTTCGATTTTTCCTTTATTGAGCTTGATACCAGCTTCCAGATACTGATTCAGGGAAGCGATGGATACGTTGTCGGCGATGGACAGGCAGCCTAGAATACCGCTTCCGCGGCGATCCTCCGTGATCATGCCGATACCGTTGTTGATGGCATCCTGCGGACGTTTGATGTCCAGCGTTTTGCCGTTCAGCTTTACCTCGCCGCTGACGGTGTGGCGGATGCCGAAGATCGCCTCCATCAGCTCAGTACGCTGTGCGCCCACCAGACCGCCGAAGCCCAGGATTTCGCCCTTTCTCAGCTTGAAGGAGCAGTCCTTAAAGGATTTGTCGTGGATACTCGTGAAGTTATTTACCTCCAGCAGTACGTCGCCGGGTTCATTCTCCAGAGGAGGATAGATGTTGGTCAGCTCACGGCCAACCATCTGCTTTACGATTTCGTCGTCGCTGATATTTTTCATTTCCCAGGTACCTACGTACGTACCGTCGCGCATGATGGTGATGTCGTCGGAGATCCGGCGCAGCTCGGCCATCTTGTGGGAAATAAATACGAAGGAAACGCCTCTGTCACGCAGGTCGCGGACGATACGGAACAGTGCTTCCACCTCGTTGTCGGTAAGGGAGGAAGTCGGTTCATCGAGGATGATAAGCCGGGCTTCCTGGGATACAGCCTTTGCGATCTCCACAGACTGCATCTGAGAAATAGAAAGGTCGCCCAGTTTTCCAGTCGGATCAAAGGGCATCTTTACGTTTTCCAGCCATTTTCTGGCTTCATTATTCATTGTTTTGTGGTCGATGACCTGGATCGGTCCGAATTTTTTCACCGGGTAGCGGCCCAGGTACATATTTTCAGCAATGGTTCTCGCCGGTACGGGCTGCAGCTCCTGATGCACCATGGCGAGACCTTTATGTAACGCTTCGTCGGGATTGCCTATGTCTACTTTCTGTCCGTCTACATAAACTTCTCCCTCATCCATGTGGTAGATACCAAACAGACACTTCATGAGCGTGGATTTTCCGGCGCCGTTCTCGCCCATCAGCGCATGGACCGTGCCAGGGCGAACCTGCAGGTTTACCTTATCCAGCGCTTTTACGCCGGGAAAGCTTTTGCTGACTCCGCGCATTTCCAATCTGTATTCTGCCATCCCTCTCTCTCCTTTCATAAAATCGGGTGTGCCGTACAGGACACACCCGAAATAGAGTCATTTCTCGTTCAAAGCTTTGAAATTACTGAATTTTTGCAAGGATGTCTGCTGCGTTGTCTGCAGTAACCTTTACGTAGTCAACCATGTTAACCGGCTCAACGTCCTCACCCTTCAGGAACTTAACTGCCATGTTAGCAGCTGTCTGAGCCTGACTGAAGTGATCGTTGAATACGGTACCTGTGTAGTTGCCGTCGATGGTATTCTGAACTGCCTCAACAAGAGCGTCAACACCTACAAGGTAGATGTCCTCGTTGATGGTTCTGCCTGCTGCCTGGATAGCCTGAAGAGCGCCGAGAGCCATAGCATCGTTGTTGCAGAATACAACCTCTACATCATCGCCGAACTGTGTCAGAGCATCCTGAACGATCTGCTGTCCCTTTGCCTGATCCCAGTCACCTCTCTGAAGCAGAAGCTCTTCAACTTCTACGCCCGCGTCTGTAAGAGCCTTGATGGAGTATTCTGTTCTGTACTGAGCATCGATGTTCTCCGGATCGCCCTGTACCATGATGTAGCTAACCTTGCCGTCGCCGTTGATGTCGCCGCCGTTAGCTGTCTCAAGGATTTCCTCGCCCTGGAATGTACCGGACTGTCTTGCGTCTGCACCTACGTATGTAGCCTTGATGCCTTCCTCTGCCCATCTGTCGGACTCTGATTCATCAGGCTGACGGTTGATGTAAACAACCGGGATACCAGCTTCGTTACACATATCGGTAACCTGCGGAGCGGAAGAGGACTGAACCAGATTCAGGATCATAACGTCAACGCCTGCTGTGATGAAGTTGTTGATCTGGTTTGTCTGCTCTGCCTGGTCATTCTTACCATCCTGTACCTGGATGTTTTCCTCTTTGAATCCAAGGTCTTCGGTCAGATAACGAACAAGCTCTGTTCTGTACAGCGTCATGAAGTTGTCGGAGAACTGATAAATGGAAATACCGATCGTTGCGTTCTCAACGTCAACACCTTCCAGGTCGATAGCTGCTGCTGTGTCCTCAGCTGCTTCAGCTGCCTCTGTAGCAGCCTCTGTTGCTTCCTCGGCCATAACCGGAGCTACCATCATGGAAGCTACCATAGCTGCGCTCAGAAACAGGCTTAAGAATTTCTTTTTCATAGTTTTGTTCCTCCTTATATTTGGATTTCAGTGAATCCGTTTGTTGAGTTAATGATAACAAAGGAAAAGATAAAAGAAAATACGATTTTTTATTGTGTTTCTATAAATTTTTTTTGTTATCTCAACTATAATATTGCATAAACAATGGAAAAATTTGTATATATTTTACTTACTGTATTATGCATGTACACATAATCCATGGAAAAATGCTGAAACGGAGAATATATTTTGCTGAGTGGGATCCGCCGGAGCTGCAGGAAGGAATGAGAAAGAAGACTGATCGAAAAAAGGATAATAGCTGCCTGAAAGAAGCAGAATGATTTGACATTTCATGTCAATTGTAAGAGAATAAATGCAGGTATCGGCTCCTGCAAAGCGACGGATCGGACAGGTATATCTGGCGATTGCTGTAAAGGGGGCTGACTTGAGAAAATAAAGGCAGGTATTTATTTATGGAAGAAAAGCAGATGGTATTTGGCGCAGATACGACGGAAAAGCTGTTTTATCAGGACAGCCACATGAAAGAGTTTACAGCTGTGGTGGTATCCTGCGCAGAAGGTAAGAAAGGATATCAGATTGTATTGGACCGCACCGCTTTTTTCCCGGAGGGAGGAGGCCAGTTCGGGGATATCGGCTGGCTGGATGAGGCAGTCGTATCAGATACGCAGGAGAAGAACGGAGTGATTTTTCATACTACGGACCGGCCTCTCGCGGTGGGAACAACGGTGGAAGGACGGCTGGATTTTGAGGAGCGCTTCGTCCGCATGCAGCAGCATACGGGAGAGCATATTCTTTCCGGCATTGTCCACAGCCTGTACGGTTATGACAATGTGGGATTCCACCTGGGCGCTGACGTGACTACGCTGGATTTTAACGGGGAGCTGACGGAGGAGCAGGTACATAGGGTGGAGGTGCTGGCAAATCAGGCTGTTTTTGACAATATTCCGGTGCAGATCCTGTATCCGACGAAGGAGGAACTGAAGAGCCTGGAATACCGCAGCAAGATTGAGATAGAGGGACAGGTGCGTATTGTCTCCATCCCGGGGATTGACGTTTGCGCCTGCTGTGCGCCGCATATGGATACCACCGGGGAGATCGGGCTGATCAAGATTCTTGCCTGTGATAAGCACCGGGGCGGGTGCCGGATGACCATGGTGAGCGGCATGCGGGCGCTGGCCGATTACCAGATGCGTCAGAAAAATGTATCGGAGATATCTGTTTTGCTCTCTGCAAAGCCGGACAGCATCAGTGAGGCGGTCCGGCATCAAAAGGAGCAGCTTCTGAAGCTGCGGGAGCACCTGAACCAGCTTCAGGCTACCTATCTTAGCAAGAGGCTGGCGGAAATTACCGGAGAAGAAAAGAATGTGTGTATTTTTGTGGAGGATTTTGATAATATAGCAGTGCGGAATTTCGTCAACGATGCGATGGAGCGCTGCGGCGGACTGTGCGGCGCTTTCGTGGGTACAGATGAGGGCGGATACCGCTATATCCTCGGCAGCAAAAGTGCAGATGTAAGAGAAACGGCAAAGAAGCTGAATGCTGCCTTCGGCGGAAAGGGCGGCGGGAAGCCGGAGATGGTGCAGGGATCTCTCACCGGAGCACGGGAGGACATTTTGCGTCTGATAAACGCAGAATAAAAACAGAAGATAAAATAAAAAATTTAAGAGGAAAATTTTAATAGGAAAAAATAAGAGAAAAAGCGGAGGAAAATATGGATACGGTAAGACTGGGAAAAACGGAAATCGTAGTAAACAAAAATGGATTCGGCGCGCTGCCGATCCAGAGGATCAGCGACGAAGAGGCGGTGAAGATCGTCAGGACCGCGTATGACAGGGGCGTGAATTTTTTTGACACGGCAAGATTTTATACGGACAGTGAGCATAAGCTGGGGCTGGCGCTTTCAGACGTCCGCAGCAAAATTTATATTTCTTCCAAGACGGCGGCGGTGAAGCCGGAGGATTTCTGGAAGGATCTGGATACGACTCTCACCAATCTGAAGACGGATTATCTGGATATTTACCAGTTCCACAATCCCTCCTTCTGCCCGAAGCCCGGGGACGAGAGCGGCGTATATGAGTGCATGCTGGAGGCAAAAAAGCAGGGCAAGATCCGTCACATCGGTATTACCAACCACAGGCTGGCTCTGGCGCATGAGGCGATTGAGTCCGGCCTGTATGAGACGCTGCAGTTCCCGTTCTGCTACCTGGCCACGGAGGATGATATTGCTCTGGTAAAAGCATGCCGGGAAAAGGATATGGGATTTATCGCGATGAAGGCGCTGTCCGGCGGCCTGATCACAAATTCTGCGGCCGCCTATGCGTTTGAGGCGCAGTTTGACAACGTTCTTCCGATCTGGGGCGTGCAGCGTATGAGCGAGCTGGAGGAATTCTTGTCGTACATCGTCTGTCCGCCTCAGATGACGGAGGAGATACGCAGCCTGATCGAAAGAGACAGAAAAGAGCTGATGGGTGAATTCTGCCGGGGCTGCGGATACTGTATGCCGTGTCCGGCGGGGATTGAGATCAACAACTGCGCCAGAATGTCGCTGATGATCCGACGGGCTCCCTCCGAGGCACAGCTGACGCCGGAAATGCAGGCGAAGATGATGAAAATTGAAGAGTGCCTGCACTGCAACAAATGTATGAGCAAATGCCCGTACCATCTGAATACGCCGGAGCTGCTGGCAAAGAATCTGAAGGATTACAAGGAAATACTGGCGGGAAAGGAATATTGATAAACCGTCTGCAGACAGAAACAGAAAGGAAGAAAAGGATGGAGAAAGAAATTCAGCGAAAGTATTTAGAATGTGAAAGAATCACTATTTTTTTGATTCTGATGATGTGCGGCGGTTTTATGGGATCCTACACATATTTGCTGAAGGGCGGGGTTTTCTGCAATGCCCAGACGAGTAATATCATGCTGCTTGGCCTGGCTCTTGGAAATCAGGACTGGAAAAGAGCGGCATATCTGCTGATCCCGATTTCGGCGTATCTGCTTGGCGCCTTTGTTTCGGAGATCCTGCCGGTGTATGTGCGGAAGGCTGGCGTATTGCGCTGGGATACGCTGCTGATCGGAATTGAGATCGTAGTGCTGGTGATTATCGGATTTTTGCCGGACAGTGTTCCGGTGCAGGTTTCCCAGGTGTCGATCAACTTTATCTGCTCGATGCAATACAATACCTTCCGCCAGGCCCAGGGTATTCCCATGGCCACCACCTTTTGCACGAATCATCTGCGCCAGACCGGGCTCCATCTTGCCATCTGGCTTAGAAAAAAGGAGAAGAAGTCGCTGAAACGCAGTCAGTATCACGGAGAAATGATTCTTTCCTTTGTGATTGGATCGTTTCTCGGAACAATTGCCTGCAATTTGTTTGGACACTGGGCGATCTGGGGCGCGGCGCTGCTTTTGCTTTTGGCATTCGGAGACCTGCTCTTTGCTGACCGTACAAAGGAGAAGGGAAAGCTGTATCAGGTGCCCTCGGGACATTGACCGGGCAATGCGGCGGAATTTACAGACGTACGATACATAGAAATATAAGCAAGCCGGGCGCATACAGCCCCGCGGATCAGGAGAGAGGAAGCACTGATCTGCGGGGTTTCTTTTGTGCGCCTGGCGGCGCACGTTTCTTAAGGGTGCAAGTCCCAAATCCGC
>JAUNGD010000134.1 GCA_030524705.1 Lachnospiraceae bacterium | reverse complement strand
AAAACGCCTATCGGCTTTTCTTCCTCGGTGGGTAATATAAGGCAGGGAATTAAATAATCGCATTGCTTCTCGTATCTTCCGCCCATTTCCTCAAAGATTGTTTTTGCTATTTGTATTTCCTCCAGATAAGATATTCCCCCCATAGTTATCATGTCTGCTGTTCATAACACGATTTGAGTTTTCTCCTTATCTGGTTTCAGCCATATTTTGTAATGCCCCACAAAAAAAGACCCACTGCAGCGATCTCGCAGAAGGTCTCTTTTCTCTCATTTGTTATTTACGTATTTTATGATATATTATTTGCCGGTCAGCTCATTTGGCCCTATCTCGCCTCTGACAAAGGCAAGAGCATTCTCCAGAGTCGTTTCGCTGATCGCCTGAAGCGCTTCCTCCGTGAAGAAGCCCTGATGTGAAGTCACCATGACATTCGGAAAGGACAGAAGCCTTGCCACCGTGGAATGCTGAAGAATCTCATCCGACTTATCTTCGTAAACCTGTCCGTTTTCTTCCTCATACACATCCAGCCCCACCGCAAAAAACTTGTTCTCACGGATTCCCTGGACAAGATCCATGGTCTTGATCAGGCCGCCCCGGGAAGTATTTACCAGAATCACGCCGTCCTTCATTTTATTGATGGTGTCAATGTTTATCATATGATAGCTTTCTTCAGTCAGCGGGCAGTGCAGGGAGATCAGATCTGACTCCGCCAGCAGAGTGTCAAGGTCAACATACGTTACAAAATCCAGACTCTTGTTCGGATACATATCATAGGCGATCACCTTCATTCCAAAACCATGGCAGATACGTGCCATAGCCGCACCGATCCGCCCCGTACCCACAATACCGGCCGTTCTTCCATGCAGGGAAACTCCCATCAGACCCACAAGACTGTAATTATTCTCCCGCACCTTAATGTATGCCTTGTGTGTCCTGCGGCACGCCGTCAATACCAGGGCCATGGCATGTTCCGCAACGGATTCCGGCGAATAGCTCGGAACATGGGCAACACGGATTCCGTATTTCTCCGCCTCTCCCAAATCCACATTATTGTAACCTGCACAACGCATGAGGATCAGCTTCACTCCACATTCATTTAAAGTCCGTATCGTCTGATCACTTAGATCCATATTTACAAACGCGCACACTGCATCGTATCCATTTGCCAGGACTGCAGTGTTCGGCGTCAGGTCAGGCTCAATAAAATTCACTTCGATTCCGCCATATTTTTCCTGTTTCAGGCATTCTTTAAAATATTTTTCATCATAGCTTTTCGCACCAAAGAATAAAATTTTCATAATATTGCTGCCTCCTTTATACAAATTATTCTCACAAAGTAAAAATATCATACATTTGTAAAAAAGGAAAGGCAAAGTTAGTTATGTGAAACTTTTTATCTATTAGACTCTACCATGTGGTTAATCGCAGTCAAAAGTGCGTCAATAGATGCTTTAATAATATCGACATCGAGACCGGATCCCCAGTGCAGCTTTCCGTTCTTATCCTTGATTCCCACGTAAGCAATTGCCCGGGAGCTGGAGCTCTGCTCTAATGCGTGTTCCTCGTAGGTAACAAGATCATATTCCAGGCGGAAATGCTTTTTCATCGCATTGCTTACCGCATTGAGACGGCCATTACCGGAGGCAACAATGACATTTGTCTTTCCGTCATATTTGGCCGTTACCTCTGCAATAATGCCGTTATGCTGCTTGAAGTGTACTTCTTCGATCTTGTACGGCTCCGTAATATTCTCGAATTTTTCTTTGTAGAGCTGGAATATCTCTTCCGGTAAAAGCTCCTTGTGCAGCGTATCAGAAACACCCTTGGCAATATAACCCATTGCCTCCCGCATCTTCTTCGGAAGTTTGAGGCCGTAGTGCTGCTCCAGAATGTAGCCTACGCCGCCCTTGCCGGACTGGCTGTTGATACGAATCACATCCGCATCGTAGGAACGTCCGATATCCGTAGGGTCGATGGGCAGATACGGCACGGTCCAGGTATCGCAGTTATTTTCTTCACGGTATTTCATGCCCTTTGCAATAGCGTCCTGATGGGAACCGGAAAAGGCTGCGAAGACCAGAGCGCCACTGTACGGGCTTCTCTCATCCACCTTCATTCCGGTATATTGCTCGTATGCCTCTGTCACTGCGGTCATATCGGAGAAGTCCAGCTCAGGATCCACGCCCTGGGCGTACATGTTCATGGCCAGAGTCACAATATCTACATTGCCGGTGCGCTCTCCGTTTCCGAACAGTGTTCCCTCGATACGGTCCGCCCCTGCCAGAACACCCATTTCCGCATCGGAAATGCCGCAGCCGCGGTCATTGTGCGGGTGAAGGGAAAGGATCACGTTCTCTCTGTATTTCAGATGGTCGTTGACATACTCAATCTGGCTTGCATATACATGAGGCATGGACATCTGAACGGTGCTCGGCAGATTGATGATCGCTTTTTTGTCAGCAGAGGGCTGCCATACATCCAGCACCGCATTACATACCTCCACCGCATAGTCGATCTCCGTGCCAGTAAAGCTCTCCGGGCTGTACTCGAAACGATAATCTGCACCCTCTTCTTCTGCCAGCTCCTTCAGCAGCTTTGCACCGTCCACCGCGATCTGAAGAATCTCCTCTTTGGACATGTGGAATACCTGCTCCCGCTGAGCCAGGGACGTAGAATTGTATACGTGTACAATGGCATTCTTCGCACCCTTCAGCGCTTCAAAGGTCTTGCGGATGATGTGCTCCCGGGCCTGGGTAAGCACCTGTACAGTCACGTCGTCGGGAATCAGGTCCTCCTCGATCAGCTTGCGCAGGAACTGGTACTCTGTCTCAGAGGCAGCCGGGAATCCAACCTCGATCTCCTTGAAGCCTACCTGTACCAGCAGCTTAAAGAAATTGATTTTCTGCTCCAGGGACATCGGTACGACAAGCGCCTGGTTGCCGTCCCGCAGATCCACGCTGCACCAGATCGGCGCGTGATCAACGTATTCCTTTTCGGTCCATTTCATACTGGACACCGGCGGCATAAAATACTGTCTCGTATACTTTTTGTGATTCATCATGGTTTCATTCTCCTTCTCTTCTATCATGAATGCTAAACTGCGAAGCAATTTTCCCGTCTCTGTACGCCATCCGGCCCGGAAACGGTTTTGAAAAAATTTCTTATTGCATAAAAAACCGCCTCTCAGGCTGATAGCCCAAGAGACGGAAGATTACGGAATCTTTCGCGGTACCACTCTTATTTATGATCGCTCATACACTCATCGGATACGGACCTTCGTCTTATATCCTGCCCGTGTAACGGCCGGGATACCGTCTGCATCTACTCTCCAGGTCCGCTTATCTAATCGGGGGCCGGATTTGGGGCAGCCGCTCAGGAGCGAGTTCTGCTCATTTCTTCTGACGCCTCACACCATCCGGCGTCTCTCTGAAAAAAGAACATCAGCGTACTATTCTCCGTCATCGCATTTTGCTTCGTTTCGTTTGTATCACTTTACCATCGAACCCTTATTTTGTCAACCCCTTTTCAGCGCCATATTCATGCATTTTCGGCGCCGCATTTATGTGCGGCATTTATG
>JAUNGD010000133.1 GCA_030524705.1 Lachnospiraceae bacterium | reverse complement strand
CCTGTGCAGACAGAGGCGGCTTATACCGAGCCTCAGTATACGGAGACAGAGGCAGCTTATACAGAGACTGAGACACCTGTGCAGACAGAAGCAGCTTACACGGAGACAGAAGCATCCTCATCCTCCAGTACAGGTCAGAATATTGTGGATTATGCAAAGCAGTTTATCGGCAATTCCTATGTCTGGGGCGGAACAAGCCTGACGAACGGAGCTGACTGCTCTGGCTTTACCCAGTCAGTTTTCGCAGACAACGGTATCAATATTGCCCGCACGGCGGCTGACCAGTCTGCAGGCGGTACTTCCGTAAGTCTTGACGATCTTCAGCCCGGGGATCTGCTGTTTTATGACAGTACGGGAAGCATTGACCATGTAGCGATTTACGCCGGCGACGGTACTATCGTTCACGCGGCAAATTCCAACAGTGGTATTACCACTTCACCTTACGATTATTCTACACCGGTTTCTGCAAGCAGATACTGGTAGGACCAAATGCACAGGAGCAGGAGGGCTTTTGCTTTCCTGCTCCTGTTGTGATCAGGTTTCTTTTATCCATTTATATTATGACTGGGCTTATTTCATATTCGCTCCGAAACGGTGTATGAGATTGATTGGCGGCAAGTCCGCGGTATAAATGAGAAGCAAACAGATCCATTTCCCACATCTGCCGTCCCGGCCCCTGCAGAATATCGAGGGCTCGGGCATTTTTTGTGATGAAGGGAAGGCTGCTTTTTTCCTTGAGGCTGTGCAGCAGGGGGGCGGTCTCCCGCCGGAATCCCAGGGCCTTTGCATAATATACTGTACCGCGGCTGCGGAAGGATTCTACCGTGTCTGTGCGAATGCCGAGGATCAGATGCAGCAGGGCACGGCGGATGCGGGCCTCTGTGATCTGTTTCGTCTTCAGCAGTGCAACGGTTTCGTCAAAGCTTTTTCCGATACAGAAGAAGCGCAGGCTTCGGATACGGTCAGAAAGCTCCGGGGTGATGTCGAGAATGTGATCGTAGCTGTCTTCGGATAAAAGCTTTTCCATGAGGCAGCTCGTCAGCTCCTCCGGCGTTCGGGGATTTTCGGCGGCTTTTCGGAACAGCTCGCGGCAGTTGCCGGGGATATAGCGGAAAAGGCTTTTTTCACTGCAGCCCTCGAGGATACCGCCGCGCAGAGCCGTGGCGGAGCAGTAGGAGCCCTCCAGAGCCAGGCTGCCGTAGCCGCTTCCATTTCGCCTGAGGGATAAAGCGGAAATCCGGCTGTTCATGCTCAGGAGGGCCTTGCAGTATTCGATACCGAGAATGTTGTTTGGAGTGCTGAGAAATTCCTGGAATTCATGTGCCGGGCAGCCGGAAGTCTCCTGGGAGAAATATTCGGCCAGAGCCCGGCTTCTTGCCTGGGGATAGGTTTTCCCTTCCTTCAGCAAACGCCGGAGCTCCTGCGCATACGCATCCGGCTCGGAAAGGAGGATGCCGGCGGTCCGGTAAAACAGGCCGGTATCATCAGACTCTCCGCCGAAGCAGAGGGTGTCCGTTATGCCGAGACGGTCCAGCAAAGCGACGGCGCCCTGAGCGAAATACTCTGCGCTTCCGGTGGCATAGCAGACGGGAAGCTCGATGACGAGATCGGCCCCGTTCTGAAGCGCCATCCGGGTGCGGGTGTATTTATCGAATATGGCGGGCTCCCCGCGCTGTACAAAATCCGGGCTCATCACGACGACGGCGTAATCGGCCCCGGAGATTTCCTTTGCTTTTTCGAGATGATAGGAATGCCCTGTGTGAAATGGATTGTATTCTGCAATAACTCCGACTGTGTGCATTTTCTCTCCTTTGTTCTATTTTCAGTACAATAGAAATATTCCCTATTTTAGCAGACAAAAAAGCCCTGTGCAACGCAAATTTTATCTTGTCCGCTGTAAGTTTTTGGAGTATAATTATTTTCAAAGTGCCGATCAGAAGGGCGTTCCCCTCCGGAGGGCGGCACTGGCGTAAATACAAGTGAAAGGAGTCCATGAATCATGGCATTTATTGACATTCTGAAAGAAAGAGCAAAAGCAAACAAGAAGACGATCGTACTTCCGGAGACAGAAGACAGAAGAACATACGAGGCTGCTGCAAAGATCCTTGCAGAGGGCATCGCAAATATCGTTCTTGTAGGAAGCGAAGAGGCGGTAAAGAAGGGCAGCGAGGGCCTGGATATTTCAGGCGCTGTTGTCGTTGACCCGGCTACATCTGACAAGACACCGGCTTACATTGACAAGCTTGTTGAATTAAGATCCAAGAAGGGTATGACACCGGAGCAGGCTAAGGAAATCCTTTTGAACCAGTATCTGTACTACGGCGTTATGATGGTTAAGATGGGCGATGCAGACGGTATGGTATCCGGCGCGTGCCATTCTACAGCAGATACCCTTCGTCCGTGTCTGCAGATCCTGAAGACAAAGCCGGGTACAAAGCTTGTATCCGCATTCTTCCTGATGATCGTTCCGGACTGTGAGTACGGCGCAAACGGCGCATTCGTATTTGCTGATTCCGGTCTGTGCCAGGATCCCAATCCGGAAGAGCTGGCGGCTATCGCAGCGTCCTCCGCAGAGTCCTTCGAGCTTCTGGTTCAGGAAGAGGCAAAGGTTGCTATGCTGTCTCACTCTACAAAGGGCAGTGCAAAGCATGCGCTGGTAGACAAGATGGTGGAAGCTACAAAGATCGCAAAGGAGCAGTACCCGGAGCTGAAGCTGGACGGAGAGCTGCAGCTTGACGCAGCCATTGTTCCGAGCGTAGGCGCTTCCAAGGCACCGGGCAGCGACGTTGCAGGTAAGGCTAACGTTCTCGTATTCCCGAACCTGGATGCAGGAAATATCGGTTACAAGCTTGTTCAGAGACTTGGCAAGGCAGAAGCATACGGTCCTGTTACTCAGGGTATCGCTAAGCCGGTAAACGACCTGTCCAGAGGATGCTCCGCTGACGATATCGTTGGAGTAGTGGCTATTACAGCAGTTCAGTGCCAGGCACAGGACAAATAAGAAGACTGTATCATTCGCGAAGGCGAGGAGAGCGCAATACATAAATCTTTGGGAGGATATGAAAAATGAACGTTTTAGTTATCAACTGCGGTAGTTCATCTCTGAAGTACCAGTTAATCAATTCAGAGTCAGAAGCTGTGCTTGCAAAAGGACTCTGTGAGCGTATCGGAATCGACGGCAGACTGACTTACCAGAAGGCTGGATGCGACAAGGAAGTTACAGACGCAGCAATGCCGACGCATAAAGAGGCCATCCAGATGGTACTGGATGCCCTTGTAAATGAAAAGACCGGCGCAATTGCAAGCCTGGCTGACGTAAACGCAGTGGGACACAGAGTCGTACACGGCGGAGAAAAGTTCGCAAGCTCTGTAGTGATCAACGATGAAGTGCTGGCAGCAATTGAAGAGTGCAACGATCTGGCGCCGCTTCACAATCCGGCAAACCTGATCGGCATCAATGCCTGCATGGAGCTCATGCCGGGCGTACCGATGGTGGCAGTATTCGATACCGCATTCCATCAGACCATGCCGGAGAAGGCATATCTGTACGGACTTCCGTATGAGTACTATGAGAAATACAAAGTAAGACGCTACGGCTTCCACGGAACAAGCCACAGCTT
>JAUNGD010000053.1 GCA_030524705.1 Lachnospiraceae bacterium | reverse complement strand
TTGTCTTAGCATGTCACAGTTTAGCACAGAAACCGACAAGAAACAATAGCTTCTGTCAGAAACCGCTCGACACTTTTCTCCATTTCTAAAAAAAACAAAAAAAAATATACCGGAGGCCTCCGGCATATCTTTACTTTTTCCCCATAATCATGCACTTTTTCGACCAAAATCCCATTTTCTGGTTTTGCGAAGAATGTCGAAAACTTTTTCTTATGTCCATCCCCCTGATAGAACTCCAAAACACCTTTCTCCCGAACCGGCCGGAATCAAATTTTATTTCTTGCATTTTCTGTGCTCCTGATAGATAATAAGGGCATTACTTACAAATATTTTACAAATACTTTACCTGCACAAGAAAGGGACATAAGTTATGCGAAAAAAATCAAAAAAATATCTCATCCTATCCATCGTACTGTTTTTGCTCTTTGCAGTATTCACCGTTCTGGTCAAAATCATTGACGTACAGCCCATTGGCCCGGAACAGTCCATGGTGGGCTTTGCGACGGTAAATAAATTTGTGGCCGATCTTACCGGCATCAATATGGTCTGGTACGACATCACCGACTGGCTGGGATTTGCAGCTTTGGCAGTTGCTTTCTGCTTTGCTCTCCTGGGCCTGTACCAGCTCATATACCGCAGAAGCTTCAAAAAAGTAGACACCAGGCTCTGGCTTCTGGCTGGATTTTATGTCGCCGTCATGGTATTTTACGCATTTTTTGAAATTGTGGTCATCAATTACCGGCCGGTAATTCTGGAGCAGGAGCTGGAAGCATCCTACCCATCTTCCCATACCATACTCATCATCTGTATCATGGTCACGGCAATGATCCAGTTTCATTATTATCTCCGCAATGTAAAGCCGCTGCTGTGGATCGCAGACATCCTTTCTGTACTGGTCACGGTGGTGACGGTGATCGGACGGCTTGTATCCGGCGTACACTGGTTCACCGATATTATCGGAGGTATCCTTCTCTCCTGTGCCCTGATCCTTCTGTACTGCTTTGCTCTGAATTATGCCGAGGAAAAGGCCGCATCCAAAAGAGCAAAAAGAAGAAGGCCGCGTCCATAAAAGCTCCGGCCTCCCCATAACATTTCTGTTTCAATATTTTTTCTTGTCCTTCAGCTCAGCCGCCAGCAGCACATAATTGTCATAGCGCGGCTGAGATATTTTTCCCTCTGCCAGGGCTTCCTTCACGCCGCAGTCCGGTTCGCTCAGATGCATACAGCCCTGAAAGCGGCAATACGGCTCATACGGCACAAATTCTGGAAAATAATCCTTCAATTCTTCATATTCAATTCCCTGCAGATAAAGAGAGCTAAAGCCCGGAGTATCCAGAAAATACGTATCCCGGCGCAGCACAATCAACTCTGTGTGCCTGGTCGTGTGCTTGCCCCGGTCGATCTTCCGGCTGACTTCGCCCACCTCCATCTGCACCTCAGATTGAAGAGCATTGGTCAGAGACGATTTTCCCACCCCGGAAGGGCCGGCCACGATGGTCGTCTTGCCCTCCAGAAGCCCCTGAATCTCGTCGATCCCCTCCTGCTTTTCCACACTCACAAAACGCACCTGATTTCCGCATCCGGCATAGATCTCCTGCAGCCGCAAAAGCTCCTCCGGCTCTGTCAGGTCTGTTTTGTTGAAGCAGATGGCCACCGGAATATGCTGCTGTTCCATTGAGATCAAAAACCGGTCCAGAAGATTCAGATTCGGCTTCGGACTTGCCACCGCAAATACCACGAGAGCCTGATCTACATTGGCTGCCGCAGGGCGTATCAGCGCATTGCGCCTCGGCAAAATAGAATCCACATTGCCCGTCTTCTGTTCGCCATCCAACACAGATATTCTGACATTGTCTCCCACAAGCGGTTTGATCTTATCTTTTCGAAAGATTCCCTTTGCCCTGCATTCATAGATCCCGCCATCCTGCGCATGAACATAATAGAATCCGCCGACTCCTTTAATAATCTTTCCCTGCATTAATTCACCTGACTAAACGCAATTCCTGCATATTCAATGGTGCTTGTCACCTCTTTAGTGGAGGCATCCAAAAGGTATACGTATGCGGTGCCCTCTGTCACCCCGGCTGCTCCCTCTGTCTGAAGATGGTACGGGAAGGTCGTCGTTCCTTCAAACACCATAGTTTCTGTCCCATTCTGCATCAGAGTAATACGCACCGGCTGGCCGTTGAAGCCTGTGGGCGGATCCAGAGAGGCGTTGCACTGCCATGTACCCGTGCTCTCGTTCTGGACCGTAATATTTCCGTCGCTGTTCGTGCCCGCACTCGTACCTGTACTGATAATCAAAGTTACCGTCGACCCCTTTGCTACTGATTCTCCGGCCGCCGGCTCTGAACGGATGACCCATCCTTCCTGCACCCCTTCATTGCTCGCCTCATAATCATAGGCCGCCACCAGTCCCTGCAGCTCCAGTGCTTCCGTGGCAACCTCCTTTGAATAATAATACAGATCCCGCACAGTAACGTATTCCGGCTCTGTCTGAGGCGCCTGATTTACAAACAACGTCACTGTATCTCCCGCATTCAATCTGGCACCTGCCGCCGGCTCTGTCGTAATGACATGGTCATACTCCACCGTGTCGCTCTGTCTCGAGGTATCTATCACACATTTCAGTCCCTGCGTCAGCAAAAACGCCTGGGCCTGACTCTGCTCCTGGTTGCTCAGATCGGAGAGCGTGATCTCCGCATCGCCTTCCACCACCTTATAAGTAACGGCGCTGCCCTGCTCCACCATCTCGCCCTGTTCCGGCGACTGGACGCACACCTGTCCCGGCAAATAATCTGCAGAAGCAGCCGTTCCGGCATTTTTCCCGGTCAAACCAAAGCTGGAAAGCAGCTCCAGCGCTTCTTTTTCTGTCTTTCCGGTGATCTCCGGTACAGAAACCGTCTTAACGCCCTCTGTCTCCGAAGTCTGCTCTGTCACAGTCTCCGTCTGTTTCGGTTTTTTTCTGAAATTTAAAAGTCCAAAAGCATTTGCCAGCAACACAAGGAAAACGCAGCCAATGATCACCGCAATGATGATTCCTCCCACCGTGACAGCTTTCTCCAACCGCGGATTCAGCCCTATATCAGGATCTTTTTCTTTCTTTTTTTCCTGCTTCGAAGCAAATCCATCCTCCAGCTTATAGTTGCCTTCATGAATCGCATAGTCATCCGGATTATCATAGGCATCAAAATACGGATCATAATCCCGGGCACTGCGGTTTTCATCGTCAAAATCATCGTCCCAGCGATTCATGTCGGCATTTTCTCCCCTATTCACCGGCACTTCCTGGTACGCACTCTTCTGATAATAGCTTCCCGGCTGATACGCCCGGTTCTGACTCGGGCCACTTTCCTGTACATGGAGCCGGGCAGCCGCGCCCACATCCAGGGATTCATCATATGCCGGCATCGTACGCTGCTCTGCATTGATCTGATTTACCTCATCCCTGGACATAATGATTGTTTTGGAAATATTGTCGACTTTCTTGCCCGTCACAAAGTCACCTTCAGGATTGACAAGAGATTCCCGAAGATCCCTGATCAGCTCCGCCATGTTCGAATACCTGCGGTCCGGGCTCTTCTGGGTACATTTCAGGACAATCTGATTGGTGCTGTACGGAATATCCGGCACCAGCTCCTTCGGCCCATGCACCTCCTCCTGCAGATGCTGGATCGCCACTGCCACCGCAGTATCCCCATCAAAGGGCACCCTGCCCGTAAGCATCTCATACATCGTAATACCCAGGGAATAGATATCGCTTTTTTCGTCGCTGTACCCGCCCCGGGACTGCTCCGGAGAGCTGTAATGCACCGATCCCATCACGCCGGAGTTGATGGTGTTCGTCGTGGAGGCCCGTGCAATGCCGAAATCCGCTACCTTCACTTTTCCGTCCGTGGATATAATAATGTTCTGCGGCTTTACATCACGATGGATAATCCCATTGTTATGCGCTGCTTCCAGCCCTGCTGAAATCTGAAGAGCAATACTGGTAGCCTCCCGGACAGACAGATGACCTTTGTTTTTGATATACTCTTTCAGAGTAATACCCTCCACCAGCTCCATGACGATATAGTAAATTCCGGCTTCCTCACCTACATCGTAAATATTTACAATGTTGGCATGGGCAAGCCCCGCCGCTGACTGCGCTTCCACCCGGAATTTGGAGATAAAGACCTTATCCTCCCGGAATTCCTTTTTCAGCACCTTCACCGCCACAAAACGATTCAGCTTATGGTCCTTTGCCTTGTAGACATCAGCCATTCCGCCAGAGCCAATCCTGGACATAATCTCATATCTGTTTTGTATAAACATTCCAACTTTTAGCATAAACTTTCCCCTGTCAATCAAAATTCAGCAAGGACTACTGAAATGTTGTCTTTTCCCCCGTTTTTGTTTGCCTCCGTGATCAGACGCTGCGCCGCTTCCTTTAACGAGCCGCTTCTTTTTACGATACGCAGGATGTCCTCATCCTCCACCATATTCGTAAGACCGTCTGAACAAAGAAGAATCTTGTCTCCCTTTTCCAGCTTAACATCAAAAAAGTCAATCTTTACAGGCACTCTGACACCAATCGCCCGGGTAATGATATTCCTGTCCGGATGGCTTTTGGCATCCTTTCTCTGGAGCTCTCCCACACGGATCATTTCCTCTACCAGCGAATGGTCCCTTGTGATCTGCTCTATTTCTTCATCAATCAGATAGAGCCTGCTGTCTCCCACATTGGCCACATACAGATAATCATCCTGAAGAGTAGCCGCTACAACAGTCGTCCCCATCCCCTCCAGGGCCTTATCCGTTTTTGCTTTCTCCATCACCAGCTCATTTGCGTGATGAATGGACTCACTGAGCAGCGGTATCGGCCTGCGTTCCTCAGATCTTTCTATATAATCAACCATGGACTCCACCGTATAGCGCGATGCAAGATCTCCTGCATTGTGCCCTCCCATTCCGTCTGCCACAATCAGCATATTGGACAGATGGCCGACGGGCTGGTCGGAGGCGTAGACAAAATCCTGATTCGCGGAACGTCTTTTGCCGATATCTGTAATGCTATACGTCTTCATATTCCATTTTTCCTTTCTTTCGCATCCATATAACTTTTTCGGAGCTGGCCGCAGGCCCCGCCTATATCACGGCCCATTTCTCTTCTAATAGTAACATTTATTCGGTATTTTTCAAGCTTATTTTTGAACGCCTCTATCACGCTCCGGTCAGACTGTACGTAGCTTCGCTCCTTGATCGGGTTGACCGGAATCAGATTTACATGGCAATTCATATCAGAGATCATCTCTCCCAGCCGTCTCGCATCCTGGTCGGTATCGTTCACACCGCCTACAAGGCTGTATTCAAAAGTGATCCTTCTGCCCGTCTGTGCAAAATAATAACGGCAGGCGTCCAGAACGTCCTTCAATTCATATTTATATGCAACCGGCATCAATTCTTTTCGTTTTTCCTGACTGGAGGCGTGCAGCGACAACGCCAGGGTGATCTGAAGCCTTTCATCCGCCAGAGCCCGGATATTTTCCACAATTCCGCAGGTAGAAACGGTAACGTTTCTCTGGCTGATATGCAGGCCATGCTCATCCGTAAGCAGCTCCAGAAACCTCAGAAGGTTTTCGTAATTATCCAGGGGCTCCCCTGTTCCCATAACCACGAGATTTGACACCCGTTCGCCGGATATCCGCTGAATCCGGTATACCTGGTCCAGCATCTCCGAGGGAAGCAGATTCCTTGTCAGTCCTCCCAGCGTGGAAGCACAGAAGCGGCACCCCATCCGGCAGCCTACCTGGGAAGAAATACAGACAGAATTGCCGTGATGGTAACGCATCAGTACACTTTCTATCACGTTCCCGTCTGCAAGCCGGAACAGATATTTTTCCGTCCCGTCTACCTCAGAAATCCTTCTTCCCACCATTTCCAGGGAGGTATATGTAAAATTATCCTTCAGCTTCTGCCGGAAGCCTTTTGACAGATTGGTCATTTCATCAAAATCCGCCGCCAGCTTCTCATGCATCCACTGGTACAGCTGCTTTGCTCGGAACGGTTTTTCCCCCATATCCTCCACAGCCTTTTTCACTTCGGCAAACGTAAAAGATTTGATATCCTTTCGGTCCATTTCCTTTTTATTTCCTTCACTCTTCATCAAAATAGAATTCGTCATCCTGCGGCTCATCTATCCGGCGCAGCCTTGCTATGAAAAATCCGTCCGACCGGTGTACCCCCGGCAGAAGCTGGATGTAGCCGCCGCTGGTGGTCTTTCCCTTCAGTGCATCACAGATATACGGATCAATGCTTTCCAGCCGGAACGGAAAGTTCTCAAGAAACCATTTGATATTATACTGGTTCTCGTCCGCTCCGATCGTACAGGTGCTAAAAACCAGCACGCCGCCGGGCTTGACATACTCCTGCACCACAGACAGGATCCTTCTCTGCAGCTTTATAATATCCTGCTGCTGTTTTTCCGACATTTTATATTTGATATCCTGTTTTTTCCCTATCACGCCAAGCCCGGAACACGGCACGTCCGCCAATACAATATCGGCTTTCTGTACAGAAGCCTCATCCCGCACCATGGCGTCCTTCAGCACCGCCCGGATGTTGATGGCTCCGGTGCGGTCTATGTTTTCCTGCATAAGCTTCACCTTGTACTCAGACACATCCCGGGCTTCCACATACCCGCTGCCCATGAGCTTGTCCGCAATATGAAGGCTCTTTCCTCCCGGCGCGGCGCACACGTCAAAGCAGGTATCTCCCCAGTTGGGCGCCGCGATCTCCGTCACCAGCATAGAGCTGATATCCTGCACCTGGATCCAGCCCCTTTTGAAAGCCGAAATTGCTTTTATATAGTTGTAATCAGAAATTTCCAGAGCATAGTCCAGATACGGATGCTGCCGGACTGTGATTCCCTGCTGTTCCAGTTCCTGAATGATCTCTTCTTTGGATGCCTTGGTCAGGTTGCAGCGCACCACCGTCGGCTTTTCCATATGAGAATCCCGGCAGATTTTTTCTGTCATCTCATATCCGAACTGTGCCACCCATTTGTCCAGCATCCAGATGGGAAACGAATATTTTACTGACAGATAGTGCAGCGGTTCAAGCTTTGGATCCGGGTAGCGCACCTGGTTCAGCCTGCGCGCAGTATTGCGCAGCACGCCGTTTACAAAGCCTTTGAGATTGTAAAATCCTTTGCGCTGGGCCAGCTTGACCGCCTCATTGCAGACCGCCGCATCTGGAACACTGTCCATATATTTCATCTGATAAACCGACATACGGAGCAGATTTCGGATCAGAGGCTTCATATTGTATACCGGAACATTGGAAAACTGCTCTATGATATAATCAATCTGTATCATATGCTCCAGCGTACCTTCCACCGTCCTGGAAATAAAAGCCCTGTCTCTTTTTTCAAGATACTGGTATTTCTCAAGGACCTGCCGCGTCACGACATGGCTGTACGCCTCTTCCTCCGTAATCTCCATCAGGATTCCCAGCGCGATTTCTCTTATATTCACTGGTTTAGTCACGGTCTCTTCCCCTTCCTCCTGCCAGAATAATCAGTCTCAGAAGCTGAAGCACGGAGGCCGCAAGGCTGGCCACATACGTCATCGCCGCCGCACTCAGCACCTTTTTTCCGCCTGCCAGCTCCGCATCTCCAAGAATATGCCCGCTTTCCAGGATCTTCAGCGCCCGGGATGATGCATTAAATTCCACCGGAAGCGTCACCAGCTGGAAAATCACGGCCAGGGAAAACAGTACAATCCCGGCGGTCAGAAGCGGGCGCATGGAAAAGATCAGCCCTGCCAGAAAAACCGGCCACGCCAGAGTAGAACCAAAATTTGCTGCCGGTACCAGCGTGCTGCGGAGCACCAGCGGGCCATAATTCTTCTGGTGCTGCACCGCATGGCCGCATTCATGCGCCGCCACACAGACCGCCGCAATGGAGTTTGATCCGTAGGTGCTGTCCGAAAGCCGCAGAGTCTTTGTCCGCGGGTCATAATGGTCTGTCAGCTCCCCGGAAACATGTTCGATCCGTACATCGTAAATCCCGGAAAGCTGCAGTACCTTCTGCGCCGCCATAGCGCCGGTCAGACCGCTCATGCTTCTGACCCGGGAATATTTATTAAAGGTGCCCTTTACATTCGCTGACGCGACCATGGACAGCAAAAGTCCCGCAATTACCAAAAGATACGTCCAGTCAAAATACCGGTAGCCGCCATAGCCGCCATAACCATAAAATGAGTTTATACTTGATGCCAGTAAGTTCATTTTCGCCAACTCCTTTCCAATTCTCAATACAGCGCATTCCACCGAAACACTTTCTGCCTGTTCAGAGTCCCTGCCTCAGCCGAATTGCTGCCTGCCCCCTCAGAGCCTTTGCCTCAGCCGAATTTTTCATCATCGTCCACAGGATAGCCCCGCAGAAAAGCGTCCACATCCATGCGTTTTTTCCCCTCCGGCTGAAGCTCCCTGATGGACAGCAGCCCGTTTCCGGTCCGTATCTTCAAGGAATGCTTTGTCACCTCTGCCGCCGTACCCGGAGCCGTCCCGGGTGCCCCTGCTTCTGCCGATACCGGAGGTACGGCCGAAGACTCTGTATCTAAGCTATTGTCTGCTGCGGCTTCCACATCCGCCGCCCAGATTTTTAAGGTCTTTCCACGATACCTTGTATATGCGCTGGGCCACGGATTCAGACCGCGGATCAGGCACTCGATCCCCCGGGCATCCTTCGTCCAGTCGATCTCTCCGTCCTTTTTCGTCAGCATGGATGCGTAGCGGGTAGGGCTTTCTGCCGGCTGCTTTTCATACACAGCCGTTCCACTGTCTATCGCATCCAACGTGCGGATGAGAAGCTGCGCTCCCACATCACTGAGCTTGTCAAACAGGCTTCCCCCCGTTTCCTTTTCATCCAGCCGCACCGTTTCTTTTAAAATCATGTCTCCGGTATCCAATCCGGCGTCCATACGCATCGTCGTCACGCCGGACTCCTTATCACCGTTTATGACCGCCCACTGTATCGGCGCCGCACCGCGGTACAGCGGCAGAAGCGAGGCATGGACATTGATGCATCCGTACTTCGGAAGCTCCAAAATAGCCTTCGGTATGATCTGTCCAAACGCCACCACCACGATCACATCCGGCTGAAGCTCCTTTAGCTTGTCAATCCACTGCGGCTCTCTGATTTTCACCGGCTGATAGACCGGGATCCCGGCTGATACCGCCAGCTCCTTCACCGGAGGCATCTGCATGGCCTTTCCCCGTCCCTTTGGTTTATCCGGCTGGGAAAAGACTGCCTGCACCTGATACTTTTCTGAGTCGATCAACGCCTGAAGGGTACCCACCGCAAAATCCGGTGTTCCCATAAATACTACATTTTTAATCATTCTTCCTCCAAATCCTCTTCTGCCTCATCGCCTACGTCGAACAATTGCCCCTCCACATGGCGCACATACATAATACCGTCCAGATGATCGCATTCGTGGCAGATCGCCCGGGCCATCAATTCTTCGCCCTCCAGCTCGTATTCCTGCATATTCTCGTCGAAGGCCCGAACCTTTACGTAATTAGGCCTGGTCACAATGCCTGCCTGGCCCGGAAGACTCAGGCATCCTTCCTGTCCGGTCTGCTCCCCGGAGGTCTCCAGGATCTCGGGATTTACCAGCACCACCGGCCCTTCTCCTATATCAATTACCACAATTCTCTTTAATATACCTACCTGCGGTGCGGCAAGTCCGACACCGTTCGCATCATACATGGTATCCAGCATATCCTGAATAAGCTCCTGCGTTCTGGGCGTCATCTCCGTCACCGGTCTGCACACCTTTTCCAGCTTTTCATCTCCCATGATTCTGATTTGTCTTATAGCCATTTGTATTCCTCCATTTATCTTCTTTCAAAGCTGATCAGAATTTCTTTGAATCCTGAATTAATCTCAATATACTGTTCAACAATATTTTTAATGGCCGTCAGCACCCGAAAATCTGCATGCTTCAGATACATCGCCTTGCGGTAAACGTCATTGATCCGGGCCACTGCTTCATCCGCCGGCCCGATCACCGCCGCATTCCGGCGCTGTGCAAGCTGCCGGACGAATTTTGCAAGATATCCTGCCGCCAGCTCAAGCTGATCCTGGTTTTCCGAAGCAAGGTGTATCGCCATCATATCTCCCGCCGGGGGATACCCCGCCAGCCTGCGGTAACTCATCTCCCGGGCGTAAAAGCTGAGATAATCCTGATCCGCCGCAGATACGATCGCATAATGCTCTGGATCATACGTCTGAATCACAACCTCTCCTGGCCGCTCTCCCCGGCCTGCTCTTCCGGCGGCCTGAGTCAGAAGCTGAAAGGTCCGCTCCGAAGCCTGATAGTCGCTGACATTCAAGGACAGATCCGCGGCCAGAATGCCCACCAGCGTTACTCCCGGAAAATCATGCCCTTTGACGATCATCTGAGTCCCCACCAGGATATCCGCCTCATGTCTGCCGAAGGCCCGCAGGATCTCCGCATGTCCGTCCTTCCCCTTCGTCGTATCCGCATCCATCCGCAGGATCCCCGCCTCTGGAAACGCATGGCGGACGATCTCTTCGATCTGCTGCGTCCCGGCCCTGAAGCCGCCGATAAAGGGCGAACCGCACTCCGGGCATTTCTCCGCCGCAGGCTCCTCATAGCCGCAGTAATGGCATACCAGACGGCGGTTCCGATGCAGCGACAGCGACACATCACAGTGCGGACATTTCATCACATGTCCGCAGGAACGGCAGGAAACAAATCCCGAATAGCCTCTCCGGTTGAGAAACAGCATCGCCTGCTCCCCGCGCTCCAGCCGCTCCCCGATCTTCTCCGACAGGCTGCGGCTCAAAATAGAACGGTTCCCCTCCCGAAGCTCCGTCCGCATATCAACGGTGCATACCCGGGGAAGCGTCCCCCCAGCAGCCCGCTTTTGCAGTGTAAACAATCTGCACCGCCCGTTCTCCGCTTCATAATAAGCCTCCAGCGACGGCGTTGCCGAACCGAGAACCAGCCTGGCTCCCTCCAGCATGGCACGCTTCTTCGCAGTCTCCCGGGCATGATACCTCGGAACCGCTTCACTTTTATAAGAGGTCTCGTGCTCTTCATCTATAATAATAATACCAAGCTTTTGAAATGGTGTAAATAAGGCCGACCTCGGTCCGATCATAACGTCAATATCCCCGGACCGTGCCCGCTCAAACTGATCGTAGCGCTCCGCCGGCGACAGTCTGGAATGCAAAATCGAGATCCGGTCGCCAAATCTGTGGTAAAAGCGGAGCACATTCTGATACGTCAGTGAAATCTCCGGTATCAGCAGAATTGCCTGTTCCCCTCTTGCCAGAGCCAGGGCGATCAGTTCCATATAAACCGCTGTTTTCCCGCTTCCGGTCACGCCATGAATCAGATACTGTGCAAATCCTATTCTCTGCCAGTCCTGCCGAACCTCATCCACAATAAACTGCTGTTCCTCATTCAAAACGAAGCCGTCTGTCCGCCCGAAGCCTTCCGGCTCCAGGCCCCCGGGCGTCCCGGACAGCTGCTCCGCCCTGTTTTCCTCTTCCTCCCGCAGGCTGCAGAGTACGGCAGGCGTCCGGTACACATGCTGGCTTTCACAGGAAAGAATTCCCTGCTCCTCCATCGCCCGGAGCACGGGGGCCGTAATCTTCAAGCTGCCCGTCACCACCTCATAGGGCAATGCCGGTTCTTCCAGAAGCGCCTCCAAAAGTCTTGCCCGGGCCGCCTGGTGCCTGCTGCGGAACCATTCCAGCCTTTGCTGCGCCTCCCCGGCCGGAAGACGAAGCACCACTGTCCTTTTCTTTTTCACAGACGCCTTCTGACGGAACGGAAGTACGGTACGCAGCGCCTGCACCGTTGTGCAGCCATAATAATCCCGCATCCACAGCGCCAGCGCCGTCAGCTTTGAGTCCGCTCCCGCAAGATCCGTCACCACCGTCTCAATACTTTTCATTTTATCCAGCGGACAGGAAGCGTATTCCGTGATCCGCAATACATATCCTTTTGTCAGGCGGTCTCCCCGTCCAAATGGAATCTCCACCACATTTCCCGGCTCAAGTATGCCCTGCAGCCGTTCTGGAATGCGGTACTGAAACGTCTGGTCCAGCTTGCTGTGAGAGATATCAATAATGATATCCGCAAATAATTCCATATGTCCTGTTTTGTCTTCCTTCCAAATGTTTCAGGGCGTCCCCGCCCATATAATCTGTTGCTCTGCGGTTTGTCTCCTGACAGAACCGCAGCTGATATTCCCGCCTGTTTTACCTGCCCTCCAGGATTTCCCGGATCAGCACTCTTTCATCCATCGGGTATTTCTTTCCCTCGATCTCCTGATAATCCTCATGGCCCTTTCCGGCAAGAATCACAATGTCCCCCGGCTCGCCGTGATGAATCGCATAGGCAATCGCCTCTTTCCGGTCCGTGATCTTTACGTACTTACCCTCTGTTTTTTCAATGCCGGTCACAATATCCGCAATAATATCCTCCGGCTTCTCAAACCGCGGATTGTCCGAGGTGATAATGGTCAGATCCGCCAATCTGCCGGACACCTCCCCCATCTCATATCTCCGCAGCTTCGAGCGGTTGCCTCCGCATCCGAACAGGCAGACAAGCCTGTGGGGATGGTATTCCTTCAGCGTCGTCAGAAGGCTCTCCAGCGCCATCGCGTTGTGAGCATAGTCGATCATCAGCGTAAATTCATCGGACACCTTTACCATCTCGACGCGTCCCTTGACCTTCGCAGCCTTCAGCGCATTTTTGATGTCGTCCTCGGCTACCTTGAAGTGACGGCAGATGGCAATGGCCGTCAGCGAATTGTAAACGCTGAACTTGCCCGGTATATCAATCTCAACATCAAGCCGCATCCCCCGGGAATCCGGACACTGCGCGGCTTCATTTCCTGAAAGATCTCCGCAGACTGTGTATGCGATCCCCAGATAACCCGGCCTGGATACTAGCTGCATATTTTCTGCCCGAAGGCTGGCTTTTTCTGAAAATCCGAAGGTCTCTACCTTGCAGGTATGCCCTTCCAGAATCTTTTCCAAGTGCGCATCATCCGCATTGAAAATACCGAGACGGCACTGCCGGAAAAGGCGGCTCTTGCATTCGATATAATCCTCAAAGCTCTCGTGCTCCGCAGGCCCGATGTGGTCCGGCTCAATATTTGTAAAAATACCGATCTCAAAGGGAATGCCCGCCGTCCGGTGAAGCATCAGCCCCTGGGAGGACACCTCCATGACCACGATCTGGCAGCCTGCATCTGCCATCCTTCTGAAATATTCCTGTATGGTATAGGATTCCGGCGTTGTATTGTTGGCCGGTATCACTTCATCTCCAATAATTACCTCGATCGTACCGATCAGACCGACTTTATAGCCCGCCGACTCCAGAATCGACTTGACCATATAAGTCGTCGTCGTCTTTCCCTTCGTACCGGTAATACCGATAATCTTCATTTCATCTGCGGGATATCCGAAATACGCCGCTGAAATCAGCGCCATCGCATAGCGCGTATCCTCCACCTGAATCACTGTTACATCCTGGGGTGCCTCCACCTCATCCTGCACAACAAGGACCTTTGCCCCCTTCGCAACCACCTCCGGTACGTATTTATGTCCGTCCGTGACAGCTCCTTTGATGCAGAAAAATAACGAACCGTCTTCTACCTTCCTGGAATCGTTAATGACATTCTTCACTTCCACATCGACGCTTCCCTGAAGACACCGATAGGAAACATGCTCCAATAACTTTTCTAATCTCATTCCGGCTCTACCTCCGATGCTATTTTCTACTTTAGACTACTACCCATCTTATCATGTTCCGGGATGCATCACAAGGGAAAATTCTATTAAGCATCATGCGGACACTGTTCTCTGCCTTTTTCTTCTTTACAACGCACAGGGGACAGTATGATTCATGTCAATCATACCGTCCCCTGTCTTTCATCTATCTTATAATTTTATCACCACCGCCGGTATCGGCGGATCGTTCGGCCTGTTGTAATACTGTGTAACCAATACCAGATATTTTCTGGAATCCAGGCCCTTCAGCCATTTAAGCACTGTCTCCTTCTCCTCATAACCGCTGTCTCCGCCGCTGTAAATACAGACGCTCATCAATCCGCCGCGTTTCAGCAGGGTCAGGCTCTGCTCCAACGCCTGAATCGTCGCAGCCGGCTTTGTCGCCACCGTATGATCGCCGCCTGGCAGATAACCCAGATTAAATACAATGCAGTCCGCCGACTCCGGCCCGGCATATTGCTCCATCCGGCTGTGAGAATCCAAAATCAGCTCGTAATTGCAAAAATCCAGACTCTTTTCCAAACGGTTTCTGGTATGCTCCAGCGCTTTCTGCTGAATGTCAAAGGCAAGCACACAGCCCTCTTCTCCGGCCAGAGTACAGAGATACTCCGTATCATTTCCGTTCCCCATGGTCGCGTCGATACAAAAAGCTCCTTTCTGCACATGCTCCCCCATCAGACGGCGGCACCACGCTGTAATCTGATAGTCCTTCCTGTTCATCCCTTGGTCATCTGGAGATACCCCTCCAGCTCCTCCACATTTTTATGCAGCCTGTACGCCGCCTCCTCTATAGTCAGAAGTCCATCCCGCACCAGCTCCATATAAGTCATCATGCGGCGTACCTGTCATTCATTTATTTCCCCTTTTATTATATTAAGCAAATTCATTTTTTGCAAGGAATTGTGGACGAAATGTCCGATACAATATTGATGTGCAATTGATCTATTGATTCTTTCTTTTGTGTTTTTATATTATATCACATAATATATGTATTTTCAATCTTGCAACCCCTGTCAAATTATTCTATAATAATATGACAAATGGATAGTCAAAAAATATAATTCAGAAAAAGGAATTTAACATGCCCAATCACAAAGTAATGCCAATTGATCAACTGATTCTGCACGTAGAAAAGATCTGCCGCCAAAATAAAGTGGCACACCTCTCCCTTTTTGGTTCTCATGCAACGGGAACGGCGACAGAGCGCAGTGACGTTGATTTTATCATATACGGATGTGAAAACAAGGAAAAATTAACGGAAGATATTGATAATATACCTACCTTACGAAAAATTGATCTGTTTTTTTACGATGAGATATACAGCAAGTATCTAAAGGAGGATATCGACCAATATGGAAAACCAATTTATTAACCGCTATAACAGTTTCTGCAAAAGTCTTGACATACTTCATCAATCCTGTGCTGCCGATCCAAAGGCCATGTTCGTCCTTGGAGCCACCGCCCGGGCATACAATTTGACCTTTGATCTGTCCTGGAAAGTTATGAAGGATATCCTGATCAAATATTTTGGCATTCAGGATTTCGCTACCGGTTCCCCGCGGGAAAGTCTCCGCACATCATATCAGGCCGGTCTGATCTCCGATGATATGTGGCTTGAAATGCTCCGGGTGAGAAATACATTATCTCACGATTATAACGGTGAAGTTGCCATGAAGTATTTTCATAAGATAGTAACAGATTACTTTGACCTGTTTTTGCAATTAAAATCTAAGATAAGTAAATACTATGAAAACGGGCTTTTGGAAACTGCTGAAAAATTCAGCGAATTAAATTAACGCTGCTCCTGTGTATCCGTTGAAGCCGTGTAATGCACAACAGCCTGGGCATCATTTCGCCCAGGCTGTCTTAAGTTACATTATGCTGTATTACGCCGGTTTCTTTGCAAACCCTTCATAATAATGAAATCTTCCCTGCATCTACAGATTCGTATATCCCATCAGGTACTTATCTACCTCTTTGGCTGCCTCCCGGCCTTCCCGGATCGCCCATACGACCAGGGACTGTCCTCTGTGCATATCCCCCGCCGTAAATACCTTCGGAACGCTGGTGGCGTACTGATCCGGCTTTGTGGCTACGTTCGTCCGGGGATTCAGATCTACCTTAAAGGCATCCGTCACGTACTTCTGGGAGCCCAAAAATCCTGCGGCAATCAGCACGAGATCTGCCTTTACCGTCCACTCGCTGCCTTCAATCGGCACCATCATCATGCGGCCTGTTTTCTCATCCTTTTTACTTTCCAGCTTTACCAGAACGGCCTTCGTCACCTCGCCCTTTTTGTTGGCGATAAACTCTTTGACCGTCGTTGTGTAAATACGCGGATCCTGGCCGTACAACGCGATTGCCTCCTGATGACCGTAATCTGTCTTCAGGATTCTCGGCCACTGCGGCCACGGATTATTTTCTGCCCTGGATACCGGAGGCTGCGGCATCATTTCCAGCATGGTCACTGACGCTGCCCCCAGACGGATCGAAGTACCGCAGCAGTCATTACCCGTGTCGCCGCCGCCGATGATAATGACGTGCTTACCCTTTGCAGAAATATATTTCTTGTCCGCAAAATCAGAATCCAGCAGGCTCTTTGTCGTCGCCTTTAGGAAATCCACCGCAAAATAAATACCCTTGGACTCTCTGCCCGGCACCTGGATATCTCTCGGGTTGGAAGCTCCGCAGCAAAGTACCACCGCATCGTATTCCTTCATCAGATCCTCCGCCTTTACGTTCTCACCGATGTTGGCATTTGTGACAAACTCAATGCCCTCTGCCTCCATCAGCGCCACCCGGCGGTCAATGATCTTCTTGTCAATCTTCATATTCGGGATACCGTAACGCAGAAGGCCGCCGATACGGTCGTTGCGCTCGTATACCGTTACCTTATGTCCCCGCTTATTCAGCTGCATGGCGGTTGCCAATCCAGAAGGGCCGCTGCCGACTACCGCCACTTTCTTTCCGGTTCTCACCTGAGGAGGACACGGCTTCACCAGCCCGGTGGCAAAAGCATTTTCAATAATTGCCCGCTCGTTTGCCTTTGTCGCCACCGGCTCGCTGTCCAGATTGCAGGTACATGCCGCCTCACACAGCGCCGGACAAACCCGGGAAGTAAATTCCGGGAAGCAGTTTGTCTTCGTCAGACGCTTGTATGCTTCCTCCCAGTTTCCAAGGTACACCAGATCGTTCCACTCCGGAACGAGATTGTTCAGCGGACAGCCGGAAGCCATCCCGGCGATCATGACGCCGGCCTGGCAGAACGGCACGCCGCAGGCCATACACCTTGCCCCCTGCAGCCGCTGTTTTTCCAGCGGAAGCGGGGTATGGAATTCGTTAAAATTCTTGATTCTGTCCTTCGGTGCGATCTCCTGGCTGTTCTCTCGCTTATACTCTAAAAATCCTGTTGGTTTTCCCATGATTCACACCTCCTACTCGTCCTGATTTGCCGTATTGGCATAAAATGCTTCAATCTGCGCCTGCTCACTGCTCAAGCCCTTCTCTTCCATCTGTACAATCGCCATCAGCATGTTGTTGTACTCATGCGGAATGATCTTCTTGAACTTCGGCAGATACGTTCCGAAATCATCGAGAATCTTCTTACCCTTTTCGGAATTTGTATATTTTACATGCTCGTTGATAATATCCTTCAGCTCCAGCACGTCGTACTTGGAGGTAATCTTCTCGATGGATACCATGTTTTTGTTTACCTTTGTGTAAAGGTCATTGTCCTCATCCAGTACGTATGCGATTCCGCCGCTCATACCGGCTGCAAAGTTTTTGCCGACCTTGCCGAGGATGACTGCGCGGCCTCCGGTCATGTACTCGCATCCATGATCGCCGGTGCCTTCTACTACCGTGATCGCGCCTGAATTACGCACGCAGAAACGCTCGCCGGCAACGCCGTTGATGAAAGCCTTTCCGCTGGTTGCACCGTAAAGAGCAACGTTTCCGATAATGATATTTTCATCGTGAGCGAATTTTACGCCTGTCGGCGGATACACGATCAGCTTGCCGCCGGAAAGTCCCTTTCCGAAATAGTCGTTGCTGTCGCCCACCAGCTCCAGCGTAAGTCCCTTCGGAATAAAGGCTCCGAAGCTCTGTCCGCCGGCGCCGTGACATTTGATGGTATACGTATCCTCTTCCAGTCCTTCCGGATACTTTCTTGTAATTTCAGAACCAAAGATCGTACCGAAGGCCCGGTCTACATTGGATACATCCACCTCAACACTGCGCTTCTGCCCGCTTTCCAGAGCAGTTCCCAGCTTGCTCAGAAGAACCTTTACATCCTTTGTTTTCTCAAGACCGAAGTCATAGACCTGAGTCGGGTCAAAGGTTACCTTAAATTCCTTGCCTGCATACGGATTGTTCAAAATATTGCCGAGATCAATCAGCTTGCCCTTCGGGTTCTCACAGTTTTCCTTTTTCTTCAGCATATCGCTTCTGCCCACCATCTCATCCAGGGTGCGGAAGCCCAGCTTTGCCATATATCCCCGAAGATCCTCTGCAATAAACCTCATAAAATTCACAACGTATTCCGGTTTGCCGCGGAAACGCTTACGCAGCTCTGGATTCTGGGTAGCAACTCCCACCGGACACGTATCCAGGTTGCAGACTCTCATCATGACACAGCCCATTGTTACCAACGGTCCTGTGGCAAAACCGAATTCCTCGGCTCCCAACAAAGCTGCGATGGCAACGTCGCGGCCGCTCATCAGCTTACCGTCGGTCTCGATACGCACCTTGTTTCTCAGCCCGTTCATAATCAGGGTCTGGTGGGTCTCTGCAAGTCCAAGCTCCCAGGGAAGCCCTGCGTGATGGATGGAGCTTCTCGGCGCCGCACCGGTGCCTCCGTCATAGCCGGAGATCAGAATTACCTGGGCGCCGGCCTTTGCAACACCCGCTGCGACGGTTCCGACGCCGGCCTCAGAAACAAGCTTTACGGAAATATCCGCCTGACGGTTTGCATTTTTCAGGTCATAAATCAACTGCGCCAGATCCTCGATGGAGTAAATATCATGATGAGGCGGCGGAGAGATCAGGCTGACTCCCGGTGTTGAATGTCTTGTCTTTGCGATCCAGGGATAAACCTTTTTTCCCGGAAGATGGCCGCCCTCGCCAGGCTTCGCTCCCTGGGCCATTTTAATCTGTATTTCCTTCGCACTTACCAGGTACCTTGAGGTCACGCCGAAACGTCCCGACGCCACCTGCTTGATGGCAGAGCAGCGGTTCTTTCCGTCCGGCCCGATCACAAGCCGCTCCAGGCTCTCGCCGCCCTCACCGGTATTAGATTTACCGTGCAGCATATTCATAGCAATCGCCAGCGTCTCATGAGCCTCCTGGGAAATGGAGCCGTAGGACATAGCGCCTGTCTTGAATCTCCGAACAATGGAATCCACACTTTCAACCTCTTCCAGCGGTACTCCATGCTCTGGATAATTAAAGTCCATGGTACTTCTGATGTAGCCGGATTCCTCCTGATCCACCAGCTCCGTATATTCCTTAAACAGCTTATAATTTCCTGTCCTCGTGGATTCCTGAAGCATATGGATCGTCCGCGGATTGTAGCGGTGATGCTCGCCTGCGCTTCTTGACTTATGCCAGCCCTGGCTGTCAAGGGTAAGGTCTTCCTGCAGTCCCAGCGGGTCAAAGGCCTTTGTGTGGCGTGCGTCTACGTCGCTTTCAATGTCTGCCATTGTAATACCGCCGATACGGCTGACGGTATTCGTAAAGTATTTGTCAATTACGTCCCTGCTGATACCGATTGCCTCAAAAATCTGAGAGCCCTGGTAGGACTGGATCGTAGAGATACCCATTTTAGAAGCAATTTTTACAATACCGTTGATGATTGCCTGGTTGTAATCATCAACCGCCGCATAATAATCCTTTTCCAGCATTCCCGTATCAATGAGCTGATGAATGGTATCCAACGCCAGGTACGGATTGATAGCGCTGGCGCCGTAGCCCAGCAGGGTTGCAAAGTGATGTACATCCCTCGGCTCTCCGGTCTCCAGAATAACGGCCAGAGAAGTTCTTCTCTTTGTTTTTACCAGATACTGGTTTACTGCTGAAATCGCCAGCAGAGACGGAATCGGCACATGCAGCTCGTCAATTCCTTTGTCGGTAAGAATCAGAATGTTGACTCCCTCCCGGAATGCCCGGTCAACCTCAAGGAAAAGATGATCAATGGCTTTCTCCAGACCTGTATTTTTATAGAAGGTAATCGGCACTTCGGCTACTTTGAAGCCCTTCACCTTCATATTTTTGATCTTCAGCATATCGGTGTTTGTGAGGATCGGATTTTCAATCTTGAGCACCTGGCAGTTCTCCGGCTGCTCCTCCAGAAGATTACCCTCCACGCCGACGTACATCGTCTTGGAAGTAACAATTTTTTCACGGATTGCATCAATAGGCGGATTCGTTACCTGAGCAAACAGCTGCTTGAAATAATTGAACAGCGGCTGGTTCCGGTCAGAAAGCACTGCCAGCGGGGTATCTATACCCATCGCACTGATTCCTTCGCTTCCCGTGGTAGCCATGGAAAGAATCGAAGTCCGGTAGTCCTCGTAGCTGTAACCGAAGGTTTTCATCAGGCGCATCCGCATCTCATCGGAATACGTTTCCACTCTCTTGTTTGGAATTTTAATATCCTTTAATTTTACCAGATACTGATCAAGCCACTCACCGTAGGGCTGACGGGATGCATAGCGGCTCTTCAGCTCTTCATCGTCGATCACTTCGCCCTTCACAGTATCTACCAGAAGCATTTTGCCCGGATGCAGACGCTCCTTCAGTACGATTTTAGCCGGATCAATGTCCAGCACACCGACCTCGGAAGACAGAATGACGTATCCGTCATCGGTGATATAATAACGGGACGGCCGAAGGCCGTTGCGGTCAAGCACTGCTCCCATGATATCTCCATCGGAGAACAAAATGGAAGCCGGACCATCCCAGGGCTCCATCATTGTCGCATAATACTGATAGAAATCCTTCTTCTTCTGGGACATTACAGAATTGTTCGCCCAGGGCTCCGGGATTGTAATCATAACTGCCAGCGGAAGATCCATGCCGTTCATCGTCAAAAATTCCAGCGTATTGTCCAGCATTGCGGAATCCGAACCCTTTGCATTGATAACCGGAAGTACCTTGTGCAGGTCAGATTCCATATATGCGGAAGAGATTGTCTCCTCCCGGGCCAGCATCTTATCTGCATTGCCCCGGATCGTGTTGATCTCGCCGTTATGTACGATGAAGCGGTACGGATGCGCTCTCTCCCAGCTCGGATTCGTATTCGTACTGAATCTGGAGTGTACAATCGCGATCGCAGATTCATAATCCGGATCCTGCAGGTCGCGGAAGAAGGTGCGAAGCTGTCCCACCAGAAACATACCTTTATAAATAATTGTACGGCTTGAGCAGGATACTACATATGTCGTATCGTTGGACTGCTCGAAGGTCCGCCGGATGACATACAGTCTGCGGTCAAAGGGAAGTCCCTTTTCCACATCCTTCGGTCTCTCCACGAAAGCCTGCTCGATGCAGGGCATCTTCTCCAGCGCCTTATGTCCCAGCACCTCCGGTACGGTGGGCACCTGCCTCCAGCCAAGGAATTTCAGTCCTTCCTTTTTGACGATGCTCTCAAACATTTTCTTCGCCTGATTTCTCTTAAGAACATCCTGCGGGAAGAAAAACATTCCGACACCGTAATCCCTCTCATTACCTAAAAAGATGCCAAGGTCTGAACAGGTCTTCTGGAAGAATCTATGCGAAATCTGCAGCATGATTCCAACTCCATCACCTGTTTTTCCCTCGGCATCTTTGCCAGCTCTGTGTTCTAAGTTTTCTACAATACTAAGTGCATTTTCTACTGTCTGGTGAGTCTTGATTCCTTTGATATTGACAACCGCTCCGATACCGCAGTTATCATGCTCAAATTCAGGACTGTACAGTCCCGGACTCATACAGACAGATCCAGAATCTTTTCTCAAATCCATCCTGATTCCTCCTCATATTGTCAACCTTTCGGTCCTTCACGCCCACACAGCAATGAACCAAACGAATATGCTGCGGAGCTCTGATTAAGTTGCAGTATACACCCTTTTTCTCAATCTGTAAATAGTGTCTTTTCTTTAAATTATCTGATAGTTTGTCTGTTTAATTTATTTCATTCTATTTTCTGAATATATAAGTAATTTTCTCTCCCCATTTTCTATTTTTGAACAATTCAAGGCGCGGAATTCCTGAATTTTTCAAAAAAATATTGTATCTTTATTCCGATATGTCACGGTCAGTTACAGAAAATTCAAAAAAACCGCCGTCAGATTCGCACCCATATGGAATAGCACAGGAAATATAAACAATTTCCCATGTTCAAAAACTGCCGCCAAAGCAATCGCCATCGGAAAAGCAAAAATCATCTGAATCGGATTTCCATGATATACCGCAAACAGCGCCGCAGAAAGAAGAACTGAGATTCTGACTGAAAAAAACCGTTTCATCCTCTTATAGATCAAACCCCGGAATACCAGCTCCTCCGCCACCGGCACTAATATTCCCAGCCCGATGACCTGAAGCAGCATTTCACCCGCCAGCAGCGCCTCCTGGGTCTGATTGGAAAAGTAGTCTGGGATATGCATTGCGTTCAAAAGTCCGCTCCACAGTATATTCAGCACGCCGCCTGCTATAAAGCAGAAAACGCCAAAACAAAGCAGCCTCCCCTTACTGCATTCCGTCTGCTCTCCCTGGAGAAAACCTCTCTTTGATTGTCTCCGCCCTGCTTCACTGCTGATCCTCCCGCAGTCTTTTCGATACATCATAAATGCCGCCGGAATCACCAGCAGAGAAGCTATCGTTGTGCAGGCTGCCGGATCCAGGTATGATCCTAAAAGAGCCACAGCCAACTCGGATACCATCATGTGCAAAAGCAGCGGCGTGATAAGCCCAAATATTTCTCCCATGCTTTCATCTCCTGAAAAATTCAGCCCAATCGTTACGGATTTTTCCGCTTACAACTGGGCTGGTATTTTTTTCACTTTCATTTATAATCCTGCCGGCTGCTGCAAGCTCCCCGGCCGGTCCGTAAACCATCTACTCCGGAATCACGGGGATTTCCATAGAAGCAATATGCCATGCAGCATCATGGAAAGACATCACGAATTTAGCCGTGTTATCGCCGGAGTCTGACTGAGCCTTTGTCTCCTGCACAGGTGTTCCGTCCTCCAGTACTTCTTCTGTATCCACTGTAACATCTTCACGGACCACGTAATGATAATTGAGTGTCATTTCCGTTGTGATCGCACCATTGGCTTCTTCCGTAAACACAGGATCTCCAAACTGTACTGCAAAGTCTGATATTCCGGCGCTCTTGAATGTCGCGTCCTCCCTGTTAAAGTCTTCTCCCTGTTTCTTCACAAAATCTTCAGCGGTTTCAAGGCAATCTGCAAACAACGTTTCCAGCTCATCCATCTTTTCAACTGCTGAGCCTGAATAAAGTTGTTTTAAAGCCTTAATTGCCGTCTCCTTACACTCATCCTGAGCCGACTTCTTCATTGGCATCTGCGCACTGTAATCCGCGCTTCCCTCCAGCGCATCTAAAGTAGCATTCACCGACTCAAAAGCCGGATGACGAATTACAAGGCTTATTTTCCCCGGAAGAAGGCTGGGTATCCTATAACAGTCAAAGGACGGCAGAATATTGTCTCGCGTAATCCAGGATGCTTCTGCCCTTGCCCCATCCAGATAAACTTCTGCCCCGGTGGGAACCGTCAGGAGAAAATTCTTTACCATACAGTGTCCTGAGAGCACTTTCCACTGGTCAAATATCCCCATCAATGGCTCCGGCTGCTTTTTGACTGTAAAATCCTCTTCAAGCTGTACTTCTTCTCCCGCATTCACAAATTCAACATGATAATCGGTATATTCATTTCCTTCATTGTCCCGGCGTTTTTCCACTTCATCCACTTTATATCCGGAATAAAGGCTGTATTTCTTTTCCTTCAACGCTTCCGCATATTCTGCCGAAGTCATTGAAACATCCTCAGACTGGTCTAAAAGGCCATACGCCTTTTCGCTGCTATTATCAATCAGCAGGGACAGATATTTTTCGATTGCATACTCAGGCGTGCTCTGCCGGTAGGCCCGCCATCCCACTGCCCCGCCTCCTGCAAGCACGACCACCAGCAGAAAGAGCAATACTTTTACAAAAATTCTCTTAAATACATTCATGTTCTTTACCTCCTAATTTCCCGCAAGTGCTGCTTCGTAGTTGAGGATGACATTCAGATTTGCTTCCTCATAATCATTCAGGTAATAGAACATATTGGCATCAAAATCCTCCGGCGCATACATCGGCACATACCAGGACTTCTGGCTGAAATAGTCTCTCAGATCCTGTGAATTAAAAATACGTCCATGCAGCGCAAAAATCTCATTTCGAATCAATCGAAGCTGATCGGCACTGTAATTGTATAATTCGCTTTCATCAATGTAACGTTCACTGATCCCCCAGAGGATCACATCAGAGGGAGTTGAAACGGAGCCATTTGATGAACCGCTGCCGGAAGCGGAGCTGCTGTCTGAACCATCCGTATAATAATAATCGCCATTTCCCGGATCATAGATCTCAATCGGCTGTTCATAGTAAGTATCTCCTGCATAGGAGCCGCTGTCATTACTGCTGTAGCCGTCTCCACTGTAGCTGCCGTCGGAAGATCCGCCGTCATATGAACTGCCTCCATTATCGGCCGGAGTCCCATTTTCATCCGTCTGATCCGTTTCATTTACCGGATTTCCATTCTCATCCGTCTCCGGAGTATCTGATTTCTCCGTTTGTTTCGGCGGCTCCGTTTCAACGCCTTTAATTATGTTCCCGGATGCGGTCACAGTAAAAGCATCTGTCTCATAAACCCTGTCCTCCGAGCTTTCCGGAGCAACCGTCTCCACCGTTCCTGTCTCTGTTTCTTCTGTTGACGGTGTCATAAGCGGTACACCCCGCTCCATCAGTGTATCTGCAGTGACAAAGGATGCCCCGGCTGCCAGCACACATCCAACGAGAAAACCGCTGTTGCGTTTTATAATATTACGTTTCTTCTTCATTTTTATACTCACCCCTTCACGGGGCATCATATCACACATGTCGAAAAAAGTCTACGCAAAGTCTAATTTTTCCTGTAAAATCCTGTCATTATCCCCGCAGCCGCTGTAACAAGCAGCATAAAAATACCAAAAATCAAAAGCAGCATACCATCCGTGTTCTCTGCAGCAGTCCGCTTTTTATCTTCCTCTGCCGCATGCAGCTGTCCGGATGTCTGGCCCGTCTGTTTTCCGCCGGAAAGCTGTTGTTTTTCACTGCTCTCCTCTTTTTCCTCTGCATACTTCTGCTCTTCCTTTTCTTTCGCGCTCATTCTTTTTTTCCGGTAAACGGGGGCAGCTTCTGCCGTTTTTCCCACAAATACCGGAATTTCCTCGCTCCAATATTCATTTCCCGAAAAATCCTGCAAATAAATCTGCAAGGTCTGCCATTCTTCTCCCGCCTTCAGCTGTATCTTCAGTGGATCTCCATTCTTTTGGGAACCCTCCTGGATCAGGACACTGTCATGGTACAGTTTCACTGTCTTCAAGCCGACATTATCCTGCGGTACAATGCATGCCGTTACTTCCTCTTCATAAACCTTCCGGGCTTCTATTCCCGTCACGACACAGGAGGGTGCCGTCCAGTCCAGCACAAAAGCCACCCGCTTTTCCTGCATTCCCGTATCACTCTGATTGTCCGCCCTGTCCCTGGAAGACAGTAAAAGCTCATAAACCCCCTCTTTTTTAAAATACCCGGCCGGAATCGTATACCGATATTGTTTCCAGGAAGTCATGCTCCCCAACATGCTGACCTGATAATCCTTTCCCCGCACCAGTTCCTGAAGCTCCCCATCTCTCCTGCAAAAAATATCAGATTCTCCCACATAATCAATATTGGTTTCGCAAAAGATTATCTCCTGGGCCTTATTCAGATAATACTGCTGCAGTTTTTTTCTTGTTTCAGAAGTCAGATCATACACGGAACCAAATCGGTTAACAGAAAAATCAATACTTTGTTCCGTCCGGTTTCCCGATATATCTTCTGCCTGAACACTAAGCTGATATACATCGTCATAGCTTTTCTGCCGGGGAAAATCAAAATATTCCGTAAAGGCTCCCCCTCCGTTTTCATTCTTTTTATTGACAGATGGCCTTTTCCCTGTATTTCTCCCGGCAATGTCTATACTCAGTGATCCTGCTTTATAATGCCTGTCACTGCAGGACACCTTTATAATGACTTCTCCTGAATTTGCAGTCTGATCTGCCACGCCTTCTATTGTAATCTCCGGTGAAGTCTGGTCAACACAGATGAGACTGCTCTTTGAAAATGCAACATTCCCCACCCGGTCTTCTGTTCTCACATAGATTTGATACGTTCCTTCCTCCTGTATACTCACCTGTGTTTCTGAGGTGCAGGCATGCCATACCACATTTTCCGGTCCATCCAGCATACTTCCGTCCTCTGCACACTGCACAATTGCATAAGCGGCGGCTTTCAGCCCACTCTTCCCGTCTGGCTCGACAGAAATAGCAGCCTCTGCACTTTGAGCCGCATATACTGTTCCTTCTTTCATCACTCCTGTGACCGTCACTCCTGCCGCCGGCGCCTCATTATCCACATAATATGCTTCCTGTTGCAGCGCGGATTCTGCCGCCATATTTCCCTGCTCGTCCAATTTCTGCAGGCAAAAGGTCAGCATACCATCCTCCTGAAGGTTTTTCTTTGATACCCCGCGGCCATATCCGCTTTCCGGCTTTGGCTCAATGTAAAGAGCGCTTCCTGCCCGCACCCACATTCGATCCTTCTCATCACGATACCAGGCGTTTATATCCCCTCTGATTTCATACTGATAGCCACGATAGATCTTTTCAGGCGGTATTTCTATTTTATCCACTGACTTTTCTCTGGTTTCCTGTTCAGTTTCCAATATTGCCTCTGTTATTAACTCCTCCACCTCCACAGGCTCTGTTATAATATCCTCTTTTGCCGGATCTTCTGGCGGCCGCTCCGGCTCCGTCAGCCCTTCCCCTTCCGTTCCCAGCTCCATTCCTGTTGACTCCTTCATCTCTGTTTCCCACTTCGCATCTCCATTTTCCACCCCAGTTTCTGCTCCCGTTTCATTCCCAGCCTCTAACGCACTTTCTCTCTCGGTCTCACTTTCACTTTCGCTCTC
>JAUNGD010000007.1 GCA_030524705.1 Lachnospiraceae bacterium | reverse complement strand
ATTTAATTCCCTGCCTTATATTACCCACCGAGGAAGAAAAGCCGATAGGCGTTTTCGGACAGCGGCACTTGCGGTATCTGCGGGAGTACCGCAAAGTTACATACAGCACTCTTCTCACAAGCGGCAGGCTGAACACCTACCTTGCTGAGATAGACAGTTGTGCAATGGAGATTGTGGAGAAGGAAATCATTTTCGCATAACAGACAGTCGGCAGGGAGAAATCTCTGCCGACTATTGACTTTTTATACAATCATGGTATAATAAATCAAGTGATGTAAAACAAATGATTTAGAAAAAGAGAGGAACAAGCTATGCCACCAAAAGCAAAATTCACGAGGGAGGAAATTATTGCAGCCGCATTAGATATCGTCAAAACAGATGGATTTGAAGCTTTAACTTCCAGAGTATTGGGAACCCGCCTAGGCAGCTCGGCAAGACCGATTTTTACAGTATTTCAAAGCATGGACGAGGTTCAACAAGCTGTGATCGAATCCGCCAAAGCGCTGTATAAGGAATATGTGGATCAAGGTTTGATGTGGGAACACCCTTTTAAGGGTGTGGGAACGCAATATATTCTATTTTCTATTCATGAACCAAAGCTTTTTCAACTTCTCTTTATGGCAGAACAGCCAAGTACACCCGATTTATCGGGTGTACTTCCTTTGATAGAGGAAAGTTATGAGGAAATTCTCTTGTCTATTCAAAACGATTACGGAATAAACGAACCTTTAGCTGAAAAGCTATATCGTCACCTTTGGATATATACACACGGCATTGCAACACTTTGTGCCACTAAAATGTGCCGCTTCACCGGTGAGGAAATCAGCAATATGATTACAGAGGTCTGTATGAGCATTTTGAAAAATATGAAGGGGTAAAAAGCTATGATTGAAGTGAAAGATATTATCAAATCATATGGAAACGGCGAGAGCCGATTTCAGGTACTAAAAGGTATCAGTCTTGAAATTCAGGATGGGGACTTTGTTGTGATCCTCGGTGCGTCAGGTTCTGGAAAATCAACCCTTTTGAATGTGATTTCAGGGCTTGAACGCCCTGATAGTGGCAAAGTGCTTTATGATACAACGGAAATTACGGCACTTTCTGACAATGAATTAACTGCATTTCGTAAGGAAAATGTTGGATTTATTTTTCAGCAGTATTATTTGCTCCCTGACATGAGCGTGGATAAAAATGTGAAAATGGGCGCTGACTTAGTAGGCAACAAGGATTATAAAAATATTATTGAAGCAGTCGGACTTGGAGAAAAGCTACATAAATATCCGAGTGAGCTTTCAGGAGGAGAACAACAAAGAGTTTCCGTTGCAAGAGCATTGGCGAAAAAACCAAGGGTTTTGTTCCTTGACGAACCGACAGGCGCATTGGATGAGCAGACGGGCAGACAGGTGCTGGACTATATCTGCAAGTTAAAAAAACAGTATGATTTTACGATTATAATGGTAACGCACAATTTGAATATTGCGGAAATGGCTAAAACGGTAATCAAAATGAACAGCGGGAAAATATCGGATATTTATCAAAATAAAGTTCAAAAGACTGCTTATGAGATTGGATGGTGATGAGATGCTTATAGGAATAAAAAACGCTTCAAAGCTCATCGGCATTTCGATCATTGCCTGCTGTGCCGTACTTGTATGTACGATGTTTTTGAACTTTTATTTGGATGTTCAGTCCATTGAAAGTGAAATAACATCAGAATTATCTTTGATTTTTTATAACGCTCAGGTATCCACGGCAAAGGTCGTTTGTCTTGTAAGCGGTGGTTGTTTGCTAATCACTTCCGTTGTCATGCTGATGTTTTACATCAAGCACTATATTGATACCCACAAAAAAGAACTTGGAATTTTAAAGGCTTTGGGGTATTCCAATCTGAAAGTCGCAAAAAATTTTTGGGTATTTGGAATTAGTACGTTTATTGGAACTGCGATTGGTTTCGTCGGAGCGTTTCTGATCATGCCATGGTTTTATGCTTTGCAAAATGAAGATAAAATGCTTCCAGAGATCGCTATACACTTTCATCCGACCATTTTCCTTTATTTTGTGATATTGCCGACAGTTGGCTTTTCTCTGCTTGCGATTGGTTATGCTTGGTGCAAATTAAAGAAGCCTGTATTATCGCTTCTGAGAAATGATTTTCAGACCTTAACCAAGGCAAAGAAGCATACAGAGGATAAACTCAGCAAGTACTCTTTTGTGGATGATCTGAAAAGAAACACCTTAAAAAGCAAGAAAGTACTTGTATTTTTCATAACCTTTGCTTCCTTCTGCTTTTCTGCTATGACGCAGATGTCCTTTAGCATGAAAGACCTGTCAAGCGAAATGATGGGGGCAATGATGCTGATTATAGGTCTTGTTTTAGCGTTTACAACTCTGTTCCTCGCAATCACAACAGTTATCAATGGAAACACAAAAACAATCGCTATGATGAGAGTTTTTGGCTATTCGCAAAAAGAATGCTGCAAGGCAATCCTCGGCGGATACAGACCGATGTCCTATATCGGTTTTGTCATTGGAACTGGATATCAGTACACCTTGCTTCGGATTATGGTGGATATTGTATTTAAAGATGTTAAGGGTGTTCCTGTTTATAAATTTGATTTTTCTGTTATGCTTATTTCACTTGTTGTTTTTGTACTGATTTATGAAATCCTGATGTTTGCGTATTCTGAAAAAATAAAGAGGATTTCAATTAAAGAAATAATGATTGAATAGTTGGAGGAAAGTATGCAAACCGAATGGATACTCTGCTCCGTTTGCGGCAACAAAACCCGTGACAGGCTGCGAGAAGATACTGTATTGAAAAACTATCTCCTCTACTGTCCGAAGTGCAAACAGGAAAGTTTGATTGAAGCAAAGGATTTACATGTAACAGTTGTCAAACGGCTTGAAGTGAAAACATAAAGCCGTTTGACAGAACGACAAATCGGAATTTGAGGAGATAGGATTGGATGAAGGAATGGACAATTTGATTGAAAAAAAGAACGGATTAAACTCAAATCAAATAAAGTTTATTGCCATTATCGCAATGACAATAGACCATGTTGTTTGGCTTCTTTTTCCGGGATGCCAACATATATGGTGGGTGTGGTGTCTTCACATTATTGGCAGAATAACAGCACCTATTATGTGGTTTTTTATAGCAGAAGGGTTTTATTACACCCGAAATGTGAAAAAGTATATTGGGAGATTATTTCTGTTTGCGGTCATATCTCACTTTACATATAATTTTGCAGGCGGAATACCGTTTATTCCTACCGGGATATTTAATCAAACGGGAGTAATGTGGTCACTTGCGTGGTCAGTTGTCCTAATGGTTGTTTTCGTTACCGAAAATCTGAGACAATGGCAGAAAATAATCTGCATCATTCTGATATGCCTTATCACATTTCCTGCGGACTGGTCATGTATAGCAGCAATGTGTCCTGTATTCATTTATCTTAATAGAGACAGTTTTAAAAAACAGGCACTTTCGATTGTTATATGGTCAATGTTTTATGCAATTGTTTATTTCTTTGCAATGGATAAACTTTATGGAATATTACAGATGTTTACAGTGCTGTCTATTCCTATCCTCAACAAATATAATGGAGAGCGAGGAAAATGGAAAGGCATGAAATGGCTGTTTTATATTTATTACCCGGCACATCTTTTTGTGATTGGCATCATCAGGGTTGCTATGGGAAGTAATGGCATTTTCCCCTGATAAGACAAACAGTGTGATAACTTCCAGTTTGTCTGGTGGAAAGTTACGGAGGTTGTCGGGAAAAACAACATGTTATCAAAGAGCCAGACGCTTTAGACGCAGAGCCGATGAACTTGTGAGAATTGAAATCTCACAGATCATCGGCTCTATTCTTTTATACAGCACAGGAAGGACAAGCCCACCGAATAAAAAAACGAGGTTCGGTGGGCAGCTTTGTTATGCCTTAATTACCCTCTGACTTCGTTTTTGGAGTTTGGAGGGATTTTTTATGCGTTGGTCTAAGACTATCGCTCTGCTGCTTATCCGAAGCAGCTTATTTCTACATAGTATCGTGGATTAGCGGAGGAAACATTGCGATGAGCAGACTGACAGAACAGGAACCCACGGAAAAAAAGAATATCTATTCAATTATGCTAAGGAACACGATTTCCCAATCCCACGTACTATGTGGACACAGGCAGCCTTGAGATCAATGAATTTGCCGCCTTTACCAACCTGTTCAATGAGTGGTATCCCAAAAGCACGAGCAAAAAGGTAAAGGAAGTCAAGAAAGCGAAGGGGCTTGCGGGCGAACATTTAGGTGCGCCGCCTTATGGGTATTTACGCAATCCTGATGACAACACACGATGGCTTGTGGATGAGGAAGCGGCGACAGTTGTCCGCAGGATATTTTCCCTCTGTATGCAGGGAAACAGAATGTCAGCCATTGCCACAATCTTGTGGGAAGACAAGGTGCTTACCCCGTCAGCCTACAAAGCGTCAAAGGGTATTGGTGTATCAAGGGTTTCGGAAAATCCGTACCGCCTGTTCCGAAAAATCTACGAGGATAATGTAAACGGGAAACTGAATGATGAGCGTTTTTACAAGCTGTCAGACGGATATGAAGCCGAGCAGGAACAGTTAAAGCTTGAAATCGAAGTGTTGACCGCAGAGGTTGGCGAAGCCGACACGGAAGTGACCAATGTGGCGAAGCTGATAGCCGTCACGAAGAAATATACCCGTATTGACGAACTCACGCCTGAAATTCTCAATGCCTTCGTAGATAAAATGTAGTCCATGAACGGGTAAAGCAGGACGGGAAACGGACGCAGGCGATTGACATCTACTATTCCTGTGTCGGGATTGTGGACATTCCCACGGACGAAGAAATGCGAGAAATGGAACAGGAATATATGCGGCGTACCAATCTGCAAACTGCCTAAAAACAGGCAAAGGCAGGAGAAAATCTGTACTCCTGCCCATACATATCTATTTTTATCCCTATCTGGTTTAACTCATGGTATATAAAACAGAAAAAGTTACAAAATATTACATAATTATTACACATACGACACGAGAAGTAAAAAAATGATGAAAAAGCGCAGAAAACAGCGTAAAAATGCTATTTTTGCCTTGACGTCGAAATGGCAAAAGTGACAAATTCTGGGAATTTGAGAGGTGAAAATAAATAAAAATTCAAGAAAAATTGAATTAAAATTAATGAAAATATACCAAAATTGAAAGAACGAAAAATGTCGGCGAAATAATATGTTACAAAAATGTGAAAAATATATTGACATATCATTTCAGAGTTTTGTATAATGCAAGTACGTTGTGGGGCAGTAACATTCATGAATGTGAGATAAGGGACACAGGCGCAGCGCGGGGGAGACGCGGGCGCAGAACAAATGACAGGAGAATTTATGATGCTGTTACAAAACGGAAGGAGATCCTTTGGTGGTCTCACACGACGTATCATTTGCCGTTACATCTTGGACATCGCTTTGATACTGGCCGGCATTTTTATGGTTGGCAGTATATCGTTTGTCATTTCGGAGTTTGATACCACCGGGCACGGAAGAGTTTACGCTGTGAGCTCCTCGGCGGAGGAGGATGGAAGGGCGCGGCAGGCTCAGACTGGTCTTATGGGAGTCGTCAATGGAGTGGCAGATATGGAACGATATTCGGATGTTACCAGGCTCGTGAGCGTTGCAAGTGCAAATGAAGAGGTACTGGCAGGAGTCAGCGGAGTGGATAGACGGGCTATTCATAGGAATGCCATTGGGGCAGGGACAAAGGTCGCCAGTGAGCTTGGCTATTATGCGCAGCAGGCTGTCTATGACAATCAGATGTCGTCAGACGAGTATTATACGCTGCTGCAGATTGTAGAAGCCGAAGCTACCGGCGGAGATGTTACCAGCAAGATGATGGTGGCAGGCGTTGTACTCAACCGTGTACGGGATTCACATTTTCCTGACACGATCAGCGAAGTAGTATGGCAGAACGAACAGTTCCAGCCGACGTCGGACGGACGGTTCTACTCCTGCAGTGTCACGGAATCAACGATTGAAGCGGTGGAGAGAGTGCTTCAGGGAGAGGATTATTCACAGGGGGCCTTATTTTTCGTAGCGCGCAATTCAGCAGAAAGCACAAACGTGAGTTGGTTTGACTCCAGCCTGGTGAAGCTGTTCGAGTATGGCGGACACGAATATTTTACATTTAAGGAATATGTGGATAATATGTGAGAAAAAGGCTGTTGCTTCCTTGCAACAGCTTTTTTTGTGTGGTATACTTCGAAAGTAATGTTCGAAAAGAAAGCTTAGAAAAAGGATGAAAGATATGGATTTAATGTTTAGAAGTACCAGAAATGCAGAGAACCGGGTGACGGCTTCCCAGGCTGTCCTGAAGGGACTGGCTGAGGACGGCGGACTGTACGTACCGGAGCAGCTTCCAAAGCTGGACGTGCCGGTGGAGGCCCTGGCCGGTATGAATTATCATGAGACTGCCTATGCGGTGATGAAGCAGTTCCTCACGGATTATACGGAGGAAGAGCTGAAATACTGCATCAGCAGCGCATACGACGAGAAATTCGACACGGAGGAGATCGTGCCCCTCAAAAAGGCGGACGGAACGTACTATCTGGAGCTTTTTCACGGAGCGACGATTGCATTTAAGGATATGGCTCTGTCTATCCTGCCTTATCTGATGACAACAGCGGCGAAGAAGAATCAGGAGAAGAACGAGATCGTGATTCTGACGGCTACCTCCGGAGATACCGGAAAGGCGGCGCTGGCAGGCTTTGCGGATGTTCCGGGTACGCGGATCATTGTGTTTTATCCGAAGAACGGGGTGAGCGCCGTTCAGGAAAAGCAGATGGTGACTCAGAAGGGAGCGAACACCTGCGTTATAGGGATCCGCGGCAATTTTGATGACGCCCAGTCCGGCGTGAAAAAGCTGTTCGGAGATGCTGAGCTTGGAAAAGAGCTGGACCGCAGCGGCTTCTGCTTCTCCTCCGCCAACTCCATCAATATCGGACGTCTTGTACCGCAGATCGTATATTACGTATACGCTTACGGCCGTCTTTTGAAGTCAGGGGAGCTTAAGGCGGGAGAGGTCATGAATGTCGTTGTGCCCACCGGCAATTTCGGAAATATTCTCGCGGCGTTCTATGCAAAGAACATGGGGCTTCCCATCGGCAGGCTGATCTGCGCCTCCAACGAGAACCGCGTCCTGTTTGATTTCTTTGAGACGGGCGTCTACGACAGGAACCGCGAATTTATTCTGACCTCCTCACCTTCCATGGACATTTTGATCTCTAGCAATCTGGAGAGGCTGATCTTCCGTATCGCGGGAGACAATGCTGTGGAGAATGCGAAGCTCATGAAGCAGCTTTCGGAGAGCGGAAGCTACTCCATTTCGGAGGAGATGCGGGAGAGGATGAAGGACTTCATCGGAGGCTACGCTACCCAGGAGGAGACGGCAGAGGAGATCGGCAGAGTTTACAAGGAGACAGGCTATGTCCTCGATACGCATACCGCAGTTGCATCCTGTGTTTACCGCAAATACCGTGACCGGAGCGGGGATGGCACCGCAGCAGTGGTGGCGTCTACGGCAAGCCCGTACAAGTTTGCCCGCAGCGTCATGGAGGCGATTGACTCCAAATACTGCGGAATGGATGACTTTGCACTGATCGACGAACTGAGCCGTATATCAGGCACCTCCGTCCCCAGGGCCATCGAAGAGATCCGAAACGCTCCGGTGCTGCATGACAAGGTGATCGAGAAGGATCAGATGGAAGCAGCAGTGAAGGAGTTTCTGGGTATCAAATAAAACGGTCGGTTTTTTACAGGAGAACGGGGGAAAATTAAGATGAATACAGATTCCATTTATGCTTTGATGGATGCGGTCATTGTCGGCAGCGGCGTATATATTTTGTATTTGTATGCCGTTATGGTAAAAACAGGAAAGCTTAAATCCAGTATGCTGATACCGCAGAATATTGATATAAAAAAATGTAAGGATGTCGCAGGGTATATCAAATATACCGGGACGAAGCAGCTGATTTTCGGCATTGTTGCGATTCTGTGCGGCGGCATCGGGCTGATCCAGGATTTTACGCAGACGATCGGAGTGATCCCATATATGATCGCTATTGGAATTTTCTTCGTATATGCATTATGGTTCGGTTTGCAGGTAAAAAAGGCTGCCGAAATGTTCTGGTAGAAGCTGGTTGCTGAAGGGGTGATAGAATGAAGAGCTTTAAAGAATGGTTATCTGATTATCTGCGGTATTTTATGCTGATTCTGGCGGCGGTATTGCTTTTTGGAGTTATTTTTATCGGAGTGAAGGTATATCAGAATTATGATTCACCGACGGCCGGAGAAAATATCGAGATACTTACGGAGGCAAACCGTGTGACGGAAAAGCCGACGGAGGCGGAATCGGAGACAGAAAAGGGGACAGAAAAAGAATCTGAAAAGGAATCCGAAAAAGAGTCGGAGAAGACGACTGAGACGGGTACTGAGACGCCGGAGGAGTCCGGTTCTGTGACGCAGGGACGGGATGCGCAAAGCGCCGGAGCTTCAGCCGCACAGAGTGGGACAGCGGCCCAGGCAGAAACGCAGCCGCAGCCGGAAGCACAGCCTCAGTCAGGGACACAGCCTCAGACGCAGCCGGAAACACAGTCTCAGGCAGAGACGCAGCCTGAAACACAGCCGCAGACAGAGCCGGAGCCTGTATACAGAACGATGACCGGCGCCTGCAATTTCCGAAGCGGCCCCGGATATGAATACGAGGTCATGGCCGAGTATCCAGCGGGTACGGTGGTGGAGTTCCTGGGTATCGTCGAGGGCTGGTGCGAGGTGCGGATCGACGGCGTAATCGGATACATGGGACAGAGATTTTTCGAATAAAATAATGAAGTGCTTTGAGCGCCTCCTGTGGGACGGGGAAGTCCCATCAGGGGGCCTTTTTGGTTTTCGAAGAGGGTAATATTTGCAGAGAGAGCAATCAGAGAGGGCAATAAAAGCTGGTGAAGCATAGTTTTCTATATAAAGGAGGTTGTTTATGGCGGCATTTGAAAAAATCAAAAGCGGAATGCCGGGACTGGACAGGATACTGGACAACATACGTCTCGGTGATAATGTGGTGTGGCAGGTGACGGACCTGGAGGAATACCGGTATTTTGTGGAACCCTATGTCCGGCAGGCCATCGAGGATCACAGAAACCTGATCTATATTCGGTTTGCGCAGCATCCCAGGATCATTCCCGAAATGGAGGGCGTGAAGACGTATCATTTTGACCCGGACGAGGGCTTTGAGAAATTTACTGTGGCGATTCATGATGTGATTTCCCAGGAGGGCTATGATGCATTTTACGTCTTTGACAGCCTTTCCGAGCTGCAGTCTGCATGGTATACGGATCTCATGATGGGAAACTTTTTCTGTGTGACATGCCCGTATCTTTTTATACTTGATACAGTGGCCTTTTTCCCGCTGATCCGGGGACGGCATTCCTTCGAGGCAGTGGCTCGTATCCGGGAGACCACGCAGCTTCTGCTGGATGTGTATTCGGATGGGGAGGTGCGGTATCTGCACCCGCTGAAGGTCTGGAACCGCTATTCCTCCACGATGTTCCTGCCGCACTGCTGCACGGAGGGCAGCGACAGCTTTGAGCCTTTGGTGGACGGGGTTGCCACAAGCCGTTATTACAATCTGATCCAGGCGGCCTCCGGGTACAATCAGGATCAGTCCGTAGACAGCCACGACCGTTTCTTTACCCGGGCCAAGGCGGATCTGGAGCAGGGAAAATTTACGCAGGAAACGGAGGCTATGATTATTGAGAGTACGATGACCCGGGATCCGAAAATGCAGGAGCTGATTCGGCAGTTCTTCGAACCGGCGGATTATTTCAAGATCCGTGACCGGATGATCGGCAGCGGCGCCATCGGCGGGAAGGCCTGCGGAATGCTTCTGGCGAGAAAGATCGTGGAAAAAAAGCTGACGGGATACCATCAGCACAGCGAGCAGCATGATTCCTTTTATATAGGCTCCGACGTTTTTTATACGTACATCGTGTCGAACGGATGCTGGGAAACCAGAATCCGGCAGCGGACCCAGGAGGGCTTTATGGAGGCTGCGGAGGAGCTGAAGGAGGGGTTGCAGGGCGGCAGCTTTCCCAGCAATATCCGGGAAAAGTTTCGGAATATGTTGGAATATTTCGGGCAGAATCCGATCATCGTGCGCTCTTCGAGTCTTTTGGAGGACGGCTTCGGCAACGCCTTTGCGGGGAAATACGAATCCGTTTTCTGTCCGAACCGGGGAGAGCCGGAGGAACGCCTGAAGGCCTTTGAGGACGCCGTGCGCACGGTATATGCCAGCACAATGGATCCTTCCGCCCTGGAATACCGGAAAACCAGGGGGCTGGCGGACCGTGACGAGCAGATGGCGATTCTGGTACAGCGGGTGTCCGGCTCCTATTACGGGCCATATTTTATGCCCTGTACCGCCGGAGTCGGCTACAGCTACAGCGCATATAAATGGATGCCGGATATGGATCCGGCGGCGGGAATGCTGCGCATTGTAATGGGATTGGGGACGAAAGCCGTGGACCGCACGGAGAATGATTATCCCCGGCTTGTCAATCTGGACCGCCCGGAGGTGACCATGCTGGTAAAGGTGGCGGATAAGCATCGCTTTTCCCAGCATAAGATTGATGTGATACACATGGCGGAAAACAAATTTGAGGAGGTCTCCCTGGAGCAGCTTCTGCCGTATCTGCCGCAGTGGTACAAAAATACGGTTCTGGAGCACGATTATGAGGCGGAGGACAGGCTGCGAGAGATGGGACGGCCCAGGGATATTTATTTTGTGAGCTGTCAGCGGATGCTGGCGAACCGCAAATTTACGGGAATGATGAAAAAGCTGCTGTTTGAGCTTCAGAGCGCTTACGGGAACCCTGTGGATATCGAGTATACGGTCAATCTAAGCCAGGGCGGAGATTTTGTGGTCAACCTGCTGCAGTGCAGGCCGCTTTATGTCGGAAAAGGAGACGCGGGGATAAAAATGCCTGAAATCTCTCCAGAGAGGACCTTCTTCCGAATTGAGGACTCTTCCATGGGGCAGTCGGCGGAAAAGGACATCGACGTTATCATTCAGGTAGAGCCGAAGGAGTATTACGAGTTCCCCTACGCCCGGAAAATCGAGGTGGCGGACGCCATCGGTGCGGTGAACCGCTATTACAAGGGAACCGGAAAGAACATCCTTCTGACCGTTCCGGGACGTATCGGCACCTCGTCGCCGGAGCTGGGGGTTCCGGTGCGCTTCGTGGATATTTCCGGCTTCTGCGCCATCTGCGAGGTCACCGACAACCGCGCCGGATATATGCCGGAGCTCAGCTATGGCAGTCATATGTTCCAGGATCTGGTGGAGGCGGAAATCTTTTACGGGGCAATCTTCGGAGACAGGAGGACGAAATGCTATCAGAGGGATTTCTTTGTGGAGCAGCCCAATCTGTTTTCAAAAATCTGCCCGGAACAAAAGGAACTGGAACGGATCATTCGTGTATATGAACCGGAGGGAATAAAGCTCTGGGTAGACGGAGTACACAACCAGGCGCTTTGCGCTGCAGAATCCTAGAGCCGACAGAGTTTTCTATATAAAAAGAGCGGAGCTGTCATTCAGACAGCTCCGTCCATTTTTCATACAGGACATCCAGCTCCTCAAGAAGGTCCGCTTTTTCCTTGCTCAGCTCCATGCATTTTGCAACGTCTGTAAAAATTTCCTCCCTGCTCATCAGGTCGTCGATTTCGCTGCTGCGTTCTTCCAGGGCAGTGATGCGTTCCTCGGTCTTTTTTAATTCATTCTGACGTTTGCGTTCCCGGGCCTGCTCCTCCTTCTGCCGCGCCCAGTCCTGCCGGGAGGATGAGGTATCCGACTGCTGCGTTTCCTGATGGAGGGCGGGGGCGTATGCCTTCGTCAGCTCCTCCACCTTTTCCAGATAGTAATCATAATTGCCGATGTAGTTGATCAGCGCCTGGTTCTTCAGCTCCAGGATCCGGGAGGCCGTCTGGTTGATAAAATAACGGTCGTGGGAGACGTACAGTACCGTACCGGAATAATTGCGGATCGCCTCTTCCAGGATCTCCTTTGAGGTAATGTCCAGATGGTTGGTGGGCTCATCCAGGATCAGGAAGTTGGATTTGGAGAGCATCAGCCTGGCCAGCGCCAGCCGTCCGCGTTCTCCGCCGCTTAAGTCCCGCACGTATTTGAACACATCGTCCCCGGTAAAAAGAAAGGAAGCCAGCACGTTGCGGATCTCTGTTCCCGTCATGTCCGGGTATACGTCGGAAATCTCCTCCATCAGCGTTTTGTCCATGTGAAGAAGCTGGTGCTCCTGGTCGTAATAACCGATATGTACCTTGCTTCCCAGGGTGAAGGCCCCGGTATCGGCCCGCTCCAGCTCATTCAGGATTTTCAGAATTGTGGTCTTGCCCGTACCGTTATCGCCGATGATGGCGACCTTTTCCCCGCGCTTAATGGTAAAATTCAGATCCCGGAAGAGCGTAATTCCGGGGAAGGATTTGGAGAGATGCTCCACGGTAAGTACGTCGTTTCCGCTGACGATCTGGGGAGAAAAACGCAGATGCATATCGGCCCTGACCTCTGTCGGCTTTTCCAGCACCTCGATTTTATCCAGCATTTTTTCCCGGCTTTCCGCCCTTCGGATGGATTTTTCCCGGTTGAAGGATTTCAGCTTTGCGATCACCGCTTCCTGATGCTTGATTTCCTGCTGCTGGTTGAGGTAGGCCCGCCATGCGCTTTCCCGAAGCTGCGCCTTTTTCTGTGCGTAGGCGCTGTAGTTTCCGGTAAAGGACATGATATGCCCGTTGTCCAGCTCAATCACCTTGGATACCACCTTGTTCAGGAAATACCGGTCGTGGGCGACGATCAGTACGGCGCCGCTGTAATTCAGAAGATAATTCTCCAGCCATGTGATGGAATTCAGATCCAGGTGGTTGATGGGCTCATCCAGAAGCAGGATATCAGGAGCGGACAGGAGTAGCCGGCCCAGGGCGACCCGGGTCTTCTGGCCGCCGGAGAGCGTGCAGATCTGCTTGGAAAAATCTTCTTCTGCAAATCCCAGTCCCTTGAGTACTCCGACTACCTCGCTTTGCAGGGCATAGCCATTCTGGTGCTCAAATTCCGTGGAAATCCGGTTGTACTGTTCCATGAGCTGAGACAGCGCGTCCCCGGAGAGATGCTTCATTTCCTGCTCCATACTGCGGAGGCGGCGCTCCATATGAAGGACGTCCTGCTTGACGGACAGCAGCTCGTCATAGATCGTAGCCGTGCTGTTGACATCCTGGTGCTGCTCGAGATACCCCAGCGTGCTGCCCTTGGAGAGCGCCACTGTTCCCGTATCCGGTTCCATTTCTCCGACGATGATGCGGAGCAGCGTAGTTTTCCCGGCGCCGTTGATGCCGACAATCGCCGCCTTTTCATGCTCCTCGATATGAAAGGAGCCCCCGGAAATGATCGTGTCGGTCCCGAACGCCTTTGATATATTCTGACATGAAAGTATCATTGATTTACTCCTTATAAATAGCATTCTCTCTTATTATAGCGAAATTTGAAAAAAAGACAATATCCGAAGATTTTTTAAATTATGCAAAAAAATATATAAAAGAAATGCATTTTTTTTGAAGCAATAAAATGAAAAGACCGTACTAAGATTGACAAGAAATTCACATTTTAGTATAATGAAAAAGCACATATGCCTATAAGCTGGTTAAAATGCACAAAATGAGGTTGAAAACGTGGACGAACATGGAATTTCAAAAGTGGTGGTCAAAAGACTGCCGCGATATTACAGATATCTTGGTGATTTGTTAGAAGCAAAGGTGGAACGTATCTCATCCAACGAGCTGAGTGACATGATGAATGTAACGGCTTCCCAGATCCGGCAGGATCTGAATAATTTCGGCGGCTTTGGACAGCAGGGGTACGGCTACAATGTGAAATATCTTTATAATGAGATTGGAAAGATACTGGGGCTTGATAAGATTTACAATATGATCATCATAGGCGCCGGCAATCTTGGACAGGCGCTGGCTAACTATGTTAAATTTGAAAAACGCGGTTTCTGGATCAAGGGTATCTTTGATATAAATCCCAGACTGCGGGGAGTCTCTGTGAGAGGAATTGAGATTCGTATGATTGATGAGCTTCCGCAGTTCATCAAGGATAATCAGATCCAGATCGCAGCGCTCACTCTGCCGAAAAACGGCGCAGAGATGATTGCGCCGGTTCTTGTGGAAAATGGGGTAAAGGCCATTTGGAATTTTGCCCATACGGATCTTCATCTTCCGAAGGATGTCGTCGTTGAGAGCGTACATCTCTCCGAGAGCCTGATGCAGCTTTCCTACAATCTCAACCATCTTGAAAACAATAAATAAAAACAGTTGCAGGTCGGCGGGGCGATAAAGCTTTGCCGGCCTGAACCTGTTTATCGGACTGTGACAAGGAGGAGGACATGGAATTTTTATTGAATTCAGCACAGATGAAGCAATGCGACGGCGACACGATCGAAAGAATCGGAATCCCTTCTCTGGTGCTGATGGAACGGGCCTCGCTGTGCGTGGTGGAGGAAATGCAGCGGGCCGGGCTTGATCTTGGGTCAGTGCTTGTCATCTGCGGATCCGGCAACAACGGCGGAGACGGCTTTGCGGCGGCGCGGATTCTTGACGAGCGGGGGATTCGGGTGAACATCGCATTTGTCGGAAGGGAGCAGTCCCTGTCGGAGGAGACAAGGATTCAGAAGAAGATTTGTGAAAATTGTGGAATAAAAATCAGCACCAATTTCATGCACCGTGAATATACTACTATAGTAGATGCCGTATTTGGCATCGGACTGTCCCGGGCCGTGGAGGGCTCCTACGCCGATGTGATCGACTGGGTGAATCAGCAGGACGCCGCAGTTGTGGCGGTGGATATTCCCTCCGGGATTTCGGCGGATACCGGAGAGGTGCTGGGGACGGCGGTAAAAGCCGATCTTACGGTCACCTTTGCATACCGGAAAATCGGCCAGATCCTGTATCCCGGGGCGGAGTACTGCGGAAAGGTCGTCTGCAGGGACATCGGAATCCTTGGGAAGCGTTTTCCTGAGAAATCCTTTCCTGTGTTTACGTATGGGAAGGAGGATTTGCAAAGAGCGCCTCTGCGAAGGCCGTATTCCAACAAGGGGACATACGGGAAGGTGCTGCTGATCGCCGGCAGCGAGGGAATGAGCGGAGCCGCATGTATGTCTGCTTTAGCGGCGTACCGGACGGGCTGCGGGCTGGTGCGGGTCTTTACCCCCGCATGCAATCGCGCGGTGGTTCAGACGTACCTGCCGGAGGCCGTCGTGACGGCCTGGGAGGGAACGAACTTCCCGAAGGAGCAGCTTTTGGAGGCCTTGTCTTGGTCGGATGTGACGGGCATTGGGCCCGGCCTCGGAAAGGGGGAGGTTCAAAGGGAGATCCTCGCTTACGTGCTGCAGCATTATGACAGACCGCTGGTGATCGACGCCGACGGCCTGAATCTTTTGTCCGAGGATGCGGAGCTTCTGTATGAGACAAAGGCGCCGGTGATCCTGACGCCGCATATCGGAGAGATGATGCGGCTGACCGCCAGCACGAAGGATGAGATTCTGGGAGACATTCTTCTGACGGCCAGAAGGTTTGCCGGTGAATATCAGGTGATCTGCGCGCTGAAGGATGCCAGGACGGTGGTGTCGGACGGCGTGAGGACTTACGTAAATACCTCGGGCAACAGCGGCATGGCCACCGGAGGCTCCGGGGATGTGCTTACAGGAGTGATCTGCGGCCTGCTGGCACAGCGCATGACGCCCTTCGATGCGGCGGCGCTGGGGGTATATCTTCACGGGTGCGCCGGAGACAGGGCGAGGGAAGAGCGCGGCGCCTACGGAATGACAGCCGGGGATATTACGGAGCAGCTTGGAAATGTACTGAAGACGGCGGAAAGTGAAACAAACTGACGGGAGGAAATTATGAGAAAAAACGGTAGAATTACAGCATACATTCATTTGGATGCGATTGCGGAAAATTTTGAGAATATGAGAGCAAACCTGCGGGAGGGTACGCAGATGGTGGCCGTCGTGAAGACGGACGGCTACGGCCACGGCGCCGTCCCCATCGCGCAGATGGCTGAAGCATACGAATACATATGGGGATTTGCAGTGGCCGCTGTCAGCGAAGCCCTGGAGCTGCGAAGAGCAGGTATCAAAAAGCCAATCCTCATCCTGGGCTATTCCTTTGAGGAGGATTATGAGGAGATGGCGGAGGCGGGAATACGCCCGGCCGTCTTTACATACGAGATGGCGGAGGCCTTTTCAAGGGCTGCTCAGAAAAAGGGGATCTGTGCGCCGGTCCACATAGCGGTGGATACGGGAATGTCCCGGATCGGGGTTCCCTGGGAAGAAAAGGGTGCAGAGCTGGCGGTACGGATCAGCCGGCTCTCGCATATACAGATAGAGGGAGTGTTCACCCATTTTGCTAAGGCAGACGAGACAGATAAGGCGTTTACCAGAATACAGATGGACAGGTTTGTACAGTTTTGCGACGGGCTTCAGGAAAAGGGCGTGGAGGGATTTATCCGCCATTGCTCCAACAGCGCCGGAATTCTGGAAATACCGAAGGCCAACATGGATATGGCGAGAGCCGGGATCAGCATTTACGGGATCTATCCTTCGGATGAGGTGAGCCGCTCATACGTCAGACTGCGCCCGGCAATGGAGCTGAAATCCCACATTGTATACATCAAGACGATCGAAAAAGGCGCCTCGGTCAGTTACGGCGGCACCTTCACCGCCGGGGAGCCGATGCAGATTGCCACAATCCCGGTGGGCTACGGAGACGGGTATCCCCGCAGCCTGAGCAATAAGGGCTGCGTGCTGATCCGGGGACAGCGCGCACCGATCCTCGGCCGTGTCTGTATGGATCAGTTCATGGTAGATGTTACCGGCATAGACGCCGAGCCTCTGGATGAGGTGACGCTGCTGGGCCGCGACGGAGAGGAGCAGATCACACTGGAGGAGCTTGATACGCTGTCAGGCCGTTTCCCGTATGAATTTGTATGCGATATTGGAAAACGGGTGCCGAGAATCTATTTGACAGAGAAATAAATGAAAACCTTTCACATCAATGAATATACGGAAGAAACAGGGAAATACTTAAGGTATATAACTTGTATCGGAGTGTGAATTGTGTGATTATTCGAAGAGGAGATATCTTTTATGCAGACCTTCGGCCGGTGGTGGGCTCTGAGCAGGGCGGTGTGCGCCCGGTGCTGATCATCCAGAACGACGTCGGGAACCGGCACAGCCCCACCGTGATCTGTGCTGCAATCACTTCAAAGATGAACAAGGCGAAGCTGCCGACCCACGTAGAGATCGAAGCCGGGAAATACCAGATCGTCAAGGATTCCGTGATCCTTCTGGAGCAGCTTCGGACCATTGACAAGAGAAGGCTCAAGGACAGAGTTTGCCATCTTGATGTTGAATTGCTGGCCCGGGTTGATAAGGCGCTTCAGGTCAGTCTGGAACTGATTACATAGTCTCCGGGTGATTTCAAATCTTGACGAATGATAGGGAAAATGCTATATTGAATTAATGTATCTGTTGATGTACTTTTTTAAGGAGTTAAGCACTTTATGGATAGTGACGCGGGATGCCTATTGGGCGCCGTTCTTTTGATCATTTTATTTTTACTGCATTTTATCATGACTGCATTTGCATCGGCGATGCGCAGCGTATCGGATGCTGAACTGCAGTCCGCTTTTTCAGAGCCGGAGAAACCGCCGGACGAAATAGAAAAATTAAAAGGGCAGTCCGGGAAGATCACGCACACTATTTGGCTGCTCAATACGGTAACGTATATCGGAGCCGGATTTTTGAGCAGTCAGATGATGGATGTCTGGTCTCCCTGGCTGCTTCTTCCGGTTCTGATGATCCTGTTTTATCTTGCAGGGAATTCCATACCGGAAATGCTGGGACACAAGAATGCGGTCCGCTGGATTCTCCGCCGCCGCGGCGTGGTGCAGGCGGTGCTGACAGTCCTGTCTCCGTTTACATACATTATGACAGCTCTGTCGGAGCTCTGTATCCGGCTTCTGGGGATTGACCCGCGTTCTCTCGAGCAGGAGGTGACGGAGGACGAGATCATTTCCATGGTCAATGAAGGCCATGAGCAGGGAGTTCTCGACGCAAGGGAAGCCGAGATGATCCAGAATATTTTTGAGCTGGATGACAAAAACGCCGGCGATATTATGACGCACCGGAAAAATATCATAGGGCTCAGCGGCACGACGAATCTTCGGGATGCGATCTCTTTTATGGTGGGAGAGCCGGTTTCACGCTTTCCGGTGTACGATGAGAGTATTGATTATATTACCGGGATCCTTCACTTTAAAGACGCCATGAAGTTCCACACGATGGAGCAGTACGACGACTGGCTGATCAAGGATATTCCGGGGCTTCTGCGGGCAGCGCGTTTCATCCCGGAGACCAGGGGCATCAATGTGCTGTTTCGGAACATGCAGGCGGAGCACCTGCAGATGGTGATTGTGGTGGACGAGTACGGCGAGACCGCCGGACTTGTGGCCATGGAGGATATTTTGGAGGAGATCGTCGGCAATATCCAGGATGAATACGACAAGGAGATACCGCTGATCCGCGGGGATGCGAACAGCGGCTACCTGATGGACGGCATGGCGCATCTTGATGAGGTAAAGGATATTCTCGGGATTCAGCTGGAGGATGAGGATTATGATACGCTGAACGGTCTGCTGATCTCGAAGCTTGACCGGATCCCGACTGACGGAGAGCAGGCCGAGATCACGGCGTACGGTTATCTGTTTCAGATATTAAAGGTGGAGAATAAAATGATCCGCCTTGTTAAAATAACAAAATCTAAGGAAGAGGAAAAGGAGTGACATTCAGTTATGTCAGGACATTCAAAGTTCGCAAATATCAAGCACAAAAAGGAAAAAAATGATGCGGCTAAGGGTAAGATTTTTACGATCATCGGCCGTGAGATTGCAGTCGCTGTAAAGGAAGGCGGTTCTGATCCGGCCAATAACAGCCGTCTGCGTGATATTATTGCAAAGGCAAAGGCAAACAATATGCCCAACGATACCATCGAGCGCGGTATCAAGAAGGCAGCTGGAGAGCTGGGCTCCGTCAACTATGAGTACGTTACATACGAGGGCTATGGCCCGAATGGAATTGCGATCATCGTTGACGCGCTGACCGACAATAAGAACCGTACCGCTTCCAATGTGCGGAACGCATTTACCAAGGGAAGCGGAAGCATTGGTACTCAGGGCTGTGTCTCCTACATGTTTGACCAGAAGGGCCAGATTATTATTGACAAAGAGGAATGCGATATGGATGCGGATGACCTCATGATGATGGCTCTGGATGCAGGCGCGGAGGATTTCGCTGAGGAGGATGACAGCTACGAGATTCTTACGGCTCCGGATGATTTCAGTGAGGTCCGTCAGACTCTGGAAAAGGAAGGAATCCCAATGGCTTCCGCGGAAGTGACTATGATTCCGCAGACCTATGTGGCGCTGACAGACGAGAATGCCTTAAGGCAGCTCAACAGAACATTGGATTTACTGGATGAGGATGACGACGTACAGGCGGTATACACGAATTTGGAGGAATAATTAATGAATTACTATCTGACCGGGATTGAGGGGATGCCGAAGCTGCTGGAGTGCTGTATGGATCCGCTGCCATATTTTAAGAAAAAGGTCTACGCGGATGCATTTAAACGCTTTTATCAGCAGAATCTCGTCACCTTTGATGCCATAGAGAACGGATACAACTCCGTGATCGACAAGGAACAGTTTCTTGAAAATATGGCAAATGCGCTTACCGAATGTGCGGTGGAGAAAATCAATGCCTGCAAAAGGAAAAGCGAAAAGGAGCATTTGCAGATGGACCTGAACATGGCGGTGGCGGTGTTTGTGATTCCCATGGTGCTGGAATATAAAGGAAATTCTTCCAAGCCCCTGGCGGACAAGCTGCTGGCATCCTGGAAGAAGGCATTCCCGAAGTCCAACATCCAGGCGGCAGAGTATTCCTTCGTGGAAGAGGGATTTCACAAGAAATTCTGCTATATTACCACCGCAGTCTGTGAATCCTTCGGGAAAGCGGATGACTGCTATGAGCTGACTCTGCTTCGGAACTATCGCGATACGTATCTTGCGGGCCTCCCGGAGGGAGAAGCGTTGATTGCAGAATACTACGATGTGGCGCCGTCGATTGTAAAACACATAGACCAGCAGAATTCATCTCATGAAATTTACCGGTCTATCTGGGACCGCTATCTTTCTCCGTGTATTGCAATGATAGAGCATGGTCAGATGGAGGAGTGCCGGGATCTCTACGAGGAAATGGTGCTTGATCTGAAAAAAGAATATTTTCTCCAATAATTAAAACAGAACCATTGAGCCTGCGGAAGTAATTTCCGCAGGTTTTTTGCGCGGAAATACACGAAGTACAGGCGTGGTTGATTTTCAGCAGTGTTTTGCGTAAAATAAAGGGGAACAAGCGACAAAGATAAAAACGCAACGTGCATCCTTCGGGATGTGCCAGAGCCGGAAGGTAGCCCGGCCGTCCTGCGAAAGCAGGGTAAGTAACCTGCCCCTCCCGGGTTGTCCATTCTTTGTCCATAACACATTTCCATGAATTGAAGTTTAGTCCGGCTGTGGAGATTGCTGTAAAACAGACTGCGGATCATCCAAAGCGCAGGCAGACAAGCGAAGAGCAGAAAGAAGCCGAAACGCTGCGGCAGTTTGAATTGAAACAGCAGAAACGAAAGGAAATCAGAATTTTCTGATATGGTATATCCTGCTTCCTTTGGGAAATACTGAGTAAGAATAGCTCATATATATAAAGGAGGAACAGGATGAATCAGGAGAACCAGAAGCAGCAAAATAACAGCATGAAAGAGAAGGATATAGAGCAGAGGGACAGGGAGCAGAGAGATAAAGAACAGAAGGATAAAGAACAGCGGGAGGCAATCAAAGAGGGCGGGGAGGTAGCGCTGAGCCGCAGGATTCATCTTTTGAGCGTAATCGGCGAGATTGAGGGTCATGAATGCCTGTCTGCAAACTCAAAGACCACGAAGTACGAGCATGTCCTGCCTAAGCTGGCAGCCATCGAGGACAGCCCGGATATCGACGGCCTGCTGATCCTGCTGAACACCGTCGGCGGAGATGTCGAGGCAGGGCTTGCCATCGCCGAGATGATCGCATCTCTCAGCAAACCCACTGTTTCTCTGGTGCTCGGCGGCAGCCATTCCATCGGGGTGCCCATCGCGGTATCCACGGATTATTCTTTTATTGTAAAAACGGGCACCATGGTGATACATCCTGTGAGGATGAACGGCACGGTAATCGGCGCGCCCCAGACCTATGATTATTTCCGACAGATGCAGGACCGGATTCTCGGATTTATTTCAGAGCATTCCAGGGCTTCCAGAGAACGGCTGGAGGAGCTGATGCTGGATACGGGAATCCTTACGAAGGATCTCGGAACGATCCTTGTGGGCCCGGATGCGGTGCGGGAGGGATTGATTGATGAGACCGGCGGCATCAGCCACGCACTTCGGAAGCTGTATTCGCTTATTGAGGCAGGTTAACCCCTGCCTTTTGGAAAAAACTTGAGTCTGGGGAAATTTATGGTATAATATGAGTATTTAGCGGCTTCATGTACGAATATAAAAATTGGGGAGGCAGTCATGACAATCATTGAATCCATTCTGCTGGGGATCCTGCAGGGCGTGACGGAATTTCTTCCGGTCAGCAGCTCGGGACACCTTGCCATAGCTCAGAATATTTTTCACATAGAGACAAATGACAGCATGCTTTTTGACATTATGCTGCATCTTGGAACGCTGGTGGCAGTATTCGTGGTTTATCACCGGGACATCTGGAATATGATCAAAGAGGCGGTCTTTATGGCCGGAGATATCTTTTTGAATCTGCGAACCTATATTCTGAACAAAATACATAAAACATCGCTGAGATATAAGAAAATCGTGCATAACAGCTACCGGAAGTTTGTCGTTCTGATCCTTGTATCGACGGTGCCCACGGGAATCATCGGCGTGCTGGGGAAGGATCTGATCGCAGATGCGTCAAAGACTCTGCTGATCCCGGGTATCTGTCTTCTGATCACCGGCGTGCTTCTGCTGATGGCTGATCTGGCAAAGGAAGGAAGAAAAAAACCGAAGGAGGTCAGCTACAAAAGCGGCCTTCTCATAGGTACGGCCCAGGGGCTTGCGACGCTGCCGGGGCTTTCCCGTTCCGGCACCACGATCACGGCCTGTATTCTCTGCGGCCTGGATCGGAAATTTGCCGTGAAATATTCGTTTATCTTATCAATACCCGCGATTCTCGGCGCGGCGGTTCTGGAGATTAAGGATGTGATCGCAGAGCCCATCGAGCTGGGGCAGATCGGCGTCTATGCGGTGGGAACGGTATTTGCAGCGGCGGTGGGTTACGTCTGCATCAAGACGATGCTGGTAATCGTCCGAAACAAAAAATTCAAATATTTTGCATATTACTGCTTTGCGGTGGGGGCTGTGGCAATAATCGGTCATTTTCTGATCTGACCGGGCAGGGCGGCTTTGCAGATACATGAAAGGAAGGGGCAGGGGGAGCTCCGTATTCAGAAAAGAAGAGGGGAAAAGGAATTGGCTTCAGGTTCAAACACAACAAAGAAAAAAACTACCTCAAGGAATAACGCATCAAACAGTAAAAATACAGGAAGAAAAGCACAGAGCAGCAAAACAGAAAATACAAAGTCAGCGGGCTCAAAAGCAGCAGGAACGAGGGCATCGGGTACAAAATCTACAAACAGCAGCAGGACAAAAACAAAAACTGCTGCTGTCCGTGCGAAGGGTGCAAAAGAACAGCCGGTAATACAGGAGCAGGAAAAAGCCAATCCGCAGATCATGCAGGAAGCGGCGCTGTGGCTTTTGCTGGCCGTCTGTATCCTGATCTTTATCAGCTATTTTGGGATCTGCGGCTATGTCGGAGAAATCATTTCAGATGTCAGCTTCGGCGTATTCGGCATTGCTGCCTATGTATTCCCGCTGCTCTTATTTGTAGCAGCGGCATTTCTCGTTTCCAACAGGGGAAGCCGGATTGCCGGACTCAAATTCGGCTCTTCTCTGGGGCTGTATCTGTGCGTGTGCAGCTTAGCGGCGCTTCTGACGGACGGGTATGATACGGCCAGCAATTTTACAGAAATTTACGAGACCTGTGCGGCGAAAAAAAGCGGCGGCGGCGTCATCGGCGGCGCTGTGTGCGGCCTGCTCCGTCCGGCACTGGGAGATATCGGCACAGGTATCATCCTGGTGATCCTGGCCATCGTTTTTCTGCTTCTGATCACTCAGAAATCATTGATGCGGGGGATGAAGCGGCGAAGCAGCAGGGTCTACCATTCAGCGGTGGAATCCGGTGCGCGTATGCGGGAGGCTCACAGACAGGAGAGAGAACGCCGGGAGGAGTGGACCCTGCAGGAGCAGGTCTCCGATGAACAGAGTGCGGTTTATGTTCCCTCTGCCGAGATGGTACATCAGCCGGAGCCGGTGCCGACAAAATATACGCAGACCGGGAGAACGCCGGAGTCTCCGGCGCAGCCTGTCAGGACGCAGATTGACGTTCCTGTGCTGTTTCCGGTACACAGCCGGGAAAGCAGGGCCGACCGAAAAGTCAGCGGTGTGACCATGGATACGAAGCTTCAGGGCAATCCGGCCCGGGTCGGCGCAGAGATTCATGAGATTATGCCGAAACGCACCGGAAAAACTGTGGCTGCGGATGTCTCGGAGGAAAAGACCTCTTACATTGATCTGGAGCAGCTTTCCGGCAAAAAGAAAGCCGGACAGGGCGCCGACGGCCTGGAGGTATATCAGGAAAATATGGAATTTCATATTGAAGGAATCGAGGAAGAGGCGGCGGAGGCTGATTCCTCTTCTGGATTGTCCAGGTCTGAATCAGGAGATCGTGATTTAGCGGAAGAAGCGTATTATGCGGCAAAGGGCGGCAAATCAGCAGAGGCAGTGTTTTCGGAGCCGAATGATCTTGAGCAGGCCGAGCCGGAGGCTTCGGAAGCGGATGATTTTGAGCAGACCGGACTGGAGGCTTCGGAAATGAATGATCTTGGACAGGCCGGGCCGAAAGCTTCGGAAACGGATGTCCCGCCGGAAGCAGGCTCTGCGAAGGCGGCCGCTTCAAAGGAAGCGCCGGCCAGGAAAAATCCCAGATCCTCCCAGAAGGAAATTGAAGAGGGAATTGCCTCAGTGGAGGCTGAGATGGCCAGGGCAGCTGAAGCGGTGCGCCCAGAATATGTATACCCACCCTTGAAGCTGTTAAAAAAGGGAAAAGGGAAATCCGGCGGAGGCCAGGAGCAGGAAATCCGTAAAACGGCGGCGAAGCTGCAGCAGACACTGGACAGCTTCGGAGTCCGTGTTACGGTGACAAATGTCAGCTGCGGCCCAAGTGTTACCCGGTATGAGCTTCTCCCGGAGCAGGGAGTGAAGGTCAGCCGTATCGTATCGCTGTCCGATGATATTAAGCTGAATCTGGCCGCGGCTGACATACGAATAGAGGCCCCAATTCCGGGAAAAGCAGCGGTGGGTATCGAAGTGCCGAACGCAGAAAACAGCGCAGTGGCGCTGCGGGATCTCCTGGAGTCCGACGAATTCCAGAAGCATCCCTCGAAGCTTGCCTTTGCTACGGGAAAGGACATCGGAGGAAAGGTTGTGGTTTCCGATATTGCAAAGATGCCGCACCTTCTGATCGCCGGAGCCACCGGATCTGGTAAGTCGGTCTGCATCAATACGCTGATCATGAGTATTCTCTACAAGGCTCACCCGGACGAGGTCAAGCTGATTATGATTGACCCGAAGGTGGTAGAGCTCAGCGTTTACAATGGGATTCCGCATCTCTTCATCCCGGTGGTGACCGATCCGAAAAAGGCGGCCGGGGCTTTGAACTGGGGCGTCGCTGAGATGACCGACCGCTACAACAAATTTGCGGAATTCGGAGTCAGGGATTTGAAGGGCTACAATAAAAAGATTGAGGCGCTGAAGGATATAGAAGACGAAAATAAGCCGAAAAAGCTGCCGCAGATCGTGATTATCGTAGACGAGCTGGCGGATCTGATGATGGTGGCGCCGGGAGAGGTGGAGGACTCTATCTGCCGTCTGGCGCAGCTGGCCCGGGCAGCAGGGATCCATCTGATCATTGCGACCCAGCGGCCCTCCGTCAACGTCATTACGGGCCTGATCAAGGCCAACATGCCCTCCCGTATCGCCTTTTCGGTTACCTCCAATGTGGATTCCCGGACGATCATTGATATGGCGGGGGCTGAAAAGCTGCTGGGAAAGGGCGATATGCTGTTTTATCCCCAGGGCTACCAGAAGCCGGCCCGGGTGCAGGGAGCTTTTGTATCAGACGAGGAAGTGTCTGACGTTGTGGATTTCCTAAAAAATAAAAATACGGATGTGGCCTACAGTGCGGAGATCGAAGAGCAGATTGCCAAGGTGCAGCACGCCGTTTCGGCGGCCAGGGGCGATGAGGACAACGACGCGCTGTTTGCCGACGCCGGGAAGTTTATCATTGAAAAGGATAAGGCCTCCATCGGCATGCTGCAGAGGGTATTTAAGATCGGGTTCAACCGGGCTGCCCGGATCATGGACCAGCTGTCCGAGGCCGGAGTAGTCGGGCCGGAGGAGGGTACAAAGCCCAGAAAGATCCTGATGTCAGCGGAGGAGTTTGAGAATTATCTGGAGCAGAACTGACAATGGTCTGCAGGAAAACTGAGAAAGGCCTGAAGAAAAGCTGAGAAAGGCTTGATACATTTTTCAGATTTGCGGCAGGAATGCGAAAACTGACGAAATAACCATTGAATTTTTTATACGATTGTTTTATACTGAAAAAGATGTAATCTACAGGTGGAAACACAGTAGTATTAAGGCGGGACAACCCTGCTGTAAATGATATGGAGGTATAGTATGTATAAGATTTTGAAAGCAGGAAAGCTTGCGGGCAACATCTATGAGATGGTTGTGGAAGCTCCACGTGTTGCGAAACGCTGCCTGCCGGGCCAGTTTGTTATTGTCAAAATGGATGAAGTAGGTGAGAGAATTCCGCTTACGATCTGTGATTATGACAGAGAAGCGGGGACGATCACGATTGTATTCCAGCCGATCGGTGCTTCCACTGAGAAGTTCACACAACTTCAGGCCGGTGATTCCTTCCGTGATTTCGTTGGACCGCTGGGCTGTCCTTCCGAGCTGTGTGAGGAAGCAAATCTTGAAGAGACAAAGAAAAAGAAGATCCTTTTTGTTGCCGGCGGCGTAGGTACAGCTCCTGTATATCCGCAGGTTAAGTGGCTGCATGAGCACGGTATTGAGGCTGACGTTATCGTCGGCGCCAAGACAAAGGAGCTCGTTATTCTTGAGGATAAGTTTAAGGCAGTTGCAGGCAATCTTTACATAACAACGGATGACGGTTCTTACGGAAGAAGCGGTATGGTTACAAAGGTGATCGACGACCTCATCACCAGCGAGGGCAAGTCTTACGATCAGTGCGTATCCATCGGACCGATGATCATGATGAAGTTCTGTTGTCTGACTACAAAGAAATACAACCTTCCGACGATTGTCAGCATGAATCCGATCATGGTAGACGGAACAGGTATGTGCGGTGCCTGTCGTATCATGGTAGGCGATGAAGTGAAATTCGCCTGCGTAGACGGACCGGAGTTTGACGGACACAAGATTGACTTTGATGCAGCAATGAAGAGACAGGCTATGTACAAGACCGAAGAGGGAAGAGCGCTTCTTAAGCTGCGAGAAGGAGATACGCATCACGGCGGATGCGGTAATTGCGGAGGTGACAAATAATGGCAGATGTATTGAAGAAGGTTCCGGTCAGAGAGCAGGATCCGAAGGTAAGAGCAACAAATTTTGACGAGGTTTGTCTTGGATATAATAAGGAAGAAGCAATCGAAGAAGCACAGCGCTGTCTGCACTGCAAAAATGCAAAGTGTGTGCAGGGCTGCCCGGTAAATATCAATATCCCGGATTTCATTGGAGAAGTCAAAGAAGGAAATATTGAGGAAGCTTACAAGGTGATTTCTCAGTCCAGCGCACTTCCGGCAATCTGCGGCCGTGTCTGCCCGCAGGAGAGCCAGTGCGAAGGAAAATGTATCCGCGGTATCAAGGGCGAAGCAGTTTCCATCGGTAAGCTGGAGCGTTTTGTGGCTGACTGGGCAAGAGAGAACGGCATCAAGCCGCCTGCTCCGGAGACAAAGAACGGACGCAAGGTCGCTGTGATCGGTTCTGGTCCTTCCGGCCTGACCTGTGCCGGAGATCTGGCTAAGCTGGGCTATGACGTTACGATTTTCGAGGCACTGCATGAGGCCGGCGGCGTACTCGTTTACGGTATTCCTGAGTTCCGTCTTCCGAAGCTGGACGTTGTGGCAAAGGAAGTGGAGAATGTAAAGTCTCTCGGCGTTAAGATTGAGACAAACGTTATTATCGGCAAGTCTGTTACAATTGACGAGCTGATGGATGAGGAAGGCTTTGAGGCTGTATTCATCGGTTCCGGTGCAGGTCTTCCGATGTTTATGGGTATTCCGGGTGAGACCGCAAAGGGCGTGTTCTCTGCAAATGAGTATCTGACCAGAAACAATCTGATGAAGGCATTCCGTGAGGATTATGATACACCGATCGTACACGGCAAGAAGGTGGCAGTTGTCGGCGGCGGAAACGTTGCTATGGATGCCGCAAGAACAGCGCTTCGTCTCGGCGCAGAGGTACACGTTATCTACCGTCGTAGTGAAGCTGAGCTTCCGGCAAGAGCAGAAGAAGTACATCATGCAAAGGAAGAGGGCATCATCTTTGACCTTCTGACCAACCCGAAGGAAATTCTTGTAGACGAAAACGACAACGTAGCCGGTATCAAGTGTATCCGTATGGAGCTTGGCGAGCCGGATGCATCAGGAAGAAGACGTCCGGTAGAAGTTCCGGGCTCTGAGTTCGACATTGATGTAGACACCGTTATCATGTCCCTGGGTACCTCACCGAACCCGCTTATTTCTTCTACGACAATCGGTCTTGACGTCAACAGAAGAAAATGTATCATCGCTGACGAAGTGACCGGCCAGACCTCCAAGGACGGCGTATTCGCAGGCGGAGATGCTGTTACAGGCGCAGCTACCGTTATCCTGGCTATGGGTGCCGGCAAGGCTGCGGCAAAGGGAATTCATGAGTTCCTGAGTGCAAAATAAACATACTATAAAGTGCATCTTTCAGAGAGTGTTCCGGGACAATAAACCTGGGGCGCTCTCTTTTTGTGCGCCTGCGGTCTGGCCCGTGCGAAAATAATAATTGACAACTGCCCGGAATCGTAATACGATTTGCTTAATTATTTGTTTAAATAATTCCATAAAGCCTATACAAAAACTATGAGAATGTGCTTTGCTGACTGGAAAACCGGAGGGCATAAGAATGAACGGTTTCGTTCTTCTGCTTTTATCCTGCAGCAGATATGAGGTTAAATAAAATGAATAATCTATCAGGAAGCGCGAAAGCGGAAATCTATCTGGCCGGGGGCTGCTTCTGGGGCACGCAGCATTATTTCGATTTGCTTAGCGGCGTCCTTCAGACAGAAGTCGGTTATGCAAATGGGAAAACGGAAAATCCTACCTATGAACAGGTGAAATATGAAAATACTGGTCATGCCGAGACGGTAAAAATAATATACGATCCCGAAATCATATGTCTGGAAGAGCTTCTGCAGTTATATTATAAGGCGATCGATCCTACCTCGGTCAACCGGCAGGGAGGAGATATCGGTACGCAGTATCGCACAGGTATTTACTATATAGATCTGGCGGACGAGCCCCGCGTAAAAGCGTCGCTGACAGCTCTTCAGGAGCAGTACAGCGAGCCGGTCATGGTTGAAGCGCTTCCATTATCGAACTTCTATACGGCGGAGGAGTACCACCAGAAGTATCTGATAAAAAATCCTGACGGCTACTGTCACCTGTCACTTGCCCTGTTTGAAGCGGTAAAAAATTATTGTCCGTCAGGAAAGGACAGATAAGAGTGGATAAGGGAAGATACGGTAAGATAAGAACAGGAGAAGGGAGAGGCGCTTTTATGACAGAAAAAGAGTATGAACTGCTTGCAAAGCAGGTTGCGGCAATGACGGAGGGCGTGCCGTACTGGATCGCGAATCTTGCCAATATTTCCGCGCTTTTGTACCAGACGCTGCCGGAGATCAACTGGGCCGGATTTTATTTGATGGAAAACGGAAAGCTTGTGCTCGGGCCGTTCCAGGGAAAACCTGCCTGCATTGAAATTGAAGTAGGAAAAGGCGTGTGCGGCACTGCCGTGGAAAGAAACGAGACGGTCATTGTCAAAAACGTACATGAGTTTCCAGGACATATCGCCTGCGATGGCGCTTCGGCATCAGAAATCGTGATACCGATACACCGCGAATCGGAGATCATAGGCGTTTTGGATATTGACAGCCCGATCAAAGCCCGCTTTTCAGAGACAGACGGACAGGGCCTGGAAAAAATTGTACAAATTATAGAGCAGATAAGAGAAAAAAACTGAGATGAAAGAAAAAAGTTGAGATCGGGCTTGCAAGGCTGTATAAAAAACAGCCCTTCGCAGATGCTCAGATGGACGGAGTGCGGCGTATTTACGGGAGAAAAAATGAAGATCACATTGCTGACGGTTGGAAAAATAAAAGAGAAATATCTGCGGGACGGGATCGCCGAATACGTAAAGCGTCTTGGAAGATACTGCAGACTGGATATTGTCGAAGTCCCGGATGAAAAAACGCCGGATAGGGCTTCTGCGGCAGAGGAAGCGCAGATAAAAAATACAGAGGGAGAGCGGCTGCTGCGGTGCATCAGAGAAAATGATTATGTGATCGCACTGGCCATTGACGGAAAAATGCTGGATTCTGTGGAATTGTCCGAAAAAATAGAAAAGCTGGGAATCCAGGGCCACAGCAGTATTGTGTTTGTGATCGGCGGATCGCTTGGGCTTTCGGACGCGGTTCTTGGCCGCGCAGATTATAAGCTCAGCTTTTCTAGGATGACGTTTCCGCACCAGCTTATGCGGATGGTGCTTCTGGAGCAGATATACAGGAGCTACCGGATCATGCAGGGAGAGCCGTATCATAAGTAGATACGTGTTCTGAAAAGGCACAGGCATTCACAGTGCTTGGCGATATGTTAAGCTTAAACAGAACAGAAAGGATGGAGAATAGATGGTAAAAATTATTTCAGACAGTACCTGCGATTTATCGGAGGAATTGTTGGAACGATATGAAATATCAATTTTACCCTTACACATTATTTTAGGTGACAAAGAGTGCGAAGACGGCCTGGATATTACGCCGGACGAGATCTACCGGTGGTCAGACGAGCATAAGACCACGCCCAAAACCTCCGCTCCGGCATTGGACCGGACGATTGAGCTGCTGCGGCCCTATGTGGAGGCTGGCACAGAGGTCGTATGCTTTGCCATTTCAGAGACCATGTCGTCGTCAGCAAATGTGATCCGCTTAGCGGCAGAGGAGCTGGAGGGAAGCCATCTGGTTACCGTTATCAATTCTGCAAATCTTTCCACTGGCATCGGCCTTTTGGTCATTGAAGCTGCCATTATGGCTCAGGAAGGAAAGAAGGCCGGTGAGATTGCTGCGCGGATAGAGGAATTAAAGCCCTTTGTCCGGGCAAGCTTCGTGGTAGACACGTTAGTCTATCTTCACCGTGGAGGACGCTGCAGCGGCCTGGCTGCCATGGCCGGCGGGGCACTGAAGCTTCATCCCAAAATCGTAGTCGAGGGCGGCAAAATGAATCCCTCTAAAAAATACCGCGGCAGGATGAGCAAGGTCCTCATGGATTATGTTCGGGAGATGGAAAAGGATCTGAAGCATGCGAAAAAAGACCGGGTGTTCATCACGCATTCGGGATGCAGCAATGAAACCATCGAGATGATACGAGACTACCTGAAGAGCTTAACGGTTTTTGAGGAAATCCTGATCACCAGGGCCGGAGGAGTCATATCCAGCCACTGCGGCCCGGGGACATTGGGAGTTTTGTTTATCGCGGAAATTTGAAATAACAGCCGGGGCTGTACGAACCTGATTTGGAACGTACGGCTCCGGCTGATGTCTGTTCTATTTTAGATTACTTTATATGTAGGCGGGCAAAACGATCAATAGTAAATAACACGAACCTTTTTAACGCCGTTGACTGCCCGGATTTTATTGATCAGCTCCTCGGAAGGAAGGGTATCGCAGTCAATCAGAGTATAGGCGGCATCACCGCGGCTCTTGTTTGTCATGTTCGGAATATTGATACCGGCATCGGAAAGGACGGCGGATAAACGTACGATCATGTTCGGCCGGTTCACATTCATAATACAGATCCGGCAGGCACATTTTTCCGGCGGCAGGGAACAGCTCGGGTAGTTTACAGAGTTGCGGATACGGCCTGTCTCCAGGAAGTCCCGCAGCTCATCCACGGCCATCACTGCACAGTTATCCTCGGACTCTGCGGTGGAGGCTCCAAGATGAGGGGTAGCGATGACATTGATCATCTGCCCCGTTTTTTCGTTTGGGAAATCGGTCATATACCGTTTGACCTTGCCGTTTTCCAGCGCCTCGGCCATGTCATCATCATTCACCAACAGATCCCGGGCGTAGTTGAGAACAACCACACCGTCTTTCATGATAGACAGGGATTCTTTATTGATCATGCCGCGGGTCGAATCGAGAAGCGGAACGTGCAGTGTAATATAGTCGCAGACTTCAAATATTTTGTTGGTCTGATCCACGATCTTTACATTACGGGAGAGACGGAGCGCTCCGTTTACGGAAAGAAACGGGTCGTATCCGTATACCTGCATCCCCAGGGCGTCGGCAGCGTTGGCTACTTCGATACCGATGGCGCCGAGACCGATCACGCCCAGCGTTTTTCCTTTGATCTCAGTTCCTGCAAAATTTTTTTTGCTCTTTTCCATATCCTTGGAAATATTTTTGTCATCCTTGTTTTCCCGAACCCAGTGGATACCGCCGTCGATGTCTCTGGCCGCCAGCAGCATACCGGCAAGAACAAGCTCCTTTACGCCGTTGGCATTGGCTCCCGGCGTATTGAAAACCACGATTCCCTGATCAGTGCATTTGTCCAGAGGAATATTGTTGACACCGGCGCCGGCTCTTGCAACTGCAACAAGCTTCTCGGGAAGCTCCATTTCATGCATATTTGCACTGCGGACCAGAACCGCATCTGCATCACAAAGCTGGTCTGTCATTTCATATTCATCAGTAAAGTTTTGAGTTCCCACCTCAGATATGGGATTCAGGCAATGAATTTTTGTCATAAATAGTAACTCCTCATTTTTAGATTCTTTTTTTAATTGCCGTGCAGCGCACCTCGAAAATGCTTTGCATTTTCTCGTTCGCGGGCTGTCGCCCTATCAGATTTCACAAATGCAGCGCTCGCTGCGAGTGGTCTCGCGCTCCCGCTTCATCTATGAAATCTGGCACGGCTCGTAGCTTTAACGGAGATTTTATCATAAAAATATGGAAAAGTACATATGTTTTATCGTAAAAGAATCGGAAAGCGGGGCGGGAAATGTTCAGAAAAGAGCAGAAAAAAGAGCAGCATGACGGATTCAAAATTGCCGGCCTTGCCAGAACCCTGCAGATTCCGGAGGACTTTACGAGAGGGAATATTCTTGTGACTATGCAGGGACAGGAGCGGATCATAATAGAAAATTTTAAAGGCATCTCTCTTTATACGGAGGAGGAGATCAGGCTTATCACAAAGAGGAAAAAAATCTGTATTACCGGGAAAAAATTGATGGTGGAAAGTTATACGAAAGAGGAAATTGAGATTACGGGACTTATTGATAAGCTGGAATATCTGTGATCAAACAGATCAAAAGAGATATGTATTAAATACGGTGATCAACAAGCTGGGGCAGATGTAATGTGTTGTGTTTTGTATAGTTTCAGTCAGGGAGGAGTTCATGGAAAAACGTTTTCTTGATTTTATACAGGGCTACGTCAGGATAAGGATTATTGGGAACAGTTATGACAGATTTCTGAACCTGTGTGCATTTCATGGAATCAGGCTGTGGAATCTTTGTCCGGTCGGAGAAGAATATGAAGCGTTCGTAGCACGCAGGGATTTTAAAAAACTGAAAACGATCGTAAAGAAGAGCCATGCAGCCGTTGTCATCAAAGAACGGCATGGCCTTCCTTTTTTTATACATAAAAACAGGAAAAGAAAGGTTTACGTCGCCGGGATCGCAGCGGCCATGATCTTTATGATCTGGCTGTCTGCCCACGTCTGGAATATTTCTATTGAAGGAAACCTGTCTCAGACAGATGATGTAATTTTTGAGTATCTGGACCATTCCGGGATCTATCATGGGATGTGGAAATCCAACGTGGATTGTAAGGCTCTGGCTGCCGATATCCGCAATTATTTTACGCAATTTGCCTGGGTCGCGGCTGAACTTAAGGGAACCCGGCTTGTCATTCATGTAAAAGAGGGGATTTCCGGGGAAGATGGAGAACAGGATATTTCCCAGGAGCCTTCCAGCCTCGCGGCCTCCTGTGCAGGAACAGTCGAATCTATCTATGTGCGGAAGGGGAGGCCTATGGTACAGGCTGGAGATACTGTGGAAAAGGGAACGCTTCTCGTATCCGGAGCACTTCCCGTCTACAATGACAGCCAGGAGATTTCCACTTATCAGTATGTTTCGGCAGATGCGGATATTGTAATCCGCAGAAAGCGTGTTTATCGGGATTCTGTACAACTGAAAACTGAAAAAAAGGAATATACCGGGAAAGAAAAGAACCGTTATTTATTTCGGATTGGCGGGATTCCTTTTGCATTTCCGGATTCCTTTGGAAGTCTGAAACAGTATGATCTGGTATCGGAGCTTACCCAGATGCGGTTGTCGGATTATTTTTATCTTCCAATCTATATACAAAAATTTACAGCGAAAGAATATGATAAAAAGGAAATCATATACACAAAAGAACAAATCAGAGAAATTCTCAACGCAAATTATCAGTATTTTGTAAAAAATTTAGAGGAAAAAGGGGTTCAAATATTTGAAAATGATGTTAAAATAGAATGGAATGAGAAGTCTGCCATTGCGTCCGGGGTTCTGACGACTGGGGAGAGTGCAGTCAGCCGTGTGAACGTAGACAGCATGGAGGAGGAATTACAAAGCTATGAGTCTGATTGAAATGTCCTTAAGCATTCCAGCGGAGCACATACAGAACATATTTGGCCAGTTCGATCAATACGTCAAAAAAATAGAACGGGCGTTCCAGGTTACGATACTGAACCGTGACGGAGAGATAAAGATTCTGGGCAGCCCTGTGGGAGCAGTCAGAGCAAAAAAGATTCTTGAAAGCTTATATGAGCTTTCCATGAGAGGCACAGCCATTACGGAGCAGAACGTGGATTACTCCATTGCTCTGTCCATGGAGGAGAGGGAGTCTTCACTGGTGGAGATGGACAGTGACTGTATCTGTCACACGATCAACGGCAAGCCGATCAAGCCCAAAACCCTGGGGCAGAAAGCGTACGTCGACGCCATCCGAAAGAAAATGATCGTATTCGGGACAGGACCGGCAGGTACGGGAAAGACGTACCTGGCTATGGCAATGGCTATTACAGCTTTCAAAAACGACGAGGTGGGACGGATCATTCTGACAAGACCGGCGATTGAAGCCGGAGAAAAGCTTGGCTTTCTTCCGGGCGATCTGCAGAGCAAGGTAGACCCCTATCTGCGGCCGCTTTATGACGCGCTGTATCAGATCATGGGGCCGGACAGCTTCCTGAAAAATATGGAAAAGGGGCTGATCGAAGTCGCCCCTCTTGCATATATGCGCGGCCGGACGCTGGACAATGCTTTTATCATTCTTGACGAGGCACAGAATACCTCTCCGGCACAGATGAAAATGTTCCTGACCCGTATCGGTTTTGGTTCCAAGGTCGTAGTGACCGGAGATCTGACGCAAAAGGATCTGCCCACCGGGGCGCCCTCCGGGCTGGATACGGCCATGAAGGTGCTGGGAAAGGTAGATGACATCAGCTTCTGTCAGATGACAAGCCTGGATGTCGTGCGCCATCCTCTGGTGCAAAAGATCGTCAATGCTTATGAGGAGTATGAGAAGAAGGAAAAGCGGAGAGATGCAAAAAGGCGCTAGGCGTTGATTATCTGAAGGATTTGCAGCAGATGATACGCCGGCGGCAGGAGGTATTTTATGACTGTTGATTTTGAAAACGAGAGCAGTAAGGATCTGGGGATCGGGCTGTACGAGACCGCTCAGCGCGTGATCGCCTGTGCTCTTGACTATATGGACTGTCCCTATGAAGCGCAAGTCAGCCTGCTTGTCACAGATAATGACGAGATCCACAAAATGAATCTGGAGCACAGGCAGATCGACCGTCCCACGGATGTTTTGTCTTTTCCGATGGTCAATTATGAGATGCCGGGAGATTTCAGCATTCTTGAGGAGGATGGCACGGACTGCTTTGAGCCGGATACCGGGGAGCTGATGCTGGGGGATATTGTGATTTCCGCGGATAAGGTGCTGGAGCAGGCAGAGGAGTATGGCCATTCTGTGGAGCGGGAATATGCATTTCTGATCACCCACAGCATGCTTCATCTGATGGGATATGACCATATGACGGAGGACGAGGCCCGGGAGATGGAGCGTCTTCAGGAAGAAATATTAACGAAATTGAACATCTTAAGATAAGGGAGGAACAGATCATGAAAAGACGATTTAAAAAACTTGTTGCGGGAATTTCTGCGGCGGCGATGCTGATGGGATGTATGGCCGGCGGCATGACAGTTTCTGCTGAAGAAAATAATGGTATGGTGCGCAGCTTTCTGACCGGAAAGCTTGTCCCGGAATCCATCGGAAGAACGAGGCCGATTTCGGTTATGCTCAACAATATTTACGATGCGCTTCCGCAGTCGGGAATTGCCAATGCTGAGGTTGTGTATGAAGCTCCGGTGGAGGGCGGTATTACACGTCTGATGGGTATTTTTGAGGACTATCAGGATATAGAGCGTATTGGCTCTGTGCGAAGCAGCCGTGAGTATTACGTTTATTTTGCAAGAGAATTTGACTCCTTCTATTTGCATTTTGGACAAGCTTGGTATGCCCTGGAGCTGCTGTGGCGTGATGATACACTGAATCTTTCCGGACTTGAGGATGCGGGAGACGGAGAGGGAGATGTGACCTATTACAGAGGCGATGATTTCCCGGCGCCTCACAATGTATTCACGAACTATGACATGATCCAGCAGGGTATTGATTTCAAGGGATACTCCCGGAATTATTCCGATAACTACCTGAATCAGAACGGACATTATCAGTTTGCGGCGGATGATGCTCCGGTGCTTCTGGAAAATGGACAGGCAGCTTCTACGGTAGAAATTGGATACGATTACAACAACGCAGCTTTCGTGTATGATGAGCAGACCGGAAAGTATACGAGATACCAGTTCGGTGATCCGCAGATCGACAAGATGACGGGAAATGCACTGACCTACGACAATATTCTGATCCAGTACTGCTCCTGGCAGCCGCAGGTGGATTCCGATTCCTATCTGGACATTAACGTCCTGACGGGAGGTTCCGGAAAGTACATCACAAGAGGAAAAGCGATTGACGTTACCTGGAGCAAGGACGGGGCTACCACAGAGGATCCCTTTGCAGAGGGCAACTTTACCCCCACCCGTTACTATGATGCAAACGGAGAGCAGATCACATTGAATCAGGGCAAGACCTGGGTCTGCATTGTGCTTGACACGAACAGCGACGGTGTCCAGCTCTATTAAGCCCTGATACATCTTATACAGGAAGTTTGAATTAATTTCTTAAGAGGTCTGACGTGAAAGAGAAAAAGAAAAGTGGAAATAACTTTTTAGTCCAGGGTTCCATTCTGGCTGCGGCAGCGATCATTGCCAAGATCATTGGAATGATTTATCGTTTTCCGCTGCAGAACATTCTTGGAAATGAAGGAAACGGTTATTATTCTACAGCGAATGAGATTTATGCAATTGTTCTTATGATATCCTGCTTCAACCTGCCCCTGGCAGTTTCCAAACTGGTATCGGAACGGGTACATCGGGGGGAATACCGCAACGCACACAGGGTCTTTCTGTGTGCAGTGCGGTTTGCTCTTGTTGTCGGCGGAGCACTGGCACTTTTTACATACATCTTTGCTGGTGTGATTACGAAGTATCTGATGTCCTTTGAGCTGGCGGTATATGGGCTCCGCGTTCTGGCTCCGGCCATTTTTATATCTGCCATCATAGGGACATTCCGTGGATATTTTCAGGGATATTCCACGATGGTTCCCACGGCGGTGTCCCAGGTTATTGAACAGATTGTAAATGCTGCGGTGACGCTGATATGTGCAAATATCATGTTCAGCTATGGAGAGTCACTGGCTGTTCAGGAGGGAAATCCTTCACTGGGGCCCGCATGGGGAGCGGCCGGAGGCACCTTTGGTACGGTAGTTAGTATTACAGTAGCGCTTATCTTTATGATGATCGTCTACACTGCTCAGAAGAAGACACTGCGCAGGAATATGCGCCGGGACCAGAATTCCAGACCGGAGTCTGAATACATGATTTACAGGCAGCTGATCCTGACCATTCTTCCGGTTATTTTGAGTACGGTAATTTACAATATCAGTAATGTGGCAGATCAGGGTATCTTCAACAAGGTACTTCAGGGGCAGGGATATACGGATGCACAGTATGGCGCCATCTGGGGAATTTATTCCGGACAGTTCCGGGTACTGATGAATGTTCCTCTGGCTCTGGCTTCCAGTATGTCGCCTTCCATTGTCCCAAGCCTTACGGCGGCTATGGCGAACCGCAACCGGGGAGAAGCAAGACAGAAGATCAGAATGTCTATCCGGTTTACGATGCTTCTGACGATTCCGTGCGCTGCGGGTATGGCTGCTCTGGCAAAGCCGATCATCACGATGCTGTTCCATCAGGAGACAGGAGTGGCGCTTTCCACCGGAATTATGCAGATCGGTGCGCTGATGATCATTTTTTATTCCCTGTCTACCCTCACTACAGGTATTTTGCAGGGACTTGGACAATTGCAGAAGCCTTTGATCAATTGCAGTATTGCTCTTGTGCTTCATTTTATCATGCTGTATTTCCTTCTGACCACGGCAAACCTGAATATTTATGCTGTTGTATACTCCAACATATTCTTTGCATTGGTCGTATGTGTTTTAAATGCGCTGTCTATCCGGCGTTATATCAATTACAAGCAGGAGTGGTATAAGACCTTTATTGTGCCCGGGCTGTCATCCATCATTATGGCGGCTGCAGTGTATATTGTCTATTCAGCATTTCATGTATTTGCGGGAAACACGATCTCCACGATTATTTCCATTGTTGTGGGAGTAGTGGTATATGCCATCGGGCTTGTCTCATTTAGAGGGATTACGATTGAAGAAATATCTACTTTTCCGAAAGGACATTTGCTGATCCGTCTGCTTCGGAAACTGGGGCTGGTCAGATAAACAGATATCATAAATCTGTTTGAGGAGAAATTATGGACTACAGAGAAAAACTCAAGGATAAAAAGAGGATTGTCATAAAAATCGGCAGCTCCTCTATCACACACAGCGCCACGGGCGCGCTGAATCTCACAAAGCTTGAAATTCTGGTGCGGGAGCTTTGTGATATCAAAAATATGGGGAAGGATGTGATCCTCGTGTCCTCCGGCGCCATCGCGGTGGGCCGGCAGGCCATCGGATTTCATCACAGGCCCAAAAATGTAGCGGAAAAGCAGGCTTGTGCCGCCATCGGCCAGGCACAGCTCATGATGATCTATCAAAAGCTGTTCAGCGAATACGGTCATCAGGCGGCTCAGGTTCTCATGACCAAAAATACAATGCTGGACAACCTGAGCCGGAAAAATGCCTCCAATACCTTTGCCGAGCTTCTGGCGCTGGGGGCAATTCCCATCGTAAATGAAAACGATACGGTGGCCACCTACGAAATCCAGTTCGGCGACAACGATACGCTTTCTGCAATTGTGGCGGCTCTGGTGGGGGCGGATATGCTGATTTTACTCTCCGATATTGACGGATTGTATACGGATGATCCGCGGAAAAATCCCCAGGCAGAGTTTATTGATCTCGTGGAGGGTCTGGATGATCATCTGATGAGCATGGGAAAAGGCAGCGGAAGCGACGTAGGCACCGGCGGTATGGCTACGAAGCTGTCGGCGGCAAAGATCGCCACTGCCTCCGGCGCAGACATGATCATTGCCAACGGGGATGATTTTCATATCATCCACCATATTTTACAGGGAGCAAACGTCGGCACGCTCTTTAAGGGAAGGCCGAACGAGGATTTTTATTTGATTGATATACTGGAAAATGATGCCGGGTGAGGAGAAGGGTATGGATGACAAGAAATTAGCCAGAATCAACGAGCTGGCGCGCAAATCCAAAGCGGAGGGCCTGACAGAGTCCGAGCGGCAGGAGCAGGCAGAGCTTCGGGCCGAGTACATTGCGGCTGTCAGAGCAAACCTGCGGGGACAGTTAAACAACATAGACGTAGTCAACAAAGACGGAAAGATTGAGAATCTGGGTGAAAAATATGGAAAAAAAGGACATTAGGAAGCTGGTATTTTCCAGAAGAAAGGAACTGTCGTCAGAGGAATTGGAACGGAAGAGCCGTATCATCTGCGATACAATTCTTCAGATGGAGGAATTTCAGAAGGCAGAAGCAGTCTATGTATATATGGACTGCAAGGGAGAGGTTTCCACGAAGCCGCTGATCGAGGCGGCCTGGAGGCTGGGCAAAAAGGTAGCCGCGCCGAAGGTACACGGGGATGAAATGACATATTATTATATTTCCTCCTATGAGGACGTGGCGCCAGGCTATTACGATATTCCTGAGCCTGTGACGGGACTGGAAGCAGAGGATGAGGATGCGCTGCTGATTGTCCCGGGAGTGGGCTTTGATGCAAAGCGTCACCGCTGCGGCTACGGAAAGGGCTTTTATGATCGCTATCTCTCTCAGCATACGAAGCATACAACGGCAGCCGTGGCCTTTGAGCTTCAGATGATGGATGAGGTAATGAGTACAGAGTATGACATCCTTCCGCAGTATCTGGTTACGGAGGAGCGGTTCTTTGCAGATCCTGATGTGCTGCTGGAGAGCATCGGACGCAGTGCCAAAGAAACGGAGCCGGTACTCCGCAAATTATCTACGGCCAGTAAAAACGAGGCGCTTTTGAAGGCGGCGGACTATCTGGAGCAGTATGCAGAGGATATACTGGAAGCGAACGCGAAGGATATAGAAGAAGCCCGGAAGAACCAGATGCCGGAGGGACTGGTGGACCGGCTGATGCTAAATACCGGCCGGATTGCAGGAATGAGCGAAGGGCTGCGTCAGATCGCCCGGCTGGACGATCCCATCGGCGAGGTTTCTGAGATGAAAAAGCGGCCCAACGGCCTGATGATTGGCCGGAAGCGTGTTCCCCTGGGGGTTATCGGCATTATTTATGAGTCAAGGCCGAACGTGACGGCGGACGCCTTCGGACTTTGCTTTAAGACCGGAAATGCAGTCATTTTGAAGGGCGGCAGTGATGCGATCCATTCCAACACGGCAATTGTCAAGGTCATTTGCCGGGCTTTGGAGGACTGCAGGATACCAAAAACCGCTCTGCAGCTGATCCAGGTGACAGACCGGGAGACCACCTCCCGCTTCATGAAGCTGAAGCAGTATGTGGATGTCCTGATCCCCCGGGGCGGGGCGGGACTGATCCGGGCTGTCGTGAACAACAGTACAATCCCGGTGATCGAGACAGGCACCGGCAACTGTCATATCTACGTGGACGAGACAGCGGATCTTGACATGGCCATTGATATTATCAACAACGCCAAGACTCAGCGCATCGGCGTGTGCAACGCCTGTGAATCCATTGTTGTCCATGAAAAGGTGGAAAAGCAGCTTTTAAGCGCGCTGAAAAAGCGTCTCGATGAGCATAAGGTGGAGATGCGGTGCGACGAGCAGGCTCTTTCCTGTATTCCAGAGGCAGTTCCTGCTTCTGAGGAGGACTGGGGCAGAGAGTATCTGGACTATATTCTTTCTGTCAAGACGGTGTCCTCCCTGGATGAGGCGATCGCACATATCAATAAATACAATACCGGCCACTCAGAGTCCATCATTACCAGGGATTACGCAAATGCCCTGCGGTTCCTGGATGAAATCGACGCAGCGGCGGTATACGTAAACGCTTCCACGCGCTTTACGGACGGCTTTGAGTTCGGCTTCGGAGCAGAAATCGGCATCAGCACCCAGAAGCTGCATGCGAGAGGGCCCATGGGACTGGAAGCTCTTACGACAACGAAGTTTATCATTTTCGGGGATGGTCAGGTAAGACCGTAACGATCAGGTGAAAATTCGCTTCCCGGCGGATTTTCACCTTTTTTACGCAGCCGGATCTGCCGCATGCCCTGCTGCGCAGGCATATTGCACACTTTTGTTCTTGATTTCTGACAGATTGTCGTTTAAACTATTGTGGTAAAACCGGACAGAAAGAAAAGAACGGAAGGACAACGCGATGTATAACGATATTGATTTGACAAAAATAGATTTAACGCAGAATGCTCCGGCGGAGGAACCGCAGCGGCAGTATTATTTTATAGCAAAGGCCAGAGAATTGATCCGGGAGAGGAGCCGTCAGACGGGACGTCCTCTGACGGCGTGCATCAAGACCTTCGGCTGTCAGATGAATGCCAGGGATTCCGAAAAGCTCCGGGGGATTCTGGAAATGATCGGATACGAGCACAGCGAATCAGAGGAGGCAGATTTTGTCCTCTACAACACCTGTACCGTGCGAGAAAACGCAAACCTCAAGGTATACGGACATTTGGGTTATCTGTCCGGGCTGAAGAAAAAGAACCCGCAGATGATCATTGCACTCTGCGGCTGCATGATGCAGGAGGCAGAGGTGGTAGACAAGATCCAGAAGAGCTACCGCTTTGTGGATCTTGTTTTCGGTACGCATAATATTTTCAAATTTGCAGAGCTTCTGGTGACTTCGCTGGAGTCTTCGCGAATGGTGGTGGATCTGTGGAAGGATACAGACAAGATCGTGGAGGATCTTCCTACGGACCGGACGTACTCCTTCAAATCAGGCGTGAATATCATGTTCGGCTGCAACAATTTCTGCAGCTACTGTATTGTCCCGTATGTCAGGGGCCGGGAGCGGAGCCGGAAGCCCGAGGACATTATTCGGGAAATAAAGGATCTTGTAAAGGACGGCGTTGTGGAGGTCATGCTGCTGGGACAGAATGTGAATTCCTACGGAAAGAACCTGGAGGAGCCCATCACCTTCGCCCAGCTTCTTCGACAGGTGGAGCAGATCGAAGGCCTTGAGCGGATCCGTTTCATGACCTCCCATCCGAAGGACCTTTCGGAGGAGCTGATCAAGGTTATGAGGCAGTCAAAAAAGATATGCCGCCATCTGCATCTGCCTTTGCAGTCGGGAAGTACGCCGATCCTGAAAAAAATGAACCGGAGATATACGAAGGAGCAGTATCTTGACCTGGCGGCCCGGATCCGGGAGGCGATGCCGGATATTGCCATTACTACGGATATTATTGTCGGATTTCCCGGGGAGACGGAAGAGGACTTCCAGGAGACTCTGGATGTGGTAAGAAGGGTGCGCTACGACAGTGCGTTTACCTTTATCTATTCCAGGCGTACCGGCACCCCTGCCGCCGTGATGGAAAACCAGGTGCCGGAGGATGTGGTCAAGGATCGTTTCAACCGCCTTCTTGCACTGGTGCAGGATATTTCAAAGGAGATGTCGCTGAAGGTACAGGGGCAGACGCTCCCTGTTCTGGTGGAGTCTGTCAATGAGCAGGATTCCGCCCTTGTGACGGGACGCCTCAGCAATAACCTTCTGGTGCATTTTCCGGGAGGCAGGGAGCTGATCGGAAAAATTGTCAATGTATATTTAAAAGAATGCAAGGGATTTTATTATATCGGCGAATATGTACCCGATGCCGGGGAAGGCAGCCGGAGCGGAAGCGATGAGGCTTCGGCACGATAAAACAGACGGAAGAGAAGGATAAAAGCATGGCACAATTAACCCCAATGATGCAGCAATACATGCAGACGAAGGAACAGTACAAGGACTGTATTCTGTTTTATCGTCTTGGCGATTTCTATGAAATGTTTTTTGAGGATGCGCTGACTGCGTCAAAGGAACTTGAGATTACGCTTACGGGAAAGGACTGCGGGCAGGAGGAACGGGCCCCGATGTGCGGAGTGCCCTACCACGCGGTGGACGGATATCTGAACAAGCTGGTAGCCAAGGGCTACAAGGTGGCGATCTGCGAGCAGGTGGAGGATCCGAAGCAGGCGAAGGGAATCGTAAAGCGGGAGGTTATTCGCATTGTAACGCCGGGAACCAATCTGAACACCCAGGCTCTGGATGAGACGAAAAACAACTATTTGATGTGTATTGTGTACACGGCAGACCGGTACGGTATCTCTGTGGCGGATATTACCACGGGAGAATACCTGGTGACGGAGCTTGACAGTGAGCGGAAGCTTCTCGACGAGATCACAAAGTTTTCGCCCTCGGAGATCATCTGCAATCATTCTTTTTATGTGAGCGGGATTGATATTGAAGATATGAAGGAACGGCTGGGAATCTCCATCTACGCGCTGGATTCCTGGTATTTTGACGATGCGATGTGCGCCCGGGTGCTGATGGAGCATTTTCACGTATCCGCCCTGGAGGGGCTGGGGATCTCGGATTACAGCTGCGGTGTGATCGCCTCGGGGGCCCTGCTCAAATATCTGATGGAAACGCAGAAAACCTCCATCGCGAATCTGACGGGCCTTACGCCGTATTCCATCGGAAAATATATGATCCTGGACAGCTCAACAAGAAGAAATCTCGAGCTGTGCGAAACGCTTCGGGAGAAAAATAAAAGAGGCTCTCTGCTGTGGGTGCTGGACAAGACGAAAACCGCCATGGGAGCCCGGCTGCTCCGCAAGTATGTGGAGCAGCCCCTGATTGAAAAGCAGGCGATCCTGGACAGGCTGGACGCCGTGGAAGAGCTGAAGAATAATGCCATCACCCGGGAAGAGCTGCGGGAATACCTGAACCCGGTATATGATCTGGAGCGTTTGATCAGCCGGATCAGCTACCAGACGGCCAATCCCAGGGATATGATCGCCTTCAAGACTTCCCTTTCCATGCTTCCCCACATCAAATACCTGATGAAAAGTCTGAATGCCCCGCTCTTGAAGGAGCTGGAGGAGGAGCTGGACGAGCTGGCAGACCTGCACCAGTTGATTGACGCCTCCATTGTAGAGGAGCCGCCCATCGGCATCCGGGACGGCGGGATCATCCGGGAGGGCTTTCACGAGGAGGTAGACCGGCTCCGCAATGCCAAGACGGAGGGCAAGAACTGGCTGGCGGAGCTGGAAGCAAAGGAACGAGAAAAAACCGGGATTAAAAATCTGAAAATCAAGTTTAATAAAGTTTTTGGTTATTATCTCGAGGTCACAAATTCTTACAAGGACCTGGTGCCGGATTATTATACCCGGAAGCAGACTCTGGCAAACGCGGAGCGTTATATTACGCCGGAGCTGAAGGAACTGGAGGATATGATTCTGGGGGCGGAGGACAAGCTTTTTTCCCTGGAATACGGCCTCTATGTGGACATCCGCAACCAGGTAGCCGATGAGATCCTCCGCATCCAGCAGACGGCCAGGGCCGTAGCGGGCATTGACGTATTTTCTTCCCTGGCCCTGGTAGCAGAGCGCAACAACTACGTCAAGCCGTCGATAAATGAAAAAGGGATCATTGACATCAAAAACGGCAGGCATCCCGTTGTGGAAAAAATGATTCCCAATGATATGTTTATTGCCAACGATACGTACCTGGACAATGCGAAAAGCCGCATTTCCATTATTACGGGACCCAATATGGCCGGAAAGTCCACTTACATGCGCCAGACAGCCCTTATCGTTCTGATGGCGCAGCTTGGAAGCTTTGTTCCGGCCCAAAGCGCCCGGATCGGACTGGTGGACCGCATTTTCACAAGGGTCGGCGCATCAGATGACCTTGCCAGCGGCCAGAGTACCTTTATGGTGGAAATGACGGAGGTGGCCAATATTCTTCGCAATGCAACGAAAAACAGCCTGCTGATTCTGGATGAGATCGGCCGCGGGACGAGCACCTTCGACGGACTTAGCATCGCCTGGGCCGTGGTGGAGCATATCAGCAATACAAAGCTTCTAGGAGCCAAAACACTATTTGCCACGCATTATCATGAGCTGACCGAGCTGGAAGGGAAGCTCACCGGAGTAAATAATTACTGCATCGCCGTTAAGGAAAAAGGCGACGACATTGTTTTCCTTCGCAAGATCATCAAGGGCGGCGCTGATAAGAGCTATGGAATCCAGGTTGCTAAGCTGGCGGGGGTACCGGACAGTGTGATTGAACGGGCGAAAGAGCTGGCGGAGGAGCTGACCAGCGCTGACATTACCGTAAAGGTGCAGGAAATCGGCAATGAAGCCCAGAAGGCAAAACGGCCCAGGGCCAAAAAGCTGGATCCCGTTGATATGGATCAGATGTCATTGTTTGATACCGTCAGCGATTCGGATGTATTAAAGGAGCTGCAGGAGATCGACGTGTCGAATCTGACGCCCATTGACGCCCTCAATACAATCTACCATCTTCAGAATAAGCTGAAGAACCGGTGGTAGGCCGCAGGCGCAGTGGTTGAAATACAGTCCGGGAGAATCTGACGGGCAATCGGCAATATTTGGAGGAGATCATGAACCAGATTACACTTTTAAGCCAGGACACAATCGACAAGATAGCGGCGGGAGAGGTGGTAGAGCGTCCTGCTTCTATTGTAAAGGAGCTTGTAGAAAATGCCGTGGACGCGGGAGCAAATGCCGTCACGGTAGAGATTAAGGACGGCGGCATTTCTCTGATCCGCATTACAGACAACGGAAGCGGTATTCCGAAGGAGCAGGTACAGGTGGCGTTTTTGCGCCATGCCACCAGCAAGATCCGAACTGTGGAGGATCTGCTGACCTCCGGCACTCTGGGTTTCCGGGGTGAGGCGCTTTCCAGCATCGCCGCTGTGTGTCAGGTAGAAATGATCACCAAAACCGCCGGGAGCATTACCGGTGTGCGCTACGTCATTGAAGGCGGCGCAGAAAAATCCCTGGAGGAGATCGGCGCCCCGGAGGGCACCACCTTTCTTGTGCGGAACCTGTTTTATCATACGCCGGCCCGAAAAAAATTTCTGAAGACAGCGGCCACAGAAGCCGGCTATGTCAGCGACCTCATGGAACGAATGGCTCTTTCGCACCCGGAGATTTCATTTAAATTTATTAACAACAACGACACGAAGCTGCACACCTCCGGGAACTGCAATCTGAAGGATATCATATACGGCGTTTACGGCCGGGAAATCGCCTCCAATGTGGTGAAAATTGATGACGCCCGGGAAGACGGTATCAAAATCACCGGTTTTATCGGAAAGCCGGTAATTTCAAGGGGAAACCGGAACTATGAGAACTATTTTGTGAACGGAAGATACGTGAAAAGCGCCATTGTGGCCCGGGCCATAGAGGACGCCTACAAGCCCTTTATGATGAATCACCGCTACCCCTTTACCGCCCTGATGCTGCAGATCGACAGCGGGCAGGTGGACGTCAATGTACATCCCACCAAGATGGAGGTGCGCTTTGCCGATCAGAGCAGGGTGTACGATACCGTTTATCAGACCGTCAAGGACGCCCTGGCGGGCCGGGAGCTCATACCGGAATTTACCGTGGATTCTCCAAAGATGAAAAAAACTCCAGAAACAAAGGGTGAAACAGAGGCGAAGCCAGAAAAGAAAAAATTCACGTACCCGGAGCCATTTGAGAAAATCCGAAGCCAGCTGATCGCAGAGGCGAACAGCCCCTACGAACCGAAATATCCCCGGCGTGAGGGAAGCTTCCGTCCGGTGACGGGAAATGTGACGGGGACCGGGCATACACCTGATGGGCCTGGAAGTGCAGCAGGTTCCGGCCGTATGTCTGCTGGAAATGCATCTGGATTTGAGTGTCCGCCTGCTTCTGAGTCCGTAGCTTTTTCTAAGTCTGCAATGACTCCTGAATCTGCGGTTATTCCTGAGTCTGCCGCGGCGTCGGAGGATACGGCGGCCCCGGTGCAGATGGAGCTTTTTGAGGACAAGCTACTGGATGAAAAGAATCTGAAAAAGCATAAGCTAATCGGCCAGCTTTTTGACACATACTGGCTTGTGGAATTTGACGGAAAGCTGTTCATCATTGACCAGCATGCAGCTCATGAAAAGGTTCTGTACGAGCGTTTTATGGAGAAATACAGGTCAAAGCAGCAGACCTCCCAGATGATCACGCCGCCGATCATCGTGACCCTCAGCCTGCAGGAGGAAACGGTGCTGAAGGAGAACATGAAGCATTTCGAGGCGGTGGGCTTTGTGATCGGGCACTTCGGCGGCAGGGATTATTCCATCAGCGGCGTTCCCGGGAATCTTTACGGTATCGCCGACAAAACGTTATTTACGGAAATGCTGGATGGTCTGACCGACGTATCTGGAAAATATTCCGACCAGACGATATTGGAGAAGATTGCCTCCATGTCCTGCAAGGCAGCGGTAAAGGGAAACAACAGACTCTCCGTGCAGGAGGCCGACGCGCTGATTGCGGAGCTTTTGACGCTGGAAAATCCCTATAACTGTCCCCATGGACGTCCGACGATTATTTCCATGACGAAATATGAGCTGGAGAAAAAATTCAAAAGGATCGTATAAAAATGACAACAAATACAAAACTGCCCCTGGTGATTCTGACGGGGCCCACCGCCGTGGGAAAAACGAAGCTGTCTGTAGAGCTGGCCCGGCAGATCGGCGGCGAGATCATATCGGCGGATTCCATGCAGGTGTACCGCGGTATGGACATCGGTTCGGCCAAAGTGACCGCAGAGGAGAGGCAGGGGATTCCGCATTATCTGATTGACGAGTTTGATCCGGAGGAGGAATTTCACGTCGTCCGGTTCCAGGAATATGCAAAAAAATACATCCGGCAGATCTGTCAAAGGGAGAAGGTACCGATCCTGGCAGGCGGCACAGGCTTTTATATACAGGCAGTGCTGTACGACATTGATTTTACGGAAAACGGTTCTGATCCGGGCTACCGGATCTATCTGCAAAATCTGGCCCGGGAAGAGGGAGTCGAAAAGCTCCACAGCCTGCTCCGCAGTGTAGATCCTGCTTCGGCCGGGGCCATTCACGCCAACAATGTCAAACGTGTCATCCGGGCGCTGGAGTATTTTCATGAGACTGGCGAGAAAATCTCGGAGCACAATGAGGCCGAGCGTCAGAAGGAGTCCCCCTACAATTTCGCATATTTTGTTTTAAATGACGAGCGGGAAAAAATTTACCGGAACATCGACCTGCGGGTGGACCTTATGATGGAGCAGGGGCTTTTGGAAGAGGTGAAGGCCCTTAGGGAGAAGGGCTGTACCCGGGATATGGTTTCCATGCAGGGACTCGGGTACAAAGAGATTCTCGACTATATGGACGGAATGTATTCGCTGGAGGAAGCGGTACGCATTTTGAAGCGCGACACCCGGCATTTTGCCAAGCGGCAGCTCACATGGTTCCGCCGGGAGCGCGATGTGATATGGGTAGATAAATATAAATTCGGTTATGAGGATAGCCGGATTCTTGCTTATATGAAAAAAGAACTGAATGAAAGAGGAATCACTTATGGAAAAACTGTATAAATCCCTTGGCATCAGCAGCCAGGTGGCGGCGTATTCGGAAAAAATCTTAGCGGGTCTGGAGGATCGTTTTAAAAAAATTGATGAAACTGCGGAATACAATCAGCTCAAGGTGATTAAGGCAATGCAGGATGCCCGGGTCAGCGCAGAGTGCTTTCAGGCGACCACAGGTTACGGATATAATGATCTGGGAAGAGAAACTCTGGAGCAGGTCTACGCAAACGTATTTCACACGGAGGACGCCCTGGTCAGACCTCAAATTACCTGCGGCACTCACGCCCTGGCGCTGGCGTTGTCCGCTAACCTGCGGCCCGGCGATGAGATGATCTCCATTTCTGGGAAGCCCTATGACACTTTGGAGGAGGTAATCGGTATCCGCCCCTCCTGCGGTTCCCTGGCAGAATACGGCGTGACCTATAAGCAGGTGGAGCTGCTGGCGGACGGGGGCTTTGATTTTGAAGGAATCCGTTCTGCCATCGGAGAAAAAACAAGGCTTGTGGAAATCCAGCGTTCCAAAGGATATTTGACGAGGCCGACGCTCTCCGTGGAGCAGATCGGGGAGGCGATTGCCTTCGTGAAAAGTATAAATCCAGAGATCATCTGCATGGTGGACAACTGCTACGGAGAATTTGTGCAGAGAACAGAGCCCAGCGACTTCGGGGCAGATATGGTAGTAGGATCTCTGATCAAAAATCCCGGAGGTGGTCTTGCCCCTGTGGGCGGTTATATCGCCGGGACGAAGACCTGCGTAGAGCGGGCTGCGTACCGTCTGACCTCTCCGGGCCTGGGTAAAGAGGTGGGAGCGACGCTGGGGGTGATGCAGTCCTTTTATCAGGGACTTTTCCTGGCGCCCACCGTGACGGCGGCGGCCCTGAAGGGAGCCATTTTTGCCGCAAATCTTTATGAGGCCCTGGGCTTTAAGGTGATACCCGGAGGCAGTGAAGAGCGGTACGATATTATTCAGGCTGTTGAGTTCGGAATACCGGAGGGCGTCATCGCATTCTGCGAGGGCATTCAGTCTGCGGCCCCGGTGGACAGCTACGTGACGCCGGAGCCCTGGGCGATGCCGGGCTATGACAGCGACGTGATCATGGCAGCGGGGGCCTTTGTACAGGGCTCCTCCATCGAGCTGAGTGCAGACGGGCCCATCAAGCCGCCCTACGCGGTATATTTCCAGGGCGGGCTTACATGGCCCCACGCAAAGCTGGGAATCATGAAATCCCTGCAGAGGTTATATGAAAAAGGACTTGTGAAATGGGAAGAACAGTAATTGTGGCCGGGGGTGGCGCCTCCGGCCTTATGGCGGCCATCGCTGCCGCAAGAGCAGGCGCAGAAGTGACTGTGCTGGAGGGAATGGAGCGCTGCGGAAAAAAGCTTTTGCTGACCGGGAACGGCCGCTGCAATCTGACAAACCTCGATCCAGAGCTTCCGGGAAAATATTATGGGACGGGAGCGACGCTGGCGGAGCAGGTGATCCGGGGCTTTGGTACCTTTCAGACCCTTTCTTTTTTTGAAGAGCTGGGACTTCTGACCCAGGAAAAGAACGGATATGTGTATCCGTATTCCGCCCAGGCAGGAGCCGTCCTTGAGGTACTTCTCACAGAGCTTCGCCGTTTGAAGGTAAAGTTAAAATTCGGTGAAAAAATAGAATCAGCGGAAAAGAAAAACGGAGAATGGCAGGTAAAAACGGCGACCTGGCGCTATACTGCACAGGCTCTGATTCTCGCCTGCGGTTCTAAGGCCGCTCCGGGCACAGGCTCCGACGGAAGCGGGTACACTCTGGCGAACATGCTGGGACATACGGTGCTTCCGCCGAGACCTGCTCTGGCGCCCCTCGTATGCCGGGGCAATGTATTTTCTCAGCTTGCCGGAGTGAGGTGCCGCGGCACCGTCTCTCTGTTTCAGAAAAAGGGCGGTCAGAAGCTTCTTCTGAAACAGGATACCGGGGAGCTTCAATGGACAAAGTACGGCGTGTCCGGCATTGTCGTTTTTCAGCTGTCCCGCTTTGTTTCCGAAAATGAAAACGATGGCGGACTGTATCTGGAAATTGACCTGCTGCCGGATTTTGACGAGGATTATCTGAAGGCCCTGCTGCACAGACAGGCGGCACGGCTTCCAAAGGAGCGGACGGCTTCGGTTCTGTCAGGATTTCTTCACGAAAAGCTGATTCCTGTTGTATTGAAGGCCGCCGGAATCTCCGTAAAAGCTGTATGCGGAGACTTAAGTGACGGTCAGATTTTGAAGCTTGCAGATGTATCAAAGCATTTCTGCCTTGAGGTAAAGGAGACGAAATCCTTCGATGTCTGCCAGGTGTGTTCCGGCGGCGTTGACTGCCGTGAGGTTTCAGCGGAAAGTCTTCAGTCGTTAAAGCATGACGGCTTGTTTTTTGCGGGAGAGCTCCTGGATGTGGACGGCCCCTGCGGAGGTTACAACCTGCAATGGGCCTGGTCCAGCGGATATACGGCAGGATCAGCAGCAACAACGGAAAATGGAAACTTCGGAAAATGAGATCAAAGGAAAAAGCATGGTACTTAGAATCAGCGAATTAAAGCTGCGGCCGGATCACAGCGCGGCGGATCTGGAACGCGAGATTAGAAAATCTCTTTCCATGAAGGAAGGGACACTGGAATATGAAATTCTGCGCCAGTCCATTGACGCCCGGAAAAAACCGGAGCTGTTTTACGTCTATACTGTGGATGTAAAGGTCAGGAATCCAGAAAAATATATGAAAAAGCTCAGAAATAAAAAAGTCTCCCTGGTGGAAAAAAAGGAATATAGATTCCCGTCTGCCGGAAAGTGCGGCAATGCCGTCGCGCAGCTTCCGCCTGTCATTGTAGGCAGCGGGCCGGCGGGCCTTTTCTGCGCCCTGATGCTGGCCAGAAGCGGACTGCGGCCCATTGTTCTGGAACGCGGCGAGGCGGTGGAGCAGCGCGTTCAGACAGTGGAGCATTTCTGGCAGACCGGTGAGCTGAACCCAGAGTCAAATGTGCAGTTCGGGGAGGGCGGCGCCGGAACCTTTTCTGACGGAAAGCTGAACACCACCATCAAGGACCCGGAAGGAAAAATCCGTTTTGTACTGAAGGAATTTGTAAAGGCAGGAGCCGACGAGTCGATCCTGTATCACCACAAACCACATATCGGTACGGACGTCCTTGTAGATGTTGTAAAAAAAGTACGAACCGAAATCATTTCTCTCGGAGGTGAATTTCACTTTGGAAGCCGTCTCACTGGGATTGAGATGAATAGTGATGATGCCAGGGCAATGCGGGACGTCTGGGAGCAGGCCAGATACCGCCTGACTGTCAATGGGAAACGGGATGCCCTGCGGACGAACCAGCTGGTGCTCGCTCTGGGACACAGCGCCCGGGATACGTTTTCGATGCTGTATGATATGGGGCTTCCGATGCAGGCCAAATCCTTTGCGGTGGGCTTTCGTATGGAGCACCGACAGAAGATGATAGACGACGCTATGTATGGGAAGGACTGCCCCTACGATATGGGTGCGGCTCCCTATAAGGTGACATACAAATGCGAAAATGGCCGCGGGGTCTATTCCTTTTGTATGTGTCCCGGCGGATATGTTGTAAATGCATCTTCTGAGGAGGGAATGACGGCGGTGAACGGAATGAGCTACAGCGGCCGGGACAGCGCAAATGCCAACAGCGCCATTGTAGTCACCGTCAATCCCGAGGATTATCAGGCAGATCATCCCCTTTCCGGCATCGAATTTCAAAGAAAGCTGGAGCGGGCGGCCTATGCCTGCGGCAGGGGCAGGATACCGCTGCAGCGTTTTGAGGATTTCTGCGAACATCGGGTGACCGAAAAGCTGGGAAGCGTTGAACCGAGGTGTAAGGGACAGTTCCGCTTCGCGGACCTGAATACGATCCTGACCGGCGAGCTGAATGAATCTATTATAGAAGGAATCCGGGGCTTTGGCCGTAAAATCCGGGGCTTTGACGACCCGGACGCGCTGCTTCTGGGTGTGGAAAGCAGAACCTCCTCCCCGGTACGGATTCTGCGGAATGAGGAGTATCAGACGATCTTTCCGGGGATCTATCCCTGCGGAGAGGGCGCAGGATACGCCGGAGGGATCACGTCTGCGGCGGTGGACGGGATACGGGTGGCGGAGGAGGTGGTGCGTTCCGCCTGCCATCAAAATAGAAATACAGCCCACCATCAAAATAGAAATGCAGCCCTTTGCAGATAAATCTGCTCGGTCTGTCTTCCTATTTTGCGATTCCATTGACACAGGTTAGCAAACAACAGTTCAGCCAGACAGGCCACAGACCGTCTGCTCCGCAGGCTTTTCGCTGCTGGCGCAGCTTTTGTCTGTGGCTTTGCGGGCGTTCCGCCCACCACCAAAATAGAAATGCAGCCCTTTGCAGATAAATCTGCCCGGTCTGCCTTCCTATTTTGCTGTCTGGCTGAACTGTTATGAAAAATTTAATACTCTGAGGCTATACTTTGGTAAAAAGTTGTGATAGAATAATTTAATGGTTCATAGACGGGGAAGAGAGTATCGGTATTTTTATGAGCGATACACAGGAATCTTTGAAACATGAATACGATACATCTTCAAGAACTATGAAGAGTATCCCAAAAGAAGAGCGGCCTTATGAAAAGTGTCTTGCAAAGGGAGCCGATAGTCTCAGTGATGCGGAGCTCCTTGCAGTGATACTTCGTACAGGGTCGAAGGGTGAATCGGCATTGGAACTGTCAAGGAAGATACTTGCTCAGCATGGGGAAGGAAATGGACTCCTGGGCATTTATCACATGTCGATTTCTGATTTAACAAGGGTAAAAGGGCTCGGCAAGGTGAAGGCGGTTCAGCTTAAGTGCGTTGCCGAGCTGTCAAAGCGTATTGCCCGGCGGACATTTTCGGACGGGGTATCTTTTAAGGATCCGGCGGCAGTGGCGAGATATTATATGGAAGAGCTGCGGCATCAGGAGCAGGAGGTCCTGATTCTTGCGATGCTGAACAGCAAAGGGCGCCTGATCAGGGATATGGTCATATCCAAGGGAACAGTCCGTTCCTCTTTGATCTCTCCCAGAGAGATATTTATTGAAGCGGTGCGTCACCAGGCAGTCAGTATCATTTTGCTGCACAACCACCCCAGCGGTGTGCCTGATCCCAGCGGCGATGATATTCTGCTGACGGAACGTATCCGGGAAGCGGGGAAGCTTTTGGGCATTGAGCTTTTAGATCATATTATAATAGGTGACTGCCAGGCGGTCAGCATGAGGGAGCAAGGCTTCTGGCGGAAGTAAGGGGAATATGAAATGTTATTTCAAAAGGTTTGTGGGATTGATCTAGGCACAGACACGATAAAGTTAAAAGATAAAAGCGGAAAACGCTTTCTATACAGCAAGAATTTACTTGCCATGCGGCAGAACGGCCAGGTGCTTGCCATCGGCGACGCCGCATACGAAATCTATGAGAAGAATCCGGAAAATGTCAGGGTTGTCTGGCCGATGGCCGGCGGCGTGATCGCAAATCTGACAGAGATGGAGATCGTTCTCTCACATCTTCTGAAGAGCTTTGCCGGTATCGGACATACCGGAGCCTCTTTATGCATTGCTGTGCCCAGTGATATTACCCAGGTTGAAAAACGAGCATTTTTTATGGTAATGCACGGAAAGATCAATGCCGGCAGTATCCGTCTGATCGACAAAGGGATCGCGGATGCGGTCAGCGCGGGCCTTCCTGTTCTGTCCTCCCGGGGACATATGGTGGTAAATATCGGTGCGGACACCACGGAGATCGCGGTGATCGCTTCGGGCAAGGTCATTCTGAGCCAGACTCTGAAGGTGGGGGGCCGCCGTCTGGACGAGGACATCGCAACGATGGTCCGGCGGAAATTCAACCTCAGTATTGGGCAGAAGACCGCGGAAGCCTTGAAAAACAATCTTGCGTTTATGATCAACGGACCGAGACTGGAGCAGAAGGTTTTCGGCATCCACACGCTGTCCGGGCTTCCGAAGTCTGATATGATCCCCTCTCTGGCTGTGAGTGTGGCGATTATTGATTCCATTGATTATATTATCGAAAATATTAAGGCTATCTACAACCGCGTTCCGCCGCAGCTCATGAAGGATATTACCCGGGAGGGCATTTATCTCACCGGCGGCGTGTCGATGATACTGAATCTTCCAGAGTATATCCGCAGGGAGATCGGTATTCCGCTTCACCATATTCAGGATCCCAAGAACAGTACGATCCGCGGACTGGTGGAAATTTTAAACAATAAAGATTTAAGGCAGTTTACGTATTCGCTGAATGATCTGACAGGAATGAGATAAAGGCAGGGCTATTATGAAAAAAACAACAAATGACAATTTAAAAAACAAATATCTTCTTGCTGTGCTCAGCGTCGTTTGTATTTTACTGATCGTCGTATCATTTATTGAAAGCAGCGCGGTGGCGCCGGTGAAGCAGGTCAGCGGATTCCTGATCACGCCGGTACAGAAGGGAATCAACGGCTTCGGAAGCTGGCTGTCCGGGCTGACGGATAACTTCGAGGATGCCGAGACGCTCCGTAAGGAAAATGTGGAGCTGCAGGCCAGAGTGGATACACTGACCGAGGAAAACAGCCAGCTGATCCAGGACCGGGAAGAGCTTCGGCGGCTCCGGGAGCTGTTTGAGCTGGACGAGCAGTACGATGAGTATGAGAAGGTGGGCGCCCGGGTCATTGCAAAGGAGAGCGGGAACTGGTTCCAGCTCTTTACCATCGACAAGGGCTCCAACGACGGGATCAAACCAGACATGAATGTCATTTCCGGCGGCGGTCTTGTGGGTATCGTGACCGAGACCGGTCCGAACTGGGCCACGGTCCGCTCCATCATTGACGACAACAGCAATGTGAGCGCGATGGTGTCCACCACCTCGGATCAGTGTATCATTGCCGGGGACCTGAGGCTGATCGATGAGGGCTCCCTCAATCTCGTGAAGCTGACGGATGCCGACAATAAGGTTCACGTCGGAGATAAGGTAGTGACCTCCTACATCAGCGAAAAATTCCTGCCGGGTATTTTGATCGGATATATCAGCGAGTTAGGCAATGACGCAAACAACCTGACCAAGTCGGGATATATCACGCCGGTGGTGGATTTCCGCCATCTCCAGGAGGTGTTGGTGATTCTTGAGCTTAAGGAATATGTGCCTTCTGATTCCGTTTCCACCGGGACGTTCCAGCAGGACGGCGGAGCCGGCGAAGGGGCAGAGCCTCAGAGCGAAGCAGAGACGGAAAGCGAGACAGATACGGCACAGTAGCGCCGAAAGGAGATTTTTATGAGACGCAAGGTTATTACAGGGATATTGATTCTGGTATCTATCCTTCTTCAGTCCACCGTCTGCCAGATGATTTCCATCGCTTCCATAAAGCCGAACCTTCTGATTATACTCATCGTTTCCTTCGGTCTTATGCGGGGGAAAAGAGCCGGAATGATCATCGGCTTTCTGTGCGGATTGCTGACAGATCTGTTCTTTGAGAGCGTTTTGGGCTTTAATGCGATTATTTATCTGTGGGTTGGTTATTTCAGCGGCTATTTTTACCGCATTTTTTACGATGACGATATTAAGACGCCTCTGTTCCTGATTTCCGTCAGCGATGTGGCCTACGGAATTATTCAGTATGGCTTTCGTTTCCTTTTAAGAGGAAGGATTGATTTCTTCTATTATCTGGGCAGGATTATTCTGCCTGAAATGTTTTATACATTGATCCTGACGATCATCTGCTACAGGGTTCTTTACTTTATCAACCGCAAACTGACGATAGCCGATAAGGGAGGAATTGACAGCTTTGTTTGACGAAATGAGAAAAAGTATTAAGAGAGCGATTAACTCAAGAATTATTATCCTGCTGGTGGTAATCGTATTGATGGCTGCATTGCTGGTGCAGCGGCTGTTTCATCTGCAGATCGTCTCCGGCGAAGCGTACCAGAATAATTTTTCGCTTTCTATTATGAAGGAGCGTACACTGAACAGCTCCCGGGGCAATATCTACGACCGGAACGGAAAGCCCATCGCCTACAATGAACTGTCCTACTGCGTAACTTTCGAGGACAGCGGCACCTATTCCAGCACGCACATCAAAAATCTGACGGTCAACAGTATTTTATACCGTGTGATCAAGATGATCGAAGAGCAGGGAGATTCTATTGTAAATGATTTCAAGGTGAGTCTGACGGAGGACGGAACCTTTGAGTATAATGCCTCCGGTTTTACTCTGAACCGTTTCAAGGCCGACCTGTTTGGTGAAGCATATATTGAAAATCTGAAGGAGGAGCAGCTCAACATTACGGCTCCCGATCTGGTGGAGCTTCTTTGCGGAGAAAAGTATTACGGTATTCTGGACAAAGAGATTACCGCCGGCGAGAGGGAAGAATACGGGCTTCCGGATTCCTATACCGATACGGAAATACTTCAGCTTGTATCCCTGCGGTCTGCAATTGCTGCCTACAGCTTTCAGCGTTATCAGGCGGTGACCATTGCCCGGGACGTAAGTGAACAGACCATGTCCCGGATTCTGGAAAACATCGCGGACTTTCCGGGCATCGACATTTCCGAGGAGTACCGCAGAGTCTATACGGATGCGGAATATCTGGCCCCCCTGATCGGTTATACCGGAAAAATATCAGCTGAGGAACTGGAAGAACTGAAAAAAGAAGATGACAGCTACACTGCGAATGATATAGTCGGAAAGACGGGCCTGGAAAGTGTTTTGGAGACGACGCTGCAGGGCGACAAGGGCTCTGAGGTTATCTTCGTAGACAACCTTGGCCGCCTGCTGGATGTGGACTCACGGGTGGAGCCCCAGGCAGGAAACGATGTCTATCTGACGATTGATATGGATCTGCAGCGGGCTGCCTATAATATTCTGGAGCAGTATATTGCAGGTATTGTCTGCGACAGGACGCTGCCGGCGGAAACCTTTGATTCGGATCTGATCACCTCTGCTGACCAGGTGTACATTCCTATTTTTGATATTTATTACGCGTTGTTTGAGAACAATGTCCTGGATGTCAGCCATCTGAAGGCAAAGGATGCGTCGGAAAATGAAAAGCAGGTCTATGCAGTGTTCCAGACGAAGGCAGCTGAGATATTCAGCACGATAAAAAATGAGCTTTTATCGGATTCCCCGACATCCTATAAGGATCTGGAGAATGCGTACGTACTTGGAGAGCAGTATCAGGTTTATATGTCGTATATTGTAAATGATATGCTGATGAACGACACCGGAATTCTGAATGAATCTGCCATTGACAAAACAGATCCGATGTATCTTGCCTGGACAGAGGAAGAGAATATCAGCCTTCAGGAATATCTGACCTATGCTATTTCTAAAAACTGGATCGATATTACCAAGATCGCCAGTGATACAGAATATATGGATACCCGGGAGATGTTTACTGCTCTGGCAGATTATATCGCAGATTATTTGTACGAAGATGATAACTTCTGCAAACAGGTTTACCGTTATATGCTGCAGGAAGGACGTATTTCCGGTTCAGAGATCTGCCTGCTGCTGTTTGACCAAGGTGTCCTGGAGATGGATACTTCCGACTATGAAAATCTGCAAAGCGGCACTCTGAGCGGTTATAATTTCATGATTGAGAAGATTGCTAACCTGGAGATCACGCCTGCGCAGCTGGCAGTGACGCCGTGCTCCGGCTCCCTTGTCCTGACCGACCCGAATTCCGGGGATGTACTTGCCTGCGTAACGTATCCCGGCTATGATAATAACCGTCTGGCGAATGAAATGGATACAGAATATTTCAACAAGCTGAACATGGATAAATCCTCACCTTTCTACAGCCGTGCTACTCAGGAGGCTATTGCTCCTGGTTCGACCTTTAAGATGGTAACCGCGGTGGCGGGCGTTATGGAAGGCGTAGTAAATCTCGGAGAAGGAATCGGATGTACCGGTAAATTCGATCTTGTGGCCGGTGAGCCTATCAATTGCTGGAATAAATCAGGTCATGGTGTTCTGACTCTGGAGACAGCTATTACGGAATCCTGTAACTACTTTTTCAATACGATTGGTTATCGGCTTGCTTCTGTGAGCGGTGAGTATGACGATGATACCGGCCTGGCAACACTGACAAAATATGCTTCTCAGTTCGGACTGGACGAAAAATCGGGCGTGGAGGTTCCGGAATCGGCGCCGAATATTTCCCAAATGGACGCAGTGCGTACGGCTATGGGACAGGCAGACAACCTTTTTACCACAACGCAGCTGGCACGCTATGTAGGTACTGTGGCCAACGGTGGCACATGTTATTATCTGACACTGGTGGATTCCGTTACGGATTCTGCCGGAAGCGTTCTGGAAGAAAATGAGACAAGAGTGCGCAATACGGTTGAACTTCCGCAGGAGCTCTGGAATACGATCTATGCAGGTATGCGTGGCGTGGCGAGAAACAACGCCGGTTTCGAGGGCTTTGATTTCAATCGTGTGACGGTGGCCGGAAAGACAGGTACGGCGCAGATTGCCACAGATATTCCAAATCACGGTGTATTTGTCGGTTATGCAAACGCAGTGAATTCCAGTGAACCTGAAATTGCCATAGCTGTACGTATTGCAAATGGTTATTCCTCTACAAATGCTGCTCTTGTAGCCAGAGATATGCTTTCTTATTATTATGATCTTGAGCCGGAGGAAGAGATCATTACTGGTTATGCTTCTACGCCTTACAGAAGCAATGATGTCAACGATTAACGAATTAACATTTGGGAGAGAGAATTGTTATGGGGCCAAATGCAGTTATCATTAAAAGCAATCCTTATGGGCTGGTTTTGATACTGGATTCTGAAATGCCGTTTGAAGAGCTGCGGGAGGCGGTGGCTGAGAAATTCCGCAAATCCGCAAAGTTCTTCAAGAAAGCCAGCCTTGCCCTTACCTTTCGCGGAAGGGTTCTTACGAATGAGCAGGAGTCCCTGCTGATCGAAGAGATCGTTCAGAACTCCGGGATACACGTAATCTGTGTGGTAGACGAATCAAAGGAGACGGAGGAGTATTACAAAAAAGCTGTGACTCACGCCCTGGAGAAGCGAAAGCAGGAGGACGGACAGTTTTACCGTGGCACCCTGCGTTCCGGGCAGGTGCTGGAAACAGAATCCAGCGTCGTCATTATCGGTGACGTCAATCCGGGCGCCCAGGTGATCTCAAAGGGAAATATTGTGATACTCGGCTGCTGTATGGGTAATATCTATGCCGGCGCCTCCGGTGATGCAGGCTGCTTCGCGGCGGCATTGACCATGAAGCCGATGCAGGTGCGCATTGCTGATAAGACAGCCCGCAGTGCCATCGTCAAAAAAACCGATACCGGCGAGTATCCGGTAGACCCAAAGATCATCTATATTAAAGATGAACACCTTCAGATAAAGCCGATCACGAACGAAACACTGAATGATTATTTTACATACGAATGATATTCATTTAAGGAAAAGGCAGGAGGAATATTATGAGTGAAATAATTGTCGTTACTTCAGGAAAAGGCGGTGTCGGAAAGACAACATCTACGGCCAACATTGGTGCCGGTCTGGCTCGTATGAACAAGAAAGTAGTGCTTGTGGACACCGATATCGGACTTAGAAATCTGGATGTTGTCATGGGACTGGAAAACAGGATCATCTATAACCTCGTAGATGTTGTGGAGGGAAACTGCCGTGTGAAGCAGGCTTTGATAAAGGACAAGCATTACCCCAGCCTGTATCTGCTTCCCTCGGCACAGACAAGAGACAAAAGCGCAGTTACGCCGGAACAGATGATAAAGCTGGCAGACAGCCTCAAAGAAATTTTTGATTATGTGATTCTTGATTGTCCTGCTGGTATCGAGCAGGGCTTCCGAAATGCCATTGCAGCGGCAGGAAGGGCCATCGTTATTACCACACCGGAGGTTTCGGCTATCCGGGATGCGGATCGTATTATCGGCCTCCTGGAGGGGGCCGGGATCAAAAAAATTGATCTCGTTATCAACAGAATACGGATGGATATGGTAAAACGTGGTGAAATGATGTCGGTAGAGGATGTGATTGATATTCTGGCCGTCAATCTTATCGGTGCAATTCCTGATGAAGAAAGTGTTGTGATTGCAGCCAATCATGGAGAGCCTGTGGTAGGCAGCGACACCGTTTCCGGACAGGCATATATGAATATAGCGAGACGCGTACTCGGGGAGACGGTTCCTCTTATGGATCTGGAGTCCGGCACTTCACTGCTGCATCGTGTAGCTTCCCTCTTTAAAAAGAAATAGGAGGGCGGCATGAAGGTTTTTCAAAAGGATTTTTTGCAGACTTCAGGGAAAATTGCGAGAGAAAGAGTAAAATTAACGATTGCATCGGACAGACTTGCCTGCAATCAGGATGAAATGCGGCAGATGCAGAGAGAAGTCATAGATGTCCTTTCGAAATACATGGATTTAGATAAAAGCTTTTTTAAGATACGTATGGACATAGTCTACGAGACAGAACGAGGAGTACAGGATGTTAAGACAATACAAATTAAGTGATTACCGATTTCGCCTGGTGCTGTGGGTTGTGGTGCTTTCCGTGCTGGGAATCCTGATTATCGGCAGTGCAAACGCTGACTACCAGATGAAACAGACCCAGGGACTGATTGTGGGAATTGTCATCATGATAATCATTTCTTTGTTTGATTATACGTGGATACTTAATTTTTACTGGATCATTTATATCGTTGCCACCGCGCTTCTGATTGCGGTGCTTCTGGTGGGAAAAGAGGTTAACGGCGCTACCCGATGGATCAACATCGGCTTTCAGTTTCAGCCCTCAGATATCGTGAAGATCATGCTGATCATGTTCTTTGCAAAGTTTTTTGAAGTGCGGGAGGATCGGGTCAGTCAATTGAAGGTAATTATTTTTTCCCTGATGCTGATCGGAATCCAGCTCGTTCTGATCGAAGCAGAGCCGGATCTTTCCACTACGATCGTTGTGGCTCTGGTGTTCTGTGTCCTGATTTTTATGGCGGGACTCAGCTATAAAATTGTCGGTGGAATTCTTATCGTATGTATTCCTCTGGCAGTCATTATGATGAGTATACTGATGCAGCCGGATCAAAAGCTGATTAACGAATATCAGATGAAGCGAGTCTATGCTTGGCTTCGTCCGGAGGAGTATCCGCAGGATGCGTACCAGCAGCAGAATTCTATCAAGGCGATCGGCTCTGGACAGCTTTATGGAAAAGGACTGAATAACGATGACGTTGGTTCGGTAAAAAACGGTAATTTCATAGCGGAACCCCAGACAGACTTTATCTTTGCGGTTGCCGGAGAGGAGTTGGGCTTTATTGGCTGCTGCATCATCGTGCTTCTCGAATTTCTGATTGCACTGGAATGCCTTATGATCGGAAGGAGGGCCAAAGTGCTGTCGGGAACACTGATATGTACCGGCATGGCCTCATTGATTTTTTTCCAGAGTTTTGTTAATATATCAGTGGCCACCGGATTAATGCCAAATACAGGTATTACACTTCCCTTTGTGAGCTATGGCCTGACCTCTCTTATCAGCTTCTGTATCGGAATCGGGCTGGTACTGAACGTCGGGCTTCAGTCAAGAAAATATTAAGGAGGTACGGATTCATGAAAGTAGCATTTATTGCTCAGAATACAAAGAAAAAACTGATGCAGAATCTTTGTATTGCATACCGGAACATACTTGCGAAGCATACATTGTATGCCACCGGTACTACGGGAAGGCTCATCGAAGAGGTTACCGGACTGAATATCCATAAGACCCTTGCCGGGCACATTGGCGGTGAAGAGCAGATAGGGGCAATGATCGAGCAGAATCAGATCGACCTGGTTATCTTTTTCCGGGATCCCTCCGGCCTGCCCAGCAGTGAATTGGATATCAATAAGGTGATTCGTATGTGCGATATGCATAATGTTCCATTAGCTACGAATATCGCATCTGCCGAAATGCTGTTGAAATCATTGGATAGAGGGGACCTTGAGTGGCGTGAAATGTACAGATAATACTGGGCAGAGGTCTGCCTATACAGAGAGGGAATGGGCGAGGATTCAGGCAAAAGAGCGAAGAGAAATACAGCGGCAGAGGCATCTGATACTAGCGGCTGTGATTCTGCTGCTGATTGCTGCCGTCATGACATTTATGGTATACTATTTTGTCCTGCGTTCCCATGATTACACATTAACACAGCAATATAATAAAACAGATGCCGTATTGGGCGTCGGCAGTACGCTGACCTCCGGAAATGTAGCGGAACCCTTTGCGGGAGATCTGTGTGTGGCAAATGGTGAAGTTAATATATCATCTCTGGCAATGGAAGCATATTCTGCCGGGCTTTTTGATCTCAACAACACTGAAACGGTTTATGCCAAGGATATATTCACAAAACGTTCACCGGCAAGTATTACGAAGATCATGACAGCGCTGGTGACAATGAAATATGGGAATCTTGACGATATCGTTACTGTAACGCCAACCGTAAAGGATATTGAATACGGTTCTTCTGTTTGTGATATCAAGGAAGGTGACGTGTTGTCCCTGCGTCAACTTCTTTACGGTATGATAATCGCTTCCGGTAATGATGCGGCCATGATGATTGCGGAGCATATCGGGGGGTCTGTTGACAATTTTGTCAGCATGATGAATGAGGAAGCGGCCCGAATCGGAGCGACAAATACACATTTTACAAATCCTCATGGACTTACAGATTCGGAACACTATACTACGGTATATGACATCTATCTTATGATGAATGAGGCGTTGAAATACGATGTCTTTCAGGATATCATAAGCAGAAAAAATTACTATGCAGAATATTCCAGGGTAGACGGTTCTCCCGTAGCAGTGACCTGGGAGTCCACGAACCACTATTTTACGAATGAAGCGGATGCACCGGAGGATGTTGTTGTTTATGGCGGCAAAACCGGTACAACGGATGACGCAGGGGCCTGCCTGGCCCTGCTGGCGAAGGATCTGTATGGCAATCCGTATTTATCAATCATTTTGCATGCTGGATCAAAAGATTCTCTCTATGTTGAAATGAATCAGTTATTGTCTCTAATTGAAAGCTAGAATCCAATAATTATGTGTAAATAGTCCATGAAATTTGATTTAGGTGTTGTAATTTCTGTGTAGATAGACTATAATTAATCCATGAATATTTATCCGCTACTATAAGGAGGAGATGACCATGATACAGTTAATCGTAGGTGAAAAAGGAAAAGGCAAGACAAAAGTTTTACTTGATAAAGTAAATACAGAAGTGAAGACAGCTCACGGAAGTATCGTTTATCTGGACAAGAGCACGAAGCATATGTACGAGCTTAATAATAAGGTTCGTCTGATTGATGTTTCAGGATTTGATCTGGCGTCCAGCGGCGAATTTGTCGGTTTTATTTATGGCATCCTTTCACAGGATCATGATCTCGAGCAGATGTATCTTGACAGTTTCTTAAAGATTTCCATGACAGATGAAGCAAGTGCAAATGCATTACTTGAAAAGCTTGCTGAGATTGGTGAAAAATTTAATGTAACATTCGTTATCAGTATCTCAGTCGGCGTCGATGCGCTCAGCGAAAAGTTCAAAGAAAATATTATTGCGGAATTATAGGAATACATATAAACGCCTGAATGCTTTCGGGAGACCCGAAGGCTCAGGCGTTTTTCCTGATGCTTATTCTTTTCCCATCTCTTTCACTCTGCCGTACAGGCTCAGCAGATACAGGCCGGACAAGCCAACCAGGGCATAAATAATCCTTGAAATCCAGGTCATGTTTCCGAACAGAAGATTTACAAGATCCAGTTTGAAAAAACCAATCAGGCCCCAGTTTACGGCTCCGATAATAACCAGAGTCAATGCTGTATAGTCAATTCCTTTTCCCATGTTTTTCCCTCCTTTTCAGAATACTGTTAGTTTATCCTGAAAATTGGTTTTTATTCAGAACAAAGGTTGTATCATGCGTAGTATCATGTTAAAATATTCTGTAAGACTTTTATAGACAGGGCAGGAGGAACCTTTCTTGAGCAGAAACAAGCGAAGGAAAAAAATTACAAAATATAAAAAACATTCATTTTTTAATATAGGAACGCTTTTGTTTGGCACACTGTTCATTTATATGATCATATCCATGTTCATGTATCTGACAGAGACGCATGTGACGGCTTATGAGGTGATGAAGGGTACGATTACCGGAAACTACAGGTTCCATGCACTTTCTCTGCGGACGGAAGAAGTAGCGACAGCCTCCCATTCAGGAAGCATCCGGTACTATGAGCGTGAGGGAAGCAAAGCTTCTGCCGGAAGCGTGATCTGTGCTATCAACGAGACAGGCTCTATGGAGCCGGTTGCCATTCGTGATTTTGTACTGGATACGGAGGAGGCTTCCAGACTGCGGGATACGATGTCCAGTTTTACCATCAATTATTCGGGAAGCGCTTTCCAGAAGACGTATGATCTGAAGTCCGGTATGGAGGGAACGATTTCTGAGATCGTTGAAGAAAATTCTACAGGATATGTCAGTATGAGGAATCAGTGTACAGCATCGACCTCCGGTTTCGTGATCTACAATATAGACGGTATGGAAACATTGACGGAGGAGGAGATCACTTCCGATTTGTTTGACCAGACCAATTACCATCCGACAAATTTAAGGAATCAGAAAAATGTAAGTGCTGGCAATCCACTGTACAAGCTGATCACGGACGAATCCTGGGCGCTTTATTTCCCGATTGATCAGAAACTCCTTACGGAGCTGAATGACATACAAAAGATCCGTTTCCGCTTTCTGAAGGATAATCAGACATTTTCCGCTCCGTTCTCCGTCATTCAGAATGGAGGAGAGTATTTCGGGAAAATTTCACTTGATAATTCTCTGGTGCGTTATGCGTCAGACCGTTTTCTTGAGATAGAACTTGTGATGAATAAGCGAAGCGGTCTGAAGATTCCCTCTACTGCAATTGTCGACAGATCCTTTTACCGGATTCCTGAAGAGTATGTGATCAAAAACGCAGATACGAACAAAGAAATTGTCCTGAAGGTAGAGAGCTTTGGAGAGGACGGCTCTTCCTCCGTAAAATACGTTGCGGCAAATGTATACAGCTATGAAGACGGTGAGTATCTGGTGGATCAGAACCTTCTTTCTGAGGGAGACTATATCCAGCTGGAAGATTCCGCCAAACGGATACAGATCCAGGAAAAAAACAAAGAAACTCTTCATGGTGTGTACAATATCAATAAAGGGTACGCCGTTTTCCGGGAGATCACGGTCATCGACGAAAACGAAGAGTACTGCATCGTAGAAAGCAACAACACTTACGGCCTTGCGGCCTATGATTATATTGTGCTGGATGCATCTCAGGTAGCAGAGGAGCAGATTGTTTACTAGAAGGAAGCTTATCAATGACAGATAGATTACAGCGAGGAGTGTAAGCATGTTAAGAGAAAATTTAAATGAAGTTGAGCAGAGGATTGAAGCCGCTTGCAGACGATGCGGACGAAGCCGCAGCGAGGTCTTTCTGGTGGCTGTGAGCAAGACGAAGCCCGTAGAGATGCTGCAGGAGGTATATGGAGAAGGCGTCCGGGATTTCGGCGAAAATAAACCCCAGGAGATCAAAGAAAAATATCCGCAGCTTCCCCAAGATATAAAATGGCATATGATCGGGCATCTGCAGAGAAACAAAATCAAATACATCATCGACAAAGTATGCATGATCCATTCGGTGGATTCCCTTCGTCTGGCAGAGGCGATTGACGAGGAAGCGGCAAAGCACGGAATTGTCATGCCGGTGCTGGTGGAGGTCAATGTTGCAAAGGAAGAATCCAAGTATGGGATCATGCCGGAGGAGACAGAGGCTTTTATCAGACAGCTTAGTACGCTGCAGCATATTTGTGTACAGGGCCTTATGACTATCGCTCCGTTTACAGAAAATGCTGAGGACAACCGTGTTCACTTCCGCAATTTGAAGAAATTATATGTTGACATAAAAGCCAAAAACATTGATAATGTGAATATGTGTAATCTTAGCATGGGAATGACCGGCGACTACGAAGTTGCGATAGAAGAAGGGGCTACGATGGTAAGAGTAGGAACAGGCATTTTTGGTGAAAGATTTTACGGCTCTTCACAGAGCAGATAGGAGACTTTTTATGGGAGTTTTAGATAAGTTTTTAAACGCAATGAAGATGAATGACGACGAAGGATTCGACGACGATTACCTTGATGATGAATATGATGACTATGACGACTTTGAAGAAGAAAGACCGAAAAAACGGATTTTAAACAAATATGAGGAGGAATCAGAAGATATTCCGGTAAAGGCAAATGCCCCGGCAGCGCCGGTGACGGGTGCAGCACCGGCAAAGCAGAAAACCAAGTCAAACAAAAATTCAAAGATTTCTCCGATGCGCAGCAGTAAAAGAGGTACCGGAATGGAAGTATGCGTGATCCGGCCGAAGAGCATGGAGGATGCCCGGGAGATTACGGAAACCCTGCTTGAGGAATGTACCGTGGTTCTGAATATGGAGGGACTGGATCTTGACGTTGCACAGCGGATTATTGACTTTGCCTCCGGCTCCTGCTATGCGATTCACGGCAATCTCCAAAAGATCAGCAATTACATTTTTATTATTACGCCTGAAAGCGTCGATATTTCCGGGGATTTTCAGGAGATACTGACAGGGGCATTTGATGTTCCGTCCTTCGGCACGAGATTCTGATATGGCCGGAGAGGACTTATTTATCAAACGGATTCAGGAGCTGGCAAAACAGGCGGACCGCAGAGGCTGCGTCACATTTACAGATTTCCTCAATCTGAACGAACAGAATATTCTGCATCAGACATTACAAAAGTTTTCCTGGATCAAAGGGGAAACTTTTGGCGGTTATGAGGGTGCTGAACGTCAGATAGCCGCCTTCGTACCCGGGGATATTTATTATGAGTGGAAGTATCCGATCTCCTGTATCAGGATCCGTCCCCTGAATGCGAAGTTCGCCGAGGAGCTGAGTCACCGGGATATTCTCGGCGCCTTGATGCATCTGGGGATCGAACGGGACAAGACCGGAGATATTGCCGTCTGTCAGGACGAATTTTTCCTGTTTTGCTGCGATTCCATGGCAGATCTGATCTGCCGGGAGCTGACGAGGATCCGTCACACCTCCGTGTACTGTGAAATCTGCAGCCAGGAGGACTTTTCCTATACCCCGGAGACGAAACAGTTCCGCGGCAGTGTGGCCTCCGTCCGGCTGGATGCAGTGATGGCTCTGGCCTTTCAGTCCTCCAGAAGCAGCCTGCTGTCCCTGATTGAGGACGCCAGGGTATTTGTCAACGGCAAGCTGATTACCACAAACGCTTATACGCTGAAGGAGATGGATATTGTCTCTGTCAGGGGGATGGGGCGCTTTCGCTATACGGGCGTACTGGGCCAGACCAAAAAGGGCCGGTGCATGGTTGAAATTGAGAAATATATCTAGATCCTGTGTAAATGCACAGAGGGAGGAACTATGAAAAATTACAAATCCATATCACAAATCACAGTAAAAACTCAGGGAAACGAGCCCTACGATATTCTTCTGCGGAAGTCCTTTGAAGAGCTTCCGAACGCCCTTGAAAAGCTGGGCTGCCCGGGACACCGCGTCTGCATCGTTACGGACTCCACCGTGGCTCCGCTGTACCTTGACGAGGTAACGGCCCTTGTGAAGAAGGCATGCAGTCAGGTAGAGGTTTTTGAATTTCCGGCCGGAGAGCGCAGCAAGACACTGGCTACCATCCAGCTTCTGTACGAAAAGCTGATCCTTTCTGGCTTTGACCGGAAGGACTATCTGCTAGCCTTGGGAGGCGGCGTGACAGGAGATATGACCGGCTATGCGGCTGCAACGTTCCTGCGGGGCATCCGTTTTATCCAGGTGCCGACCACGCTGCTGGCACAGGTGGACAGCAGCATCGGCGGCAAGACCGGCGTTGATTTTGACCAGTACAAAAATATGGTGGGGGCATTCCATCAGCCTTCCCTGGTCTATATGAACATCGGAGTGCTCAAATCCCTTCCAGATGAGCAGTTTTCCAACGGCATGGCCGAGCTTCTGAAGCACGGAATTATTTTCGACGATGACTTTTATGAGTGGACGATTGAGCATATGAGCGAAATAGAGGATCGCGATATTGATACGTTGACTGCAATGGTGGCCAGATCCTGCCAGCTCAAGCAGTACATCGTTGAAAAGGACCCCGAGGAAAAGGGAGACCGGGCGCTGCTCAATTTCGGCCATACCATCGGCCACGCCATCGAAAAGCTCAAGGATTTCCAGATGCTGCACGGGGAATGCGTATCCCTGGGAATGGTGGCTGCAGCGTATATTTCCTGGATGAGGGGCATGATCGACGAGAACGAATTCTATGAGATCCGTGATATGAATGTTGCCTTCGGCCTTCCCATCACCTTCGACGGGCTTTCCTCCCAGGCGGTTCTGGAGGCTACGAAAAAGGACAAAAAAATGGACGCCGGAAAGATCAAATTCGTCCTGCTGAAAAAGCTGGGCCGGGCCTGCGTGGACCGCAGTGTGACGGACGAGGAAATTCTGCAGGCCGTAAACTATATCAATGCGGAGGATGTCAGCGAAGTTTCGGAGCAGCCGATTATCCGGGCGTTCTGATTGAGCCTGCTTCTTCGTTCTGTATCCGAAATACTGTGCCGGATGCTTTTGGACAAGTAATATTCATGTTTCAGCTTATTTGAATCTGTATAAAGGTAGATTTTGCTATGAAGAAAAGAAAGGTACTCTGGTCAGGGCTTTTGTTTACATTACTGCTTCTGGCGTTGGACCAGATAACAAAATATCTTGCGCAAAGGTATCTTCCGGGCAGCCGGGGAGCCGATGTGATTCCCGGCGTATTCCAGCTGTTTTATCTGGAGAACCGGGGTGCAGCCTTTGGCATGATGGCAGACCGGCAATGGTTCTTTATCATCGTTGCATTCATTATGATGCTGGCTGCGGGATACGTGTATTTCAAATTACCGCTGGAGAAGCATTATCATTTTCTAAGGGCAGTATGTGTCCTGATCGCCGCAGGAGCTGTCGGAAATATGCTTGACCGCATCCTTCACAGTTATGTGATTGATTTTCTGTATGTTTCGCTGATTGATTTCCCTGTGTTCAACCTTGCCGACTGTTACGTCTGTGTCGGTGCGGCGCTGGGAATCCTTGCTGTCTTTACCTTGTACCGGGAAGATGATTTTCAATTTCTTTTTCCGGCGAAGAGGCAGACGCATCCGTCAGACGGATCTATCCTCGGCGATGCAAACAGGCGGATTCGGATGACTCAAAAAGGGGAGCCAGGGAAAAAGAAACGGGAGGATTACCCGAATGAGCAGTAGGCAGGAATTCTTTGTCTCACCGGAGGAGGCAGACCTGAGACTTGACCAGATTCTGGCAAAGCGCTATGAAGATGTGACCAGATCCTATTTCCAGAAGCTGGTTCGGGACGGCAATGTTCTATTGAATGGTAAAACTACAAAGGCCAGTGCAAGGCCGGCATGCCGGGATAAAATTGAAGTATTATTTCCGGAGGCTGCTGATGTACAGATAGAGCCGGAAAATATTCCCCTGGATATCCTCTATGAGGATCAGGATTTGATTATTGTCAATAAACCAAAGGGGATGGTGGTTCATCCGGCTGCGGGACATTACAGCGGCACCCTGGTCAACGCCCTCATGTACCACTGTAAGGACAGCCTGTCCGGTATCAACGGGGAGCTGAGGCCCGGAATCGTACACAGAATAGACCAGAATACCACAGGCTCGTTGATCGTCTGCAAAAATGACGCTGCTCATCAGGCGGTGGCAGAACAACTCCAGGTACATTCCATTACCCGGAAGTACCGGGCAATCGTTCACGGAAGGTTGACGGAGGATGGTACGGTGCGGGCATCCATAGGGCGGCATCCACAGCGGCGGAAGGAAATGGCCGTCAATGTGCCGAACGGAAAGGATGCAGTGACTCATTACCATGTTCTTGAGGTGTTTGATAAATTTACGTATATTGAATGTCAATTGGAGACAGGGCGCACCCATCAGATCCGTGTCCATATGAAAAGCATCGGGCACCCGATTCTGGGAGACGACGTATACGGTCCTGCAAAATGTCCGTTCCCAGGGCTCCAGGGACAGACGCTGCATGCTATGACGATCGGTTTTATCCATCCGTCTACCGGGGAATATCTTGAGGTGGAGGCGCCGCTTCCTGAATATTTTAATGAGTTATTGAAAAAGCTGTCATACACAACGAAGGTTTGATTTCACAATAGGGGGAGGTTTACAGCCTCCCCCTATAATATTACAGAACTGGGCAAAAGCAGTATCCTGTGGTGGATAAAACCCACACGGTCACAGTAATCTCTGCAGCAACCGTAGAGCCTCCCGGAGCATGCGGGGTAATTTACCGAGGGATAGGTTTGTGGCGGTGCTGTCTCGTCCGGGAAACCCAAAGAGGTGTTGCTTAAAACGTAAGCGGAAGGGAATTATCGCGGAAAATGAAAAAATAATTTTTTCTGTTCTCCGTGATGTTTTTTTTCCGCTGTATTTTTTTACCCTTTATTGTCCCTGCCATGCCATTAGTATGGCAGGCGGGGCATTAGGTACAGGATTTATAAGGAGGATTTTCACTATGATCACGCGTAAAGAATTGGAAGAGATGCGCAGTGTAGACCCGCGCACAGTAGACCGCTCCACGCTTGTGGATATCGACACCGTTAAAATTGACCAAAGCCTTCCGAAAAAAGAGCGCATTGAAGCTTATATCCGCCAGGTAAAAAACCCGTACTGTTATCTCCAAAACGGGGTGGTGGTCAAGATCAGCTTTGCGGATAAGGAGAGTCTGGAAGACTGTATAAAACGCTGTATCAGCCAGGCGATATGAGTAATAGAAAGGAGAAGAGCATATGGATTATCAGAATAACCGCAGCACCTTAAATAGTAGCAGTGGGGCCGCATCTTATAGGGTTGCATCTTACCTGCGGCTGTCCCGGGAGGACGGAGATAAGGCGGAGAGCGATTCCATTGCAAACCAGAGGACACTGATTGCTGAATTTTTAAAAGGCAAGACGGATATGGTCATCACCGAGGAATTTGCAGATGACGGGTATTCCGGCACGAGCTTCGACCGCCCGGCATTCCAGCGGATGATTGAGGCAGCCAAAGCGCATAGGATCAACTGCATCGTCGTCAAGGATCTTTCCAGGCTCGGGAGGAATTATATTGAGTCAGGGCGGTATCTGGAGAAGGTATTCCCCATGATGGGCGTGAGGTTCATCGCCATTCTGGACAATTACGATTCTGCAAAGGATGACGAGTCAGGGCAGCTCCTGCTGGCATTCAAGAACATCTTCAATGACGGCTATTGCCGCGATATATCTATGAAGATACGAAGCCAATTGGACGTGAAGCGAAGGAATGGACAGTTCATCGGGAGCTTTGCGGCTTATGGCTACAAGAAGGATCCGGAGAACAAGAACCGCTTGTTGGTCGATGAATATCCGGCGGAGATCGTGCAGCATATCTTCAAGCTAAAGCTCAACGGATTCAACGCGCGGCGCATTGCAGAGAAACTGAATGAGCTGGGGGCACTGACACCCCTGGAATACAAGCGCAGCTGCGGTCAGAACTTTAACGGCGGCTTCCGATCCGGGAAATCCCCCAAATGGAGCGCAACGTCGGTCCTGCGGATACTTTCCAATGAAATCTACACAGGGACGATGGTGCAGAATAAAATGAAAAAGATCAATTACAAGATCAAGGAATGCAGAGAGGTTCCCCCGACTGACTGGATCCGGGTGGAAGGGACGCATGAAGCGATTATCCCGAGGGCGATTTATGATGCCGTGCAGGAGGCCGGGCGACTCGACACGAGAACGCCGCCAATGCAAAATAAAATATACCCATTCAGCGGCATCATCAAATGCGGCGGCTGCGGGGAGAACTTGATCAGGAGGAACGCTTACCGACGGGCTGATGGAGAAATGGTACATTGGTACACCTGCTCTACTTATAAGTATACCAAAGGCTGCTCTCCACACAGCATCCCGGAAAGAATCATCGGGCCAATCGTCCTGAAAGCCGTGCAGGAGCAGACATCCGTCCTGCTGGAGGCGGAGGGGGTGCTGGAAGAAATCAGCCGCCTCTCGGCGTGCAGGAGCAGCGTCCATATCTATGACAACCAGATTGGAGAGGCGGAAGCAGAAGAGCGCAGGTATCTTGACCTTAAAACACGTCTGTACCAGGATATGCGGGACGGGATTGTAAGCTGCGAGGAATACGTGGACATGTCGGGGCGGTTTTCTGAAAAGGCAGAAGCAGCAAGAGCAAAGAAGAAAAGGCTTGAAGAGATCCGTCAGACGGCGCTTACCAGGTGCTCAGACGAACCCCAGTGGCTGTCAAATTTTAAGGCGGCGCGGGATGTCATTGAGCTGGACCGGAATACGGTCATCACGCTGATTAATAAGGTAATCGTCCACGACAAGGAGAATATCGAGGTGGTTTTCCGATATGCCGATGAGATGGCAAATTATGTGGCGCTTACGCAGGAAAGCGTAGGAAACACAGGTAATACAGAAGCGGAGGCAGCGGTATGAGTGACGGTAAAAAAATAAAATGCGTGGGCTATGTGAAGTCTATGGAAAATGTGGACTGCCTCCCTGAAAAGAGCAGAACCCCCGCTGTAGACATTGCGGTACAGGAGGCAAATATCCGGGCGTATTGCGAGGAGAACAGGATGGAGCTTCTGGAGATTTACCGGGAGAATACCGTGTCGGATACCGCAACGGAAGATTATTATTCAGAGAATCATGCTTTTGAGCGGATGCGCTCAGCTGGTATCGGCAGAAGCTATGATCTGATTGTATTGGATAATACATACTGTTTTGGGCCAATGGTGTACCTTGCGCTGGAGGTGCTTGTGCGCGGATTCTACCCGGCAGGCATCCATTTCATTTCGTTGGCGGAAGGATTTGATTCCAGGGAGAAAACGCCCGAAGAAATGGAACAATATTTCCGCAAATCGTCAAATTGGTACCGGAGCCGAAGGGCGCTCCTGACTATGCGGAGGAGGGCAAAGAATACAGGCCGAACTGACAAAACCAGCGAAACAAATAATACAAACGAAATCGACAAAACCGGTACGGCTTCTGGCGCGCTAAAGAAGTCACGGTGGATGCGGTGGAGCGAGCATCCGGAAAACCGGGAATTTGTAGAAAACGCAATCGTTGAGGAGCATAGACTGGCAGCCTACGCTTCCATGATGCTTAAGTCTGCAGAAACTAAAGTAGAAAAGAGGCGCAGGCTTATAGCGTGCCGGGAAGAAATGAAGCGCATCTTTTTGGAAATGACAGTAGTGAATGCAGAAACGATGCCGCTTTACAATACCTACATTTCAGGGAAGACAGCATCCCCGGAATATGAAAAAAGCGTGCGGAAATCGATGCTCGCATGGAAAATCTGGAGGAGCTGTTTGTACAGTGTGAGCGTCGAATGGAGCGGATCGAAAAAGCATTCAGCAGCCAGAATCCGTGGCTGGAAAAGTTCACAGACCCGGCGATTCTGGAAAAGCTGAATATATTCACAAATTCAAAGAATGGGAAAAGGGCTGGCGGGCCGCCATTCACGAACTGGGTGGACAAGTATATCATGGATGGAGAAAAAGTCGTCTCAGTCGTATTCGTATATGAAGAATGGCGGGACGAGCTTCCCGACATATGTTTTATGGGAGGAAGAGATGAGCGAACGGTGGGATAACTGCGGAAAACACTGTAGGTATCGGTAGAAGAAGACTACAGAAAGGGGGGACAGGAAAATGGCAAGAAAAAGCAAGAGAATGAACGGTGCTGGCGGCGCAGATGTGGTAAATACACCCACAGTATCACAGCAAAAATCACAACCTGCAACACCCCACCCCACGTTCCCAAGGCTGAGGACGGCGGCCTATGCAAGGCTTTCCGCAGAAAAAAATGATGATGGCACAATACAGACGCAGATCTCCCTGCTGCACCGGTTTATCCGTGACAGCCCGGATCTTACGCTGGAGAATACCTACGTGGACAACGGCTATTCCGGCACAAACTTCGACCGCCCTGATTTTAACAGGCTCATGCAGGATGTATACAGCGGCGTGATACAATGCATTGTTGTAAAGGATCTCTCCAGATTTGGGCGTAACCTGATTGAGACGGGAAATTACATAGAAAATATTTTCCCGAAACTGGATGTGCGCTTTATCGCGGTGACCGACCGTTTTGACAGCAGCCGCGCGGAAGACCGCAGCAGCATCGCTGTCCCGGTCAAGAACATGATAAACGCCATGTATGCGAAGGAATTTTCCAAAAGGCAGACGGCTTATTTTGAGCAGCACAGCCGGATAGGAGACGTGAAAATCCGCCAAGCCCCGTATGGTTATGTAAGAGGCGAGGACGGCACGGTGCTTTTCCCGGAAGCAGAGACGACGCCGGTCGTGCAGATGGTTTTCTACTGGTTCATATCCGGGGTACCGATTTGCCGAATTGCGGAGAGGCTGAATCGGCTGGATATCCTAAGCCCATCTGCATATAAGGTGGAGAAGGGGAAATGGGGGAGGAATGATAAGGACAACACCTGGAAGGACGCCCAGATACGGACAATCATCACAAGGCCAGCCTACTGCGGCGATCGGGTTTTAGGGAGAGTACGCTCCGCACTTTATAAGAATATCAAGCCGCATAGAACTGATCCTTCCGAGTGGGTCATTCATCCGGACACCCACGAGGCAATCATCCCACGTCCGTGGTTTGAGAGGGCGCAGGAAAAGCTCCAGGATCACTCCGAACAGTTGAAAAGGATACGCCACGAGAAGCCAGACAGGAAGGGACGCACGAAGGACTGCTTCACTGGCAAGGTGCGGTGCCTCGACTGCGGCAATAACATGGGCTACCGGAGAAAATATGTAGGCGGAGATGAAAGCAGATACTATGGGGCATATTACCAGTGTCACTGGACGGTACGAAGAGCAGACGGTTCAGAATGGAAATGCAGGCACAAGGTACACGAGGATTTTGTGAAGATCACCGCGCTGGATGCGGTGCAGACGCTGATTCGAAACTTCTGTGACATGAAGCAAACGGTGGGCAAGGCGAAGAATGGAAGCAACGGAAAACTCGGGCGCATGAAGCGGGAGCTTTATGTCCTGGAAAACCGATTGTGGACAAACAAGGAACGCCTAGAAAGGCTTTACCAGGATTATGCGGAAAATGTGCTCACGGCAGAGGATTATGCGGAGATGAAGGAGCACTACATCAGCGAGGGGCAGGAGATCAAACAGGTGTTGCAGACGGTGCAAGGGGAAATCCTCAGGGCGGAAAAAAGACTGGACAGCTTTCTTGAATGGACAATGAAACTGGAAAGATTAGACGGAGAAATGGAAGATCTGCAGGATGATTGGACAGTTCGGCAAACGCTCTTTGATGAGCTGATCGAATCCATCGGAGTCGGTACAGGCGCAGATGGCGGCAATGTGGCCGAGGTGGAGTTTAAATGCCAGAACGTGTTGGACGATGTGAAGGACATTCTCGGCGAGGGATGAATGGAGAGAGAAAAGAAAGTGTAGGTGATAGGAAAATGGCACAGATAGCGACACAGTTCGATATGGCAGCACAGTACGATATAGCGACACAGGCAGAAAACAGAAATGCCAACACAAACACAATCTTACCCGGTTATGGGCAGATTGCATTTTACCTGAGACTATCCGTAGCGGACGGCGACCTGGGCAGGGGAAAAAAGGATGAGAGCAACAGCATTGAGAACCAGAGGCTTTTATTGCAGGAATTCTTAATCCAGAAATTAAAACGGGAGGACTGCCCTGTGGGTATGAACATTTCGGCAGTGAAGGAAGAAAAGGGTGAGCAGAAGGATACGGGGATATCGAAAGACACAGCCATATCCCTGCTCATAGAGGCAAACCCCGTCCTTCGGGACTTCTTCGGATCAGTTTCCGAGTATGTGGACGATGGCTATTCCGGCACGAATTTTGACCGGCCATCATTCAGAAAAATGATTGAGGATGCAAAAGCCGGGCGGATCAATACCATCCTCGTAAAAGATACCTCCCGTCTCGGGAGAGATTACATTGATGTCGGCGACTACATGGAGCAGATATTCCCCCTCCTCAACATCCGCTTCATTGCAGTCAACAATAATTATGACAGCAACCAATACCGCGACACCACGATGGGCATCGAGAACAGCATCATGAACCTGGTAAATACTGAGTATAGCCGGGATTTGTCGCGGAAAATAACCAGTGCGCGGCAGACGCTTTGGAGGCAGGGGATTTCGACCAGCGGCATGGCGCCCTTCGGTTACAAACGAGTGGGCCGGAAATATGTTCCTGATCCTGTAACGGCCCCGACTGTGCGGATGATCTTTGAAAAGGCACTCGGGGGCTGGAACTGCCCGATGATTGTGAACCTCTTGAATGAACAGGCGATTCCCACGCCGGGGGCGTACAGGCTTCAGACTACAGGCTATGCCCCTGCGGGGAGGGTGGTATCCGATAAAGAATGGCTGTGGGATATCTCAAAGGTACACAAGGTTTTAAAAAATTATTCTTACACAGGGGCGATGGTGCATGGGAAATTCCGGAGCCTGACGGTAGGAAGCAAGAAACGGCGTAATACAGATCGGAAGGACTGGTATATTCTTGACGGGGAGCATGAGCCAATCGTGAGCGTTGAGGAATGGGAGGCGGCGCAGGCGGCAATCAACACTGTGCCAAAGGTTGCATACCGGAACGAAGTTGACTTCTGCCTGAAAGGGAAGGTGCGGTGCGGGAACTGCGGGTTGATGATGGAATACAATGATACGGCGAAGCAGGTGGTCTACTGCAGCCATTCCAAATCGGCGGGGAAAGCCTCCGCCTGCTGTCAAACGAGGCACGATGCGAAATGGATCATAGCTATTGTCGAAGGGGAACTGCATAGACAGCTTCAGATATTAAAATTTCTGGAACTGTCAATCGAACGTTACGGCGCTGAGCGAAGGAAGCAGGGGGATAGGAGTTATTATATCCTTAAGAAGCGCACGGAGAGCGAGCTGGAGGTACTGAAATCCGAGAAGGTCAGGCAATATGAGGCATATGCGGAGGGTGTGATCAGTCGAGAGGAATATACGAAAAAAAGGGATGAAATTGCAGATAAGACGGCACGTCTGGAAGAAAAGCTCAGGTGCTCATTTGAAGCAGAATCAGAAGAGAAAGGCATCCTGCGTGGGCTTTCGGGTGTAAGGAAGGAAGCGGAGAGGATGGAAGGGAATGTAAAGAAGGAAAGGCTGCTCACACGGGAGACGGTGCAGGCGTTCATCAATGTGGTTAAGATTTACGATGAAGAGACCGTGGAGGTTTCCTTCAATTTTGAAGATGTGGGGCGAAGAGCGATGAATTATATCGAAAAGAAGGGGATTGTGGTGGATGCAGGAGGTAGTGGGGATGCCGGCGTGCATATCTCAACCCCTAAATGAGACTGTTTTCATATTATTTATAGCCTGCCATGTGGCAAATCAAACGTATGACGGGCTATTGTTTTCTTGCAAGAGCTGTTCACACAGATTAACAAATCTGTGATGAGCAGCTTTTTTGCGTCTTTTTTATTCTAAATCTTAATGACAATACCCGCGGGTAATAACTCTCCCAAATACCATAAAAACTATGTCCCTACCGTAACAATAGGAGGTAAAAATATCAATGAAGTCGAATGCATCGCCGCCGGAAAGGCCGGCGTGAAATACGCAGTGGGATTATCTTGCTGCACAGCAGCACTCCATCTCTGTGTGAAGCTGGCTGGAGAGAGGCTCTATGGAAAGCCGGACATATCGCATGGAGCAGTGGAAGGCAAGCGGGTATTCTGTTCAGATATGACATTTGATGCGACTCTCAATCCTGTTGTTTACGAGGGCGGTATCCCGGTATTTATCGACACAGACCCAAAGACATGGAACATGGATCCGGCAGCGCTTGAGAGAGCTTTTGAAATCTACCCGGATGTGAAGCTTGTGGTGATGGCGCATCTGTACGGCTTCCCTGGAGATATCGTGAAGATACGAGAGATTTGTGATAAGCACGGTGCTCTGATTATAGAGGACGCAGCGGAGTCTATGGGCGCTACCATAAATGTCGTGGAGAATGGAGTCACAGCAGCGAAGCAGACCGGCTCATTTGGTGATTATGGGGCTATCAGCTATAACGGCAATAAAATCATCACAGGTTCTTCTGGAGGCTGTTTGCTGACAAATTCTTTGGAAGATGCGAATCGGGCAAGAAAATGGTCTACCCAGAGCAGGGAAAACGCAGCCTGGTACCAGCATGAAGAGGTGGGCTATAACTACCGCATGAGCAATGTAATCGCTGGAGTCATCCGTGGGCAGTATGGGTATCTGGAGGAGCATATTGCAGATAAGAAACGAATCTATGAACGCTACAGAGAGGGATTCAAAGATCTGCCTGTGTCCATGAATCCGATCATGGAAGGGAGCACGCCGAACTACTGGCTCAGCTGTTTGTTGATAGATGAAGACGCTATGTGCAGGCAAGTAAGGTCGGATAATGAAAGCCTTTATATAGCAGAGCATGGAAAAAGCTGTCCTACGGAGATATTGGAATGGCTTAGCAAGTATAACGCAGAAGGCCGCCCAATATGGAAGCCGATGCACATGCAGCCGATGTACCGGAATCATGCGTTTATCACGGTGGATGGCAGCGGCAGATGCCGGACGAATGCGTACATAGCCGGTGGATGCGTGGATGTCGGGGCGGATGTATTTCATAGAGGATTGTGTTTGCCGAGTGACAATAAGATGACGGATGAGCAGGTTGACATGGTGATTGAAATTGTCAGAGGGTGTTTTGAGTAGGAGAAGTTGGTCACATGTATAAAAAATATATAAAACGTATCCTCGATGTAATCTTATCAGGGTTCGCGTTGTTTGTACTCGGAATTCCGATGCTTATCGTAGCGGCTCTGGTGAGAAAGGATGTTGGAAGTCCCGTTCTGTTCGGACAGCACCGGATTGGAAAAGACAATAAGGAATTCCTCATGTGGAAATTTCGTTCCATGACAAATGAACGGGATGAAAACGGCGTCTTCCTCCCGGATAATGAACGCATCACGAAATTTGGGAGTTTCATCCGCACAACGTCTATCGACGAGCTGCCCAGTCTTCTGAACATAATCAAAGGTGACATGAGTATCATTGGTCCTAGGCCGTTGCCCACACGTTATCTGGATCGGTACACGCCGGAACAGCGGAGACGGCATGAGGTTAGGCCGGGTTTATCCAATCCATCCACGGTGAATGGGAGAAATGATCAGACTTGGGAGCAGCAGTTCGAAGGAGATGTCTGGTATGTGGATCATGTGAGTTTCTTGGTGGACGCCAAAAGTGTCCTAGATACAGTTGGCATCGTATTGAGCCATAAGGGAGCGACGGCCGCTGACGGTGAGAACCGTGGCGAGTTTATAGGAATAGCAGACAGAGAAAGCCTTGTGACGGATTCCGAAGGCAACTACATGAAATTTAAATAGATTGGGGCTGTATTGTTGTATGGAAAAGAACAGATTAAGACATATTATTCGCCTCTGGCTGACATTAGGATCAGCCAGGCGGACGGATTATTTAAGGAAAAACCATGTTTATGGAGCCATTGGCGAAAACTGCAGCATTATGGACAGAACTGTACCGCTGTATGCGAATCTGATCCGCATCGGCAATAACGTGCACATTGCATCAAAAGTGGATTTCATCACACATGATATCACGCATGTCATGCTGAATAATCTTCGGGAGGTGAAGACTGCCTGTGAAACTAGGGGGGGGGGTATTTGATTCCTGAAAAGATTGGATGTATTGAAATTCGGGACAATGTGTTTATCGGCTCCAGGACGGTTATTCTCGGCAATGTCAGGATCGGGAGCAACGTCATTGTGGCTGCGGGCAGCCTTGTGAACCGGGATTTGCCGGACAATAGTGTTGTGGCAGGAGTACCAGCAAGGGTAGTTGGGAGATTTGATGATTTTGTTCAGAAGAGGCTTACGGAAAAGCGATATGAGAGTGGAGTAACGGGACAGATTGTCTCAAAGAAGCAGGAAGAGTATTTCTGGTCGGAATTTGAAATGCAAAGAAAAAAGTAAAGGAACGAAATAGCATATGGAGCAGGCATCAGTTCAATTATTCCTTCTTCCTTTTGCGGGAGGGAACGCCACATCATTTCAGAAAATGACGGAACATTTGGATAGTTTTATACAAACAGTCACTGTGGAATATTCAGGAAGAGGTTCAAGACTGAATGAAGGGGATATCACGGACTACGGAATATTTCGGAATGATGTGGTGGAATATATAAAATCACACAGAAAAAAGGATAAACCCTATGCAATTTTCGGTTACAGTATGGGCGCAGCACTGGCATATGAAATTGCTTCACAGAATCTGCTTGGGGAAGCTCCGGTTCATCTGTTTTATGGAGCAAGAGCCTGTATCGCTGACGAGTCGCTACCGAAACTGTCGGATGAGGAGTTTATTGAACATGCAAAAACTATGGGTGGATTCGACGAGAGGGTGACACGGAATAAGCGATTATTCCGGCTGTTTATTCATCCATTGAAGGATGATTATAATATCGCAAAGCAGTTTCGGTTTGAAAAAGGAGAACTTCCTTTTTGTGACTGTACGGTGCTCTATTCGGAAAAGGATACGCCTTTTGACACTGTGAGAAAATGGAAGAGGCTGACAACCGGAAAGACAGAATTTTTTGAATTTGGAAACAATCATTTCTTCGTATTGGAGCATTATGAGGAAATTGCAAAAATTATAAACCAGACATTGATGAAAAATATCAGGAGGGCAAGATGAAAAAAATCATAATTGTGGGCGCAGGCGGCTTTGGACGTGAACTGTTGCAATGGATTAAGGATATTAACAAAGTGGCTCCCACATGGGAGATACTTGGCTTTATCGATGATAATACCAGCGCCTTGGATGGTGTGGAGATTGACTATCCGGTCATCGGTACGATTAGCGACTGGAAGCCGAAGGAGGACGAGGAATTCGCCCTTGCGATGGGTTCTCCGGCATTGAAGAGGAAGATTGTATCTATTCTTAAAGAAAAGGGGGCAAAGTTTGCAACGGTTATCCACCCAACAGCTCTTTTGAGTGAATTTGCTCATTATGGAGAAGGGTTTATCATGTTTCCTTATTCTAAACTATCCTGTAATTCCACAGTTGGAGATTTTGTTACACTTTTATCTACCCCAATAGGGCATGACAATGTGATCGGAGATTATACTGTAATCAGCGGCGGATGCAACATCGTGAGAAATGTGGAGATTGGGAAGGATGTATTCCTCGCCGCAGGCGTCTGTATAGCACAGGATATAAAGGTTGGGGACGGAGCTTATCTGGGGCTTGGCAGCGTGGTTCTAAAAGATGTTGAGCCAGGAAAAAAAGTATTTGGCAACCCTGCAAGGGCAGTCCCCGGTGGAAAGTAAGAGATTACTGAACGATATATAATGTTAGTTATTTTAAGGGAAATCGAAATAAGATCATAAAAGGGAGGATGAAAAAATGAGGAGCAGACTGGCGGATATGCTTTACCGAAACGCTAATGAGATGCCGGAAAAAATGGCAATCTGGTGTGATGGGAAGACCGCTACATATAAAGAGATGGCGGAGCTTGTTAGCCGCTATTCCAACTTATTGATTGCTAACGGAGTGGCCTACGGTGACCATATCGCAATACCCATGAATAATAGTATTGAATCTGTGGCCCTTTTCTTTTCAGCGGCAGATATGGGAGTATGCCTGGTTCCGCTGAACCCTACGCTTCCTCTTAATGCCATTCGTATGGCGATGGATTCAGGAGATATGAAACATCTTATTGCAAGGAAGTCCTTCCTTAGCGAAAGCAGTAGGAACGGTGGCATAGATGTCCCTGGTGTGATCATCTGCCTAGATGGGGAATTTGAGGGGACAATCCCGTTCTCAGACATAGCAAAAATGTCATCGGAACGCCCGGAGATTAAGGAAAATATCAATGGAAATGAAAGCCTGATCCTCACCATGACATCAGGGTCTACAGGCAATCCGAAGCCCATTGATATCAGCCAGAATAATAAGTACGAACGCGCCATGGCGCATATCCGTGTATATAGCATTACGAAGGAAGATCGTATTCTTGCGGCTACCCCACTGTACCATTCCTTGGCGGAACGGTTAGTGATCCTTCCGTTGATTCTGGGAGCTACAAGCATTTTGCTTCCACGTTTTACACCTGCGCTGTGGCTTAATTGTGTAAAAGAGCAGCAGGTAACTTTCACCATAGCAGTTTCCGCGCAGCTTGCACAGATTTTGGAATTACTTGAGCTGCCAGATGCGCCGCAGATCGACAGCTTCCGTGCAATTGTTTCTTCTTCGGCTTTACTGGAGGAAAATGTGAAACTAGCACTGATTGAAAAGCTGTCCTGTGAGTTCCATGAGATGTACGGGACATCGGAAACCTCCACTGTGACAACAATATGTTTCCAGAAAGCATCCCATAAACAGAAATCTGTAGGGACGCCTTTTGACGAAGCAAAGGTTCGAATATTCCGGGATGATGATACGGATGCGAATATTGGAGAAGTTGGGGAGATTGCCTGCAAGTCCAGCCTGACCTGCAAAGGGTATTATAAGCTGGATACAATGATGGAGGCTGCTACGCATGAAGGATATTTCAGGACGGGCGATTTGGGCTATCTGGACGGGGATGGATACTTGTATTTTGCAGGACGCAAGAAGGAGATTATTATTACCGGTGCGGTAAATGTTTATCCGCATGACATTGATGTGGTTGTGGTGAGCATTCCGGAGGTTGAGGAATGTGCTGCTTTCGCTTATCCGGATGATAGGCTGGGTGAGGTGGTCGCTCTGGCAGTGGTGCCAAAGGAAGATGCAGATCTGAAACTCAGAACACTGAAAACATACTGTGCAAGGCATTTGGCGGATTTTCAACAGCCTCACAAGATATTTATTGTGGATAAGTTGCCCAAAAATACGATGGGTAAGCTGCAACGTATGAATATCCTGCCATATATACAGGAAATGGGATTAGACAATTAAAGCGTTAGAACAGGAGTAAAAGAATGAGTGTAAAAGATTTTGTTACGGAATACATACAGAGGGAATATACAGTTCCAGAAGATGTGGATATCATGACTCTAAACTATGTGGAGTCCGGCTATGTGGATTCTCTGGGGCTTGTGCAGTTCATCGCAACGATTGAGGATGAATTTGGGATAGAATTTACGGATGATGAGCTAGAAGACACCAATATAAAGGTTGTAGGTGGACTTGTTAGCACCATAGAGAAGAAGATTGCACAGTAAAGCCAGGTTGCCTTTGTAGAGTGAAATGTACCTAGGGATATAAATAATGGGTCAGGAGGAAGCTATGGAAAAGTTGGAAAACAGGGATGGCAATAAACAGATATGTATTGGAATGGCAGGCGCGGGTCGTGCAACAGAGTTACACATGAATGCTCTGCTACGGTTTAGCGAATTTCCGGTCAGATATAAAACGATTGTGGCACGGAGACCAGAACAGGTGAATATGATGAAGGACAGGTACGGTTTTGAAAACGCCTCACTTCGTTTTGCTGATCTGCTGAATGATGAAGAGATCAATGTAATCGATATCTGTACGCCGCCATATGTACATGAGGAAATGATAGAGAAGGCGCTGAAAGCAGGAAAACATGTCATTTGTGAAAAGCCCCTCACTGGCTATTTTGGACTTCCGGAAGATGAGGCTCCGATTGGTCTCACAGTATCAAAAACCGATATGTACAAACATGTCTTGGAGTCATTAGAACGGCTGAAAAAGATAGTGGAAGAATCCAGACAGAAATTTATGTATGCCGAGAACTTTATTTATGCTCCTTCCATCGTCAAAGCAGCAGAGATTATTCAGGCGAAAAAGAGCAGGATTCTTTTTGCTAAGGGAGAGGAAAGCTTGAAAGGTTCCAGTTCCCCGGTTGCGGGCGAGTGGAGCAAGACTGGAGGCGGGACGTTTATCCGAACAGGGGCACATCCTCTAAGCGCTATCCTTTGGCTCAAGCAGCAGGAGGCACAGGCAAGGGGAAAGGAAATAAAAGTAGAAACCGTCCTGGCTGATATGGGGAGAATGACTCCCACGTTAACAAAATATGAACACAGGCATATTGCTGCCAGGCCAAACGATGTCGAGGATTCAGGAACTGTTATATTGACTTTCTCAGATAAGTCTAAAGCTGTTATTATGGCGAATGACACGTTGCTTGGTGGGAGTAAGAATTATGTGGAGTTGTATTGTAATGATGCAGCGATCAACTGTACTCTAACAATGGCAGACATGATGGAAACATATTTTTTGGATGAGGATGGGCTGGGAGATGTGTATCTTTCTGAAATGCTGCCGAGCAAAACTGGATGGAACAAGCCTTTTCTGTTGGATGAAGTCATGCGTGGCTATACAGATGAAATGAAGGATTTTATGCAGTGCATCATGTATGACAGGGAGCCGAAGTCTGGGTTTGACATGGCATACGACACGGCAAAAATTATCTATGCCGCATATATGTCCGCAGAAATTGGACAGGCGGTGGAACCTTAAAAATATAACTGGGGGATAATAAGATGGCAATTATAGAGGGAGTCCGCATAGTGGATGCAACGATCAGGGACGGAGGTCTGGTAAATGATTTTTATTTTAAGGATGAATTTGTAAGGGCGGTTTATGAAACGAACCTTGATGCGGGCGTGGATTACATGGAATTTGGATATCGTGCAGACAAGAAACAATTTGATCCAGAGAAATTCGGGAAATGGAAATTTGCCTCGGATGAGGACATTCGTTCCATTGTAGGTGAAAACAGGACAAAGATGAAGATTTCCGTCATGTGCGATGTTGGACGATGTGATTATCGAAAGGACATTCACAAAAAAGCAGAAAGTCCTGTGGATTTGGTTAGAGTTGCGACTTATATAGATACCATTCCGCAGGCAATTGAGATGATTGAATATGCGGATGCAATGGGATATGAGACCACATGCAATATTATGGCAATGTCCACCTGTACAGATGATCAGCTTACGAAGGCTCTGGAACTTCTTTGCAAATCGCCGGTGATGGGCGTATACATTGTGGATAGTTATGGTGCAATGTACCCAAAGCAGATCCGGCATCTCACTCGCCTGTTCAGGGATAAACTCTCTCCGGCGGGAAAACTGGTTGGTGTGCATACCCATAATAACCAGCAGTGTGCATTTGCCAACACACTGGAGGCCAAGGACATGGGCGCAAGACTCCTTGATGCGACGGCATATGGCATGGGAAGGGGAGCAGGAAATTGCCATCTGGAGGCACTACTGGGATATTATAATGGAAAAAAATATCATGTAGAACCGGTGCTTGACCTGGTGCAGAAGTATATGCTTGATCTGAAGGAGCAGGGGAAAAGGGATGGACTGGAATGGGGATACAACACATCATACCTGTTGACCGGGCTTACGAACCAGCATCCACGGGATGCGATAGGGGCTACCAAAGTGAAGAATTATAATTTCAGGGAACAGTATAGATATCATGCCTATGAATAAAGAATATGAAAACACTGTTTCTACAATTAATGGTATGGGACGAGGAGCAGGAAATTGTTCTACGGAAGGGCTCCTTGGCTTTTTAAGAAAAGAGCAAGTTAAATATTATAAAATTGGAAATAGCCATTTTTTATTAATGATTGTGTCTTGGGAATGGCAAATATAGTAAATAATATATTGTTTATAGCGAGGAGAAAATATGGTTTTACCTAAAATCGGGATAGTTGTGCCAGTCTATAAGGTAAAAAAAGACTTTTTGGATATATGTGTAAACAGTCTTTTAAAGCAAACATATCAAAATGTACAGATTATTTTGGTTGACGACTGTTCACCGGATAATTGTGGAGCAGTATGTGATGAATATGCTAAAAAAGATAAAAGAGTAAAAGCAGTTCATCATAAGAAAAATCTTGGTCTTCCGTCTGCGAGAAATACAGGCATTAATCACTTAGATGTCGACTGCACATGGGTTACATTTGTTGATAGTGACGATTGGCTGGACTTAAATTGCTGTGAAAAGTTTGTTAGTTATTTGAATAAATGGAATGAAAACCCAGATATGGTAATTTTTTCCGGATGTAAAAACTATCCGGATAGAGAAGTTATAAGTGAACCAGCATTTGATAATGAAACATGGTTTCGAGGCGTAGAAGATATTAATAAATTGCAGAAAACCTCAATGGAGTTTATTAAAAATAATTTGCCAGACAATTCCATTAATTTGGACAGTGCGTGTTGGAGATTTGTATCTGTAAAATTTTTGGACAAAAATAATATCAGGTTTATAAATGTTCCGTATAGAGAAGATGGCTTATTCTTTTTATATACTACTGAATATGCAGAAAGAATAGTTTACATTTACGAGCCATTTTATCACTACAGATCTACGGAAAATAGTATGGTTAATATGTATAGACCTAATGCCGATTATGAACACAAGCTATACCTTCAGCAAGTTTGGAAGTTCATTAATCATTTCCATAAAGAACAGGATTTTACAGATTCAGTTTATTATACTGTACTTTTATCAATGGAAATTTGTATTACACAAAAATTTTTTAATGCCAATAACCCTGATTCATTCTTAAAGAAACAAAAAGAATGCGGAAATTATTTTAAGGAATTTCCGTATAGAAATATTTTTAAGAAGATTGATATTAAACAGTTAAGGAGGAATCATTATATAAAAGCGATTGCAATAAAATACCATTTATATTATGGATTAGTGATTTTAAGAAATGTATATAACATTTTAAACCGTAAACAAAATTACACTTGATGTAAAAAAGGAACAGATCAATGAATACAAGCAGTACAAATAAGCCAATGTTAATTCGCCCAACACTATTAGCATATTACATTATGATAGCTGTTACTATATTTAACAAGAATCAATATCATGCATCTATAGCATTTATACTATATCCAGTTGTTTTGGTATACGGCTTATGCTTTATAAAATTGCAATTTAGTTTAGAAAAAATGCAAAACTATTTAGTAACAATACTGATATGTTTCTCTACAATTATATCAACAATTCTATCAGATGTTGTAGAGTGGGGATCAGCAGCAAGTTCTTTTTTTATATTTATAGTATTATATATTCTTATAACGATTAGAGACTATAATGCTAATGATATTAAAAATATACTAAAGTTTTATGCCTATATTACTTTAGTGCTTGCTCTATGGTTATTAGTGAATATCTTTTTGTCATATAATTTGGTTAATGGAAGAGTAAGTTTAACAATATTAGGAGTTCGGAAAGATGAAAATTATTTATCTTCATATATAGTATTTGGTTTTTTTTATTTTTTCACTTCTTTTCTATTTGGAAGTAAAAAGAAAAAATATTTGATATACTCAGGAATAATTTTTATTGCGATTTTTATGACAGGTTCAAGGGGCGCCTTGGTAGCGATGTTGAGTTGCTTTTCATTTATTATAGTCAAATACATTTTTATGTCAGGTATTAATGGTCGTTCAATTATGATATCATTTGCTATTGTTATTCTTATTTTGGCTGTATATTTGGGATTAAGTGGATCTGCATTATTTTCACGAATGTCTGATGTAGATGGATATACTGAAAATATAAGATTAACAATATGGGGATATGCAATAGAAGGCTTTTTGCGCAGACCTTGGATTGGTAGTGGTATTCAATCAGGCACTTATTTTGCGCAGCAGCATGTCCGATGGTATACTCATAGTTGTTTTGTAGATTTAATCACAAGTGTAGGAATTTTAGGTGCTATATTGTATGGATGGCAGTACATTGTTTATTGTACAGTTAGAAGGGAAAATATACTGTTTATAGTTTCTATGCTATTGATTTTGTTTGTCCCCCTAATGTTTATAAATGGATTTGAAACAGCAACGTTCTGGATGCCAATGGCGTTATGTAAAATCACATCGGACTATTGTAAACAAAATACTTTTTGCAATCTGTTGCTTTAAAGTGAAGGAGATAATTGAAATGAGAAAAGTAGGAATTATAACATTTCATCATGCAAGACATAGTTATGGTGCAGCTCTTCAGGCATATGCTACTGTACGTGTATTAGAAAACATGGGATTAGAAGCCGAGCTTATCAATTATGAAAACAAATATGAGCAAACAGAACTTAAAATAAAACATCAAAATATTATAGAAAAAATCTATTTGGTTATAAATTGGATTGTTCGAATGTTTTTGTTTAAAGGATGCAAGGATCCCGTCAGAAAGAAGAAAAATCTTGATGCTTTTTATAAATATGTAAGTAAGAAGAAATATAATACTATAGAAGAGTTAAAAAACACAGATTATGAAATTCTGCTTGCCGGGTCAGACCAGATTTGGAATCCAGAAGTAACAGGAGGGATTGATAGAGGTTTTCTTTTAGACTTTGGTACGCCTAAAAAGAGAGTTTCATATGCCTCAAGTGTAGGAAGTCATGTTTTTTCTTCTGAAGAGCTTAATACATATAAGAGAATGTTGGAAAGATTTAATAGTATTAGTGTTCGTGAAAAGTATGCTGCAAATTTACTACAAAGTAGTTGCAAAACAAATATTAAAGTTGTCTGTGATCCAACCCTACTTCTAACAGGAGACCAATGGAGGAAAGAATTTGAGAAAGAAATGAGTTCCTTTAATGCTTCCACACCATATATATTAACATACTTTGTCGGCGGAAATATTGAATTATATTGGGACAGAATTGAAAAGTATATTACTCAGTTAAATTTACCAATTTATAATATTCAATCTCATTCAAAAAAATACAAGCATGTGAATAAGGCAATTTACAATATTATGCCAGAAAAGCTGGTTACATATATTTCCAATGCAAGGGTAATTTTAACAGATTCCTTTCATGGAACAGCATTTTCAATAAATCTTAACAGAAATTTTGTTGCAGTAATAAATAAAACTAATCCTGTTCGAGTTCAGAGCTTATTGGAAAGTGTAGGATTACAAGAAAGAGAAGATGCAAGACTGCATGAATACAGTGATATTGAATATAGTAATGTGAACAAGAAACTAAATGAAATACGCAATGATTCAATGGAATGGCTAGTAAATGCATTGCGCTAATATGAAAGGAATCGAAAAAAATGAATAGTGTTAATCCAGAAAATGGATGTGTAGGCTGCTCTGCATGTTATTCTATATGCTCCCAGAAAGCAATTACTATGGGGGCTGATAACTATGGTTTCTATATACCCGTGGTGGATGCTGATAAATGTATACATTGCAAAAGGTGTGTGAAGGTTTGTCCTTTACTTAGTAATAATATAGAAAGAGATAAAGATGCTTCCATAAGCAAATATATGTTTGTGAAAAATATTGATCAACGTAGTAATAGTTGTTCTGGTGGTGTTTTTTATGCTTTAGCAGAATATATATTAAGACAGAATGGAATTGTATGTGGATGTATTTGGGATGATACATTTGTTGCGAAACATGTATGTACAGAACAACTTGAGACAGTGAAAAAAATGCGTGGTTCAAAATATGTTCAAAGTAATATGCAGAACTGTTTTAAAGAAATAAGAGATTATATCTTATCAGGAAGAAAGGTCTTATTTTGTGGGACCGGATGTCAGACAACAGCATTAAAACAATATATTGGCGAAAAAGGAAATGATCTATTAGTGTGTTGTGCCGTTGTATGTGGGGGTATCCCTTCACCTAAAATATGGGAGTATTATCGTAATTTTTTAGAGAAGAAAGAAAGCAGCAAATTAAAAAGAGTTGAGATGCGAGATAAAAAACATGGCTGGCTTATGCCAGAGATATATGTTGAATTTATGAATGGGAAAAAAATACGGGAAGTTTTACTGCATGAAAATCTATATGGCGTAAATTTTGGTGAAGGATTATTTATAAACGAGAGTTGTATGAAATGCAACTTTAAGCTTAACAAAGTGAATGCAGACATTTTGTTAAGTGATGACTGGGGAATTAATAAAAATAGATTAAGAGACAGCCGGAATAAAGGATCCTCTGCCGTTATTATTTTGACTGATAAGGGCAAAAATATACTTTCCCAAATTGATGATAAAATGATAAGTTATGAGGGAAATATTGATGATATTATTGATAGCCACCATGTACTCACTAAAAATCACATTGAAAATAAATGGAGGAAGGAATTTTTTGAAAGAGTTACAGCTGAAAATATCTTCGATTTATTAAAGTATTATAAAATAAAATGGGAAAAAAGAGTTAAGATGCCTTTTTATATAAAGGCACTATATAAAATAAGGGTTTATTCTTTACTCTATAACTTTAAGTGGAGAATTTTTAATAAATAATAGAAGGTACAATAGGATATGAACAGAAAATTTAAATATCTGGCAAAAAATGTTGGAATATTAACAGTTAGTAATTTTGCTTCCAAAATTTTAGTTTTTCTTTTGGTTCCATTATATACAAGTATTTTGTCCACTGCAGAATATGGAATGTATGATCTCGTAGTATCTACGGTACAACTTTTATTTCCTCTGTTATCTTTAAATATTGTTGATGCAGTTATGCGTTTTTCAATGGATAAAGCATATTCCACTGAAGAGATAGCTACAATTGGAATAAGGTATATTATAAGAAGTTTTTTTCCAGTAATTTTATTCTTGCTGATTTGTTTAAAAGGAGGACTTTTTCCACAGACTTCCGGATATGAGATTCTTATTTTTCTTTATTATGCTTTTTATGTGTTAAATCAATTTTTCATACAATTTGCAAAGGGATTAGAAAAAATTGCCGATATGGGAATTGCAGGTGTATTAGGGACTATCGTTTTGATTGCGAGTAATTTATATTTTTTACTTGTAATTAAAAATGGCCTATACGGATTTTTTATAGCTAATATTTTATCACAGGCAATTCCGTGTTTATATTATGCTATCAGACTGAAAATTTGGAATTATTGTAAATGGATAAAAATAAATAAGTCATTGCAGAAAAAAATGTTGATATATTGTCTACCTCTTATTACCACATCTCTGAGTTGGTGGATTAATAATACATCGGATAGATATACGGTCGCCTTTATTTGTGGGGCTGCTGCAAATGGAATTTTATCCGTAGCTTATAAAATTCCAAGTATTCTAAATACCCTTCAGCAGATATTCATTCAAGCATGGCAAATATCAGCAATTAAAGAATATGGCGGAAAAAGAACTAAAGAGTTTTATGGAGAAACATTTGTATATTTCAACCTTTTAATGTGCTTTAGTTGTTCGGTGCTTATTCTAACGTCAAAATTTCTGGCTCATTTTCTTTACGCAAATGATTTTTTTGTTGCATGGAAATATGTACCATTTTTATTAATTGCAAGTGTTTTAAATTCAGCATCAGGATTTTTGGGACCAATACTTTTGGCAGTTAAAGATTCTAAGAGCATGGCAAAATCCGCTATATATGGAGCTGCTTTTAATATCATATTAAATATTTTGTTAATATATTTGTTAGGAATACAAGGAGCAACTATAGCAACAGCAATTTCTAGTTATATTATATATGCGATACGAAAAAAAGCAGTTGGAGATAAAATATTAATAAATTCATATTGGAAGGTTTTATTAAGTTGGGGAATTCTATGTATTCTATCCGTGACAGCCATTTTTTCGCTAAATTGTATTATTCAAATTTTGCTAATTATATTTATGCTTGCTATAAATTGGGAAAGTATACTAAAAATGTTCAAGAGTTTAAAAATAATTTTTTATTTTTCAAAAGCTTAATGATAATATCCTCGTAAACGGGAACGAAAGATTGGCATGGATGAAAAGGTTGCCGCTAAAGCAAACCTGATCACTCTCCTGGATAATACATATCCCGGCGTGAACAAACTCTTTGGCAGCCCCGCCCGTGAAGACGGAAGTGAAAATCCACCCATCGCGGAAATCGTAGATATGCGCAGCTAATATCCGCAGTTAGCCGGTCAAGTTTATGTACACAAAGGAACCGGTTCGGATAGCTTCCGACAAGATTAGAATTTATAATGTGGAGATGCCGGAAACAAGGACGGCAGGAATGGATAATTTCACGACCTTTACCATAGAGCCAATGCAGACCAGAAGCTTCGCGACCGGTATGAGTATTTGTTGAGCGTGAAGTTGAATGAGAACTCCAGACTGAGAGCGGCCGAGAATAGAGGTCTCGCGGCAGGCGAGAAGAAAGCTAAAAGGGAAACGGCGAAGAACTTATATGATATGGGCTTGAGTATCGAGCAAATATCATAAGGCGTAAAATACCCTATGGAAGTCATCAAGAAATAGCTTGGCTTAACCCCAGTGCAAAAAAATGAACAAGACTATTGGCAAGCCGGATGAAACACTCCGGCTTGTGCTTTATTGTTAGACCAAGGGTCTGTTTTCCATTGTGGAGTTTTTTGCGTTCCGAAAAACGGAGCTTTGGGAAACAATTTCGGCCATATGCGTCTCTTCGGGGACGCTTTCCCTGAACAGGAGGGGATTAATGCGCGCGGCATTTTTTCGGCGTGCGGACTTTCCATGCGGGAAGTTCACTGTTCAGAACAGCAGTAAACATACGCTGTTTGGCTCCGGGATGCT